>JAHIWF010000093.1 GCA_018815555.1 Spirochaetota bacterium | reverse complement strand
CGCTGCAGCAATTCCATGGCGAGTTGAAACCCGCCATCAACCGAAACATCGCCAAGCAGTGTAAATTCGGGACGCAAAGGCTGCCCTGCCGCTTTCAAAGCATCCTGAAATCCTTTTATGCGCAAATCACTGGGTTGTAAGGAATACGGCAGAGCTGTCTTCTGGCCGATATAGGCATAAGGGGCATAGTTTTTAGACAACAGATATTCGGCAGCCAGAGCACCGCCACGGACATTGTCGCACTCTATCGAGCAGAAGAGCGGATTATGCTGTTCCACCATCACAACTTGCATGCCGGAGCGGTGTACCAGCCTGGCATCATGCTCGCTGAGCGACATGGCCATAACGATTATTCCATCCAGGCGTTTGGTAAATGCACCATTCCGCAGATAATTATCCAGCTGTTGCGGTGAATCAATGCTGTATATCAGCATCTCGCAGTTGGCATTATGCAAAACCGGCGTAATACCCTGCATGCGCTCCACAAAAGAAGGTGCCGGAAAAAACGGTACCAGAATACCAATGCGACCGGTCTGCCGGCTCTGTTTGGTGCCGGCATTGCCATGCCTTATATAAGCCAGGGCGTCTATAGCCGCCTTTATGCGTATGCCGGTTTCGGCATTTACCTTGTCCGGATTGTTAAGGTAGCGGGAGACTGTAGAAATACTTACGGCTGCCTGATCGGCTACATCGTAAATGGTAACCGCCGGTTTGTGGATCATGGCCCATCCTGACTGCACAATAGCAAAAGAATATTCATGAAAGTACTTTTATAGTTTCAACCTGTTTTGCTATTCTGTCAAGGCTTATTTTCAGGAAAATTACATTTTATCGCGATTACGAAGCTCCAGCCTGTCCGGACAGGACAAATAGCGGAAGCTGTGCTGCCTGCCAGTTTCTAGGCTAACGAAGTTTATGCCATTGTTAACTCTGTTTACTCTTTCCATGGGAAGATTAAGCTCTTCAAACTTCTAGAACCCAGCCGGGCCTCTTCCTCTGCCAATAGTTCCGACCAGGGAACCTGCCGACGCGTTGCGCTTGCCGGAAGCGATTCCAGCCAGTCATACTTGAACATGCGCAGATACACAGCATCGGAAAGACCAAGCAGAACCCCGGCCGGACCGGGAATCAAAAAAGCCGGCAGGGCAGATAGTATCAGGTAAAAAAGCGAATGCAAAAGCAGGAAAAGCGAAAAGCCGGGGTTGTCCATAAAAAACAACAGACAACGCTTCATGATGGCTGGAAGCGATGTAGCATAGCCTCTCAAACGGGCATACATAAACAACGGCAGATAATATTGTCCGGCAGCAAGGCAGAACAACCCAAACCAGCCAATTATGCCCAGCATAAACAAGGAAAAAAAACTTGGCGATTCCAGATACCGGGGAACAACAGCCCACAAAGCCAGTCCTAAAGCAGCGATTAGCGCTGCCAGGGATGCACCAGGGCGCAAAGCCCGGCGTAATGATAAAACAAGCTGCCGGATTGACAAGCGCTCGCCGGCTGCCGCCCAGGTAAGCTCACTCAGGGCAGCCAAAGCCGCCGCCAGCCACACACAGGCAGCCAGCAGCGACAAAGCAAAGAGCACAGCAACCAGCCAGCCTGGCACGGCAAGAAGCAAGAGCGGAATTAGCGGAAGCAACACGACTAGCAGCAAGCCGGCATTAACCAGAACCAGGGTAAAAAGATTATCCCACAGATCAGAAAAGGATTTGCGGATAAGCAGCCTGATCATCATTTGCCGGTGGAGTTCTTGTCGGCCACGCCTGCAACCGCCAGCACCAACGGTTCAGCCCCTAAGGTCAAACAGTCACCAACAACAAAGTCCTCACCAGTCAGCAAATTCTGCCCACTCAGGCTGCTTAGCCCGAATTTTTCTGTATCCAGCTGCCCCCGCCGGCCATCCAGGTTAAATAAAGCCGAAAAAACCGGCCGCTCGGCGGTATAGCCCTCCATCAGCACTACACCAAGCGCCGGCTGCCGTAGCAGAAAGCGTGTGGTCAAACTGCGCAATTGCTTGCCCAGGGCATGCATCCGACTGAAAAAGGCCAGAAAGTCATTGTCAATTTTGCTGCGGTTCAGCGGGTCATTGGAAAAAAGATCGGGCTTATGCGTCAGCCCCCATTCCTGGCCCATATAGGCAAAGAAGGTGCCAGGCAGCAGCATCCACATTGCTGTGATATTGCGCAGACGGTCGACTTGCGGCACCAGGTCGGCGATTCGCGGCTGATCATGATTTTCGAGACAACGGGCTTTGCGCGCATGGGCAGGATACATGCAGGATTGCAGTTCGATAAAGTCGAGGTAGGGCTGTATTGACGCCGAACCGCGGATAAAGCCGTCAAGAAACTCCCGCCCGTCATAATCGTAGGTCAGGTCAAAGGCGGCATGCAGCTCGCTGTCACTGGCTGCGTAATGGCCATGGTGGCGCATATATGACACAAATTCCTTGTGTACACTCTCGGCCAGCCAAATAGTCGGCTTAATGGCCTCTGCCCTGCGTCGGGCTTCCACCCAAAAATCCACCGGCACCAGACTGGCTACATCGCAGCGGAACCCGTCCGCTCCCAGTCGCAGCCATTTCTCGAGGGTTTCGATAAGATATTCACGCAGACCGGCGGCGCTGTAATCGAGATCTATTACATCAGACCAATCGTCTACTTTTCGCCCCGGCTTTCCATCCGGGCCGGTGATAAACCAGTCGGGATGTTCCTGCACCAGCAGCGAATCAGGAGAGGTATGATTGTATACCACATCCATAATCACCTTAAGCCCCTGTTGATGGGCTGTGCCGCAAAAACGCTGCAGGGCAGCCTCGCCGCCTAGAGCCGGATCCACCGACCGGTAATCGACGATAGCATAAGGACTACCTACCGGCCCTTTGCGGGCAAGTTTTCCGATCGGATGCACCGGAGTTAAATACACAATATCAAAGCCCATGCCGGCAATGCGCGATAACTCTGCACTTGCCGCATCCAGCGTACCTTCCGCTGTAAAATTACGCGGAAATATCTGATATATCGATTGTGATCCCAGTTTGGTTACCGAATCATTCCACATGTCAGCCTCCAGCAATGAAAGTAGTTTCATATACATACTGCAGTACTGTAGGGGAAAAAGCCCGGAATGTCAAACTAACGGGAGTATAATTTGCACCAGCTATGCAGGCGATCCCAGGCCTTGTCCTTCATGTCACGAGCTTTCATACGCCAGATCCAGTTGCCGCCAAGCGTTGAAGGAATATTCATACGGCTCTCTTTTCCACCTTCCAGGATATCCTGCAGCGGGATGATAGCCAGGCGGGCTACCGATCGCAGGGTTTCACGCACCAGTACAGTACAGATGTCTTTAGGCTTGTAGCCAAGATATTCATAAATAAAAGCCAACTCCTGCTCGTCGCCAGGCTTATATTTTCCAACCAGGGTATCATTGTCATGCGTTCCGGTGTATACAATACAGTTCTCCGGATAATTGTGCGGCAAAAAGACATTGGAATTGTCGAGACTGTGGCCGTCAGGACCTGGTCCAAAGGCAAATTGCAGAATCTTCATACCCGGCAGCTTAAAATCGTCGCGCAGTCTGCGTACTTCATCGGTAATCAAACCCAGATCTTCGGCAATTATTGGCAGGTCATTACCCAGTTTTGCCTGCAGGGTCTTGAACAATTCCTGCCCCGGTGCTTTCTCCCATTCGCCAATGCGCGCGGTCTTCTCGTTGTAGGGCACAGCCCAATAGGCCTCAAAGCCGCGGAAATGATCGATACGAACGACATCATAGAGTCGCAAAGCATGCTCGATCCGACTGATCCACCATGAAAAATTCTGGTTCTGGTGGGCAGGCCAGTCATAGAGCGGATTACCCCACAATTGACCGTCTTCACTGAAATAATCCGGTGGAACCCCGGCTACCTTAAGCGGCACCATGGCATCATTAAGTATAAAAAGCGACGGCGCCGCCCAAACATCGGAAGAATCCATGGCCGTAAAAATCGGAATGTCGCCGACAATACTGATACCACGGCGGTTGGCATAGGCTTTTAAAGCCTCCCATTGCCGGTAAAAAAAGAATTGCTGAACCTTAATTTCCTCGATCTCCACTGCATGAGTAGTCCGCCATTCATTTAGCGCTGCCGGATCACGTTTTTTTAATTGGTCAGGCCAGGTAAGATTCCAGATAGAAAGCTGCACACCCTTTGCGGCGGCTTCACGATCATAGATCGCTTTTATCGAACGAAAAAGCGCATAGTCATCAAGCCAGGCTGCTTCCTTTTTTATAAAATCGCGATAGTCTGCCTTATTACCGCGTTTTTTCAAAAACGCGGCTGCCG
Source organism: Spirochaetota bacterium (assembly GCA_018815555.1). Classification (GTDB taxonomy): domain Bacteria; phylum Spirochaetota; class Spirochaetia; order Treponematales; family UBA12059; genus UBA12059. Next base: position 7,753 of record JAHIWF010000093.1, on the reverse strand, counting down.
CTTTGCGCAATAAAGGCTGTTTCTTTTCGATTAAGGGACCATAATCAACATTATTGATGGCCCGGTCTTCCAGTGTCTGAATATCCCGCTTCAGCAATAAGCCTTCTTTCCAGAGGGCTTCAATATCTATCAGCAGTTCGTTGCCGGCAAAACTGGAAAAAGCAGCGTACGGAGAATCGCCATAACCAGTAGGACCAAGCGGCAGAATCTGCCAGACCTTCTGGCCGGCACTCAATAAACGGTCGACAAAGGCATAGGCTGCCGGCCCGAAATCACCAATCCCGTATTTAGAAGGCAGCGATGTAACATGCAAAAGCACACCACTACAACGATCAATATTCATAGGAACCTCCAACAACCACGGCTACTGCAGCCGGTTTAAAAAGTAGCGAATTATACGATGATGGTCACCAAAAAACAAGCTACTGGACTCAATCAGCTCATGCAAGGGAAACCATAGCGCCGCTTCGGCATCATCGGCAGCGGAAAGCTCCGCCAGATGAGATGTCGTCGGTAAAGAAAACATAAACACATGAGTAAGCATCCGGCCGCGCGGGTCGCGATACGGTTCATCAAATACATGTGTCATAAGTAAATATTTATCTGGATCGGAAATGATTAAACCGGTTTCCTCGCGCAACTCGCGCAGGCAGGCAGCTTTACATGGTTCATCAGGCTCCAGAAATCCGCCGGGAAGCGCAAGCTGGTCCTTGCCTGGCCACTTACCCCGCCGCACCAGCAATACTCTGCCGGAGCAAAGCACCAGTGCGTCAACCGTAACAAAAACCGGTGGATATGGCGCTTGGGCCCAGGAGGAACGGTAAACCTGCACGGCGGCATACTCCTCTCGGAAAGCATTCGCAGGAAGCGAGTGCATCCAAAGCTGCAGCCAGGCGGCTACTGTTGCTTCTACATGCTCCTGCAAAGCAGCGGCTGTGAGCCCAGAAGGGTCATGTGCCAGTAATTCACGTACACGTGTCGAATTATAACTTCCGGCCACTGGAAACCTATGAAAGGGCCATTCGGGAATATGCTCCAGATAATAACTGCTTTCATCCTTGCGCGCACCGATCAGAATTATGCTTGCATCAGGTTTGCCTTGCGCACAGGCATACTCAAGGACAGCCTGACGCAGGTGTATCAGCCACTCTGTAAAATTATAGGCACTATCACGCAAGGGCAGGCAGGCAACAGCACAGGGCAGACCAGCCGTCAACTCCAGCAGCAAATCCTGGCGCTCAGAAAACGTAAAAGGATTTCTGAGCGAACGAGAACTATATGCAGAGCCAACACACAAAAGCAGGGTATCAGCAATTTCCGCAGCCTGCTGCATCAAGCTGAAATGACCACGATGCGGCGGCTGGAAACGACCGATATAAACAGCATAATCATAGCGCATACTATTTTGGTCCTTTCATCACAGGATTGTATGGTGTATCATATCAACTCGCATTCGGCAACAAGTATGCAGTACAGGCCAGCCCTGTGCAAGAGAGGAGCGCATCATGAACTACAAAAAAATCGAGACTCCGGAAAATTTTGTATTCGCTGATAAAGTAATCATGGCAAAGGGAGATAATACTCCTGGCCAGCTGCGCTTCAATAAATCAACACTACCTTACGAGCTCATAGACTGCGGTGCCAACATTTTTAGACTGCGGGTCTCGGGCAAACGCTGGACGGAGGGCAATCCATCCTACGCCCGGATAGACACAAGCAGTTATGCAGGAATCAGAAGCAGCGCCTTGTGTACAATAGACGCCAAGGCCGGCTTCAGTTTGACCCTGGGCTCTCAGCGGCTTTTATCCGGTCCGGCGGAACATAGTCTTGGTATAAATGGCAGCAAATGGATGTTGTGCCTCACTTTCTCGGAAAGCCAGCGTTTTTACGGCATGGGCGGAAAAAACCTCGGCTTTGAATTATCTGGGAAAAGAACCAAATTCTGGAACACTGATCTGTTGGCTGATTTCGACTGGGATACAGCCCGGCAAGGTAATGCCGACCCGCTATATACATCCTTCCCGGTGCTGCTGATTAAAACGGCTGGAACCGGCAACGACTCATCAGACAGTGGTACACAGAAAAGCCTACCCAAGAAAAAGGCAAACCCGCAATCCGCCGAAAACCAGCCTTGTTCAAAAAGCGGCTGGGCGGCCCTGCTTATAAACAACTCATATCCGGTTTTCATGAACACTGGAGCAGGTGAAGGAATATTCGCTGCCGGCTCTACTCCTTTTCACAAATGGCTTTATGCCGGGTCAACCGGTGGCGCACCGGAAATTTTTATAATAGCCGGAGACAGCGCAGCTGAAGTTATTTGCAAAATACAAACACTGCAGGGAAAAATAGCCAGACCGCCGCTGTGGGCTCTGGGGCATCACCAGAGCCGCTGGGGCTATCGCTCCTACAGTGACCTGGATCTCATAGCGCGAGAATACGAAAACCGGCGGATACCCAACGACGGGCTGTGGCTTGACATTGATTACATGGAAGACTTCAAGGTCTTTACTATTAATAAAAGACATTTTGTGAATCCGGCCGAGCAGATAGCCGAACTAAAAGCCCGAGGGTTTAAGGTTGTCCCCATACTCGATCCTGGTCTCCGCCGGGATGACAATTTTATAGAATACCGCGAAGCTTCAGCAGCTAATCTTTTATGCAAAACAACAGAAGGCCAGAATTTTACCGGTTTTGTCTGGCCAGGCTATACCTGCTTCCCGGACTTCGCATTGGAGGCAACCCGGGCTTTCTGGGCAGAGCGGGTGGAGCAATTTGCCAAGCTAGGCTTTGAAGGTTTCTGGATAGACATGAATGATCCATCAACCGGTTCAGCCCCGCTCGAAGACATGCGCTTTCAGAACGGAAAACTGGAGCATGAGAGCTGGCATAACCAATACGCACTGGCTATGGCCGAAGCCACCAAAACCGGACTTGAGCGTGCGCACCCGGGCAAGCGAAGTTTCGTAATATCGCGCTCGGCGTTTCTTTCCATGAGCCGCCATGCAGCCGTATGGACTGGGGACAATATATCCAATACTGCTCATTTAAAAAACGCTATAGCTTTTTCACTCAACCTCTCACTTTCCGGCATGCCCTTTAACGGGCCTGATGTTCCCGGATTTGTCGGTGACGCCAGTGATGCTTTATTGCGCTGCTGGTATAAAGCCGGATTTCTCTTTCCGTTTTTTCGTAATCATAATGTCGCCGGAGCCAAAGACCAGGAACCCTGGAGTCGCGACAAGGCTACACTCCAGGTTGCCGCCGATTTCATACGATCCAGATACCGCTTTCTGCCATATATGTATCAACTATTTATAGAGCATGAGCAAAGCGGCGCACCAATAATGCGGCCGCTCTGGTATCATTACGCAGAAGAACGTTTTGATACTATCGCCGACTGCTTCATGCTGGGCACAGCGCTGCTCCATGCACCCATTCTTGACGAGCAAAGCAGAAGCCGAACGGTTAGCCTTCCGCAGGGCACTTGGTACGACTTCACCACCGGCAAATGGCTGCACACTAGTAATACTATTATTGCAAAGCCGGGCAGATCAACGCCGCTCTTCGGCGCAGAGCGACACATACTGCCTCTGCGGCCAGGGCAAATTACCGACAACCATAACGATCTCTCCACCGTAGATTTTCTGGTGCTGGCAATAGCAGACAAACAGGGAAGTCCGGCATACAGTTTCAGCTACAGATATTATGCCGATGATGGTGCAAGCACCGCATACCAGGAAGGACAGCAAAGCAGCATCGAGCTACGGGTAGAAATACAGGGCACTGTCATTTCTTTTACCGCCACAATGCTGGAAACTAATTATGGTCCGGTTAATTACCGCGTTCTGCTTCCTAAAAAATCCGGCTTCAGAAAACTGCTGGTAAACGGCCAAAGAGTAAAGACTAAAATGGAAAAAATCCAGATTGCCGGCCGGCGGCTGCGTTATCGCACAACAGAACTCATGAACGCAGAAGACCAACGATAACAAAGCTTTGCGCAGGCACATGCAGGGTTCTTCCGTCCAGAAGTGAACGCGCCGCAGTATAAAATTCCTGTCCGTCGGTAACCATAGTGCAGAGGTCATCTGCAAGCGTCAGAACCCTATCCTCCCCCCCGCTGTTGGCTGCGATATAAAGAGCGGCATAATCATCTTTGAGTCGCAGCCCGTCAATACGCCAGGCCAGAAATCCCTGCTCTTTGGCCAGAAAGTGCAAGCTGTGGCGGATAACTTTGCCTGCCGACATTCGCAGTATTTGGTGCGCCTTGCGAAAGCATATCAGTTCCCTCACCCATTTTACTATATCGTAATAGCGGGCAGCCCGCTCCCAATCCAGTCCATTTATAAGATCCCCGGCTTTATAGCTGTCATGACAGAAAATACGGCCGGTTTCAGAACACACATAACACTTGTCGATCCCACCTGCCAGCTTCCACTCCTCCGGCACTTCTTTTGTGCGCAGAAACTCCATGCCGGCGTGCATTACCGGAATTCCCTGCGCGGTCAAAATCAAACCGAGGGCCAACTTAATTTTTCTTTTCAAATCCGCCTCGGCAAGCCCGGGCATGGATAAAAGCAATTTATCGTGCAATGTCAGATTGTCGTGAATCTCGGTATAATTCAAGCTGGAAGCAGGATTCTCAGTCCAAGGTCCAGGTCTTGCCGTACCCTGGATTTTTTTATACTGTATCTGCGGATGACGAACCGCGCCACATACACCGAAGGCCACATCCTCCACCCGGCTGCCATCCTGCAGCCAGCCCTTGGAAGTCGGTTCAAAGATCAGCCCCTTCAAGCCACAACGGAAAGCATCATTAAACATGCCAAGCTGGCTAAATTGATGAATATGTAACATGCTGGCCATAGGACGTTTGTCTGCCCGGTACATGTCCCAACCTTCACCATACAGAAGTACATCGGACTTAATTTTTCGCAAGCTATGTTCAATAAGCTGCATAGTCTCCAGATCATGTAAGCCCATCAAATCAAAACGAAAACCGCAGAGTTTATATTCCGTCAACCAATAGGCAAGTGAATCGACCATAAATTTACGGAACATGAACCGCTCACTGGCGGTATCACTGCCGGCACCAGAATAATTATACCGGCGGAAATAATAGCCGGGAACACACAACTCAAAACTTGAAGCGGCGGCATCCGGCACATGATTATACACGACATCCATTACTACACCGATTCCGGCCTTGCCTAAAGCGAGTATCAGCTCTTTCAATTCCTTTATGCGCGCGCCTGGATCCGCGGGATTGCTCGAGTACGAGCCCTCCGGCACATTGTAATTTTGTGGATCGTAGCCCCAGTTAAAAATACCGTTCTGCTTTTTCGAATTATAGACTGGATCCTGTAGTTTAGATTCATCAACGGAAGCAAAGTCAAAAACCGGCAGTAACTGCACATGCGTAACCCCGAGCTCGCAAAGATAATCAAAGCCCTGTGCAAATATGCTATTATCATCAAGCTTCGTGCTGAGATTTTGACAATGCGCTCCGGCAAAGCCGCCACGCAAATGCGAAGGACCGTTCCAGCTGCTGTGGCTGCTCAGATCCCGAACATGCACTTCATATATAACTGCGTCGGTCGGGTTTACAAGGCGTGGTGCTGAAAAGCTATTCCAACCATCGGGATTCGTAAGCTTAAGGTTAAGCACAGCCCCTTTTGTACCATTAACTCCGGCAGCATAGGCATATGGATCTATCGTCTCACTCATCAAACCCAGGGTTTTTATACGATAGGTGTACAGGACACCAATCAAATCTCCAGGCAAGCTTATTGACCAAACACCTTGTTCCATGGCCTGCATGGGATATTCATCAGGTTCCACGGCATCATGGTATATACACAAGCTGACAGCGTCTGCCAGTGGAGCCCATAACCTGAACACGCTGGCTTCCGTTGAATACTGGACACCAAGCTTTCCGCTGTAGTTGTAACACTGCATAAATTCTGGTGAATCATACCAATCGGCCAATAATTCAAGCGGTGCGCTATTGTACATGCCTTTTTCGATAATATTACGCAAGCGGTTTTCCCCACGTAGTACAAACTTGCTTGTGGCTATATCAGGCGTGATAAAAAACCCCGAAGTATTTTTCATCGCTGCAGCAGCTAATCCTTGCACAGCCGGCAAAGATACTAACGGCTGCCTATCCGACATTGCCGCTGCCGAACGTACCAAAGCAAGATCATACGAAACTTTGTCAGCGGATATACCATTTTTGTCAATGATAAAACGGCCACAGTCACCAAGCTTCAATTTTAGCGTAGAAGTTACAATGTCGTCAGAACCTGCGGATTCTTTGATAATGACCGTCAGGCAATCGGCAGCGCATCCTCGATCCATAACAATCTCATCTGCGGAACCAATACCGGCCAGGATAGAAAATTCAAACAACCTGACACCATCATCGTTTCGGCTATAAGCACCCTCAATAATTAGATTATAACCAAAGCGGAAACGAAAGCTTGCTCTTGTTATTGCCGCAGGGAAACAGGGGCTGACAATCAAGCGACCAGTCGGGACATCGGGTAAAAGGCCTGCATAATCCTGCCAGATGTTTCTAGTAAATTCAGAAACACTCCAGGCCTGAAGCCAGGTACCAGATTCAACTATCATACCGTTTTTGTCAGGGCAGGCATGCAGATTTTCGGAAAGCGCACCGGGGCAGCGACCATGCAGCAACTGTTGTGATATATTTTTAGTTAACTCAAAAGCCTTATCTGACAAGCCGTTTCGACAAAGCAGGCTTACAACACTACCTGAGCTCCACCCCCAAATAGTACCGTTATGGTATGCGGCATCTTTATGATACATGGCCGGGTTCTCATGGGCGGGATGAAAAAAAAGATCATGCACAGATAACGAACAAACACCATAAGGCAGAACCAGTTCAGCACACGAAGATTCAAGAGCCGCTTTTTCAATATCCGGGGTGAACAAGCCTGCATCCCGTTTCAAATTCCCACGCTGGAGAATATCGGCCGCCGTTAAGGCCAAAAACACATTTGAGCGGCAGCGTTTATCCGGCACTCCAGCCCCATTACTATCAGCGGCCAGCAATCGGTCGGCCATACCCTTATGCCTGGCTAACCAATAGTTGGCAGGAATCTTTAAAGCCAGCCGGGCAACAGCCAGCTGACAAAGCTCCTTAAACACCGTACGCTCCCCGGTAGCGGCATTAAATACGAGAACCGAGTCAGCTGCCAGCGGCTTTAGCCCTGCGACGATTTCATGCATCTTCAAACCGACTTGCAAGGCCGTATACCAGAGCGCCTGAACCTCTACAGCCCGATCACTGCGCTCAGACCAGGGCAGTACACCCTCGATTCTTGCATCCATCCAGGTATCAGCTGCTTCGTGCTTCAGAAAAAAATCTGCATCACAACGCCTTTCCAGGTCGGCACTAAGCGCACAGCAAACATGGGGCCACATTTCAATTATAAATTTTACATCAGCTGTATATAAGTAATAATCCCAAATCTCACGGATAAACCAAAGCGTACCGTCCACTGTGTTAAAAATCACATCATCCGGAGACCGCCAGCGATTAGGTATCCTTCCGTAGTCTGCGCTTGAGCTATCCATATTTTGCCGATCCGCAAAATTTTTTATCACCAAACGGGCTTCTTCATAGCAAGCGCATACCAATAAGATTCCCGGAACGGCTATAAAGGTGTCACGCCCCCAATTATCGCGGAACCAGGGCAACCCAGCCCAGATACCAGGCCCATATTCTCTG
>JAHIWF010000092.1 GCA_018815555.1 Spirochaetota bacterium | reverse complement strand
CTTACCTGGCTGATTTCTTTACCGAGTTACGTGTTAGAAACTACGATGTGCTGATTCTGGATCTGCGCGGCAATTATGGCGGAACACCGGCACCGACCGCCGCACTGTTCCGCTACCTCATCGATCGGCCCTTGCCTTTCTTTGGACCCGGGCATCTTTTGGTCCTGCCCTGGCGCGTCGCCCAGAAGCCGGAGCCGGCACGATTCGGCGGGCAGCTCTACGTCCTCATGGACGAAGCCGGATTCTCCATGAACGGCTTTCTGTTGGCCTTGCTAAAATATCATACCATAGGCACGCTTGTCGGTTCGCCGAGCTCCGGTGGCTATCGCTGCAGCGACTCTTCGGTCAACGAACAGCTGCGGGTGACCGGCTTGCGCGTACGCTACTCGACAGCCGCCTACGAGGTCGCGGTCCGCGACATGCCGTCCGGCATCGGCGTCACACCCGATCTGGCTGTACAACCCACGCTTGAGGATCTGGTATCGGGGCACGACTATGCCCTGGCAGCCGCTTTGTCTACGGCGGGTATCAGTGCGGCACAGCCCGGAGGTGACGGACGGCAGTAGAACACAGCCGGGACTAAGACAGCAAAACCTCCGGCTTAAAGCAGGATTTTAATCTCGTAAGGGCGCGGCTCCGGATCATGATAAAAGTGTAGCGTTATACTACCGCTGGCGGCATCTCCCACAAGCACGATATAGTGCTTGCCGGCAGCCAGCTCCAGTGCATGGCTGGACCTTCCAGGCTGGCTCCCAAGGCTTAGTACCTGTTTATCCGCGGCCACAAAGCAAACCTTGTACCGTCCCCTCAGGTCGGCGGAAATGTCCAGGTCCAGCATAATGGTAGTCTCGCCTGTCGCTTCGATTGACCAGACACTGTGTTTGCCATAAAACCCGCTAAAGCTGAGTTGCGCCGTTGTGCTATCCGCAGTCTGCGTAAGCCGATAATAACGGTAGCTGTCACCATCGCTGGCTATCCAGGCGTCGTCCGAGAACAGCGTGGAATCGAACAACGGGTAATTGCAACCGGAGGTCAGAAGCACAAAGACGAACAGCGGTGCTACGAGGAGCGCTCTTCGAATTGTATATGCAAGGGTTATCATATTCGTATAGTTTTCCAGTATCTACGAGTTGGGAGCAGGGTTTCAAAACACATAATACTTTTATCCATCAGACTTTTCAGGCAGGCTGACGCGGGCAGAAAAATCTACCCGGGTCAGCCGAGTACGCCAAACGAAGCAGCTTCGCAGTCGATCGCGGCATCCCGCCTTATAAAGAAATGAGCCAGGCTTTCCAGTCGTCAAACAGAGCACGTGAACTCAGTCCCAGAATGGCTTCAGTGCTAGCATCCGCTGGCACCAGACGCACGACTGCTTCCCAGCCGAAGCGCTCGATTATGTACTCGACCAGGGTATGGGCCAGGCTATAACCTCCTACCCTGGCAAACTGCAGCGCGCTGGGCTTCGAGTATTCTTCCCAAGTAATATCGGCGTGCGGGCTAACGGATCCCGGGGATGGTTCCTGGCCGGCCAGGTAGAGCGCTATACCCTCCTTGAGCCAGTAGCCGAGCCCCTTGTTGACCCGGTCGGTGAGCACGTGAACATACTCGTGCACCGCAGCCTGTTCTATGCTTTCACGGCTGTGCGATGGACCGGGATTGGCTGGCGAGGTTATAAGAACCCAATCCTTGGTATTGTCGCCGATAAACCAATCGGGCAAGAAGGCACCTGCAAAGCCGATAGTCTTGCGATGCAGATCCTTGCGGCTCGGATATACAATAATGCCGATGTCTGCGGTGTCGGCCACGCCCAAGGCCTGGCTGACCGCTCCGGCCTGTCGTTCTATGCGGGCGGCCAGCCGTTCGGCCTCGGCCTGGTCGCCTGGTTTTGCCAGCACGCGCATGCCGTAAAAACGGTACTCTTTCATGCCGGACATTCCCAGACTGGCCATAGGCGCGAAATTGACAAGAATCGCCAGTGCGAGCGCAATCAGAATCCATACGGCAATTTTTAGTGGTCGTTTCATTCAGTATCCTCCATGGGCAGGAAGGTAGTCCGAAGGACCGCGGCTGACAATACAACTTATATATGAGTTGACCTGTTTTTATGCCTACGAGTAAAATTCGAGCCCTCGGGCCGACCACTGTTTACGCAATTTTCAGAAACACAAGCTTCAGAGTTCCAGATCCCGGATTTTTCTTGCCTTGAATTCAAGTGCTAACTGCGCAGTTTGTTCAGCAGCTCAACCCTGCTGCGCGCGCCGGCCTTCTGGTACAGGTTGTAAATGTGGGTGCGTACCGTAGCAGGAGAAATACCCAGCTCGGCCGCTATTTCCTTATTGGCCAACCCCCGGGCTATCAGCACCGCCATTTCAGCTTCCCGCCCCGATATACCGAGCGAGCGGATGCGTTCTTCGGGTACGGCCTCGAGTAAAGGCACCCCGCCTTCGCTCGGCTTTAAGAGCCTGACGGCAGCACTCATCGATACCAGGTTCCAGGCCAGATAAAAGAAGTGGTCAAGCGACAAGGACGGCAACCAGGACAGATCCGCGCTTTCAACCACGAATTCCACTAGCCCCATCGGCGCGAAAACCAGGGCACAAAGGCCGTAGGCCTTCATCAGCGGCTGCATGGCCGGTGGTTCCTGTGGATGCAATTTTCGATGGGCCATGAGGCCGAAAGCCCCGATGGCCAGACCGGATAGAACAAAGCCAGCCAGACTCCAGCCCTTTGAAACGGTAAGATTAGCCAGGCCACCGTAACCCAGAGCGTGCGCTGTATGAATGGCAATATTGGCCAGGCTTTTGGCTATCACCAGGGCAGATAGCACTTCGGCAATTTTTGGCAAGGCCGTACGCCGGGTACCAGTCGAAGCCAATAGCCGGATCAGCCGGATCGCCACGGCATAGAGCGAGGCGTTTATCAGGGTCATACCTATGGCGAGCGGCAGTTTAATGGCCGGATTTATGCCACCTGGCAAAGTTTCCAGATAATAGTACACGACTACAATACCCAGCCCAAGCATGAACAGCAGCTGAAAGGCCAGCAGCGGACGAATCAGCTTGCTGTGTACCCTCAGGCCGAGCATGTATAGCGCCGCCCCGCCCATGAAGCCCGTCGCGAAGAAAAGTATATAGAAGGCCAAAAGAAAATGTTGCATCGGCGGCTCTCCGGTTTAAGTGCTGGCTCCAGTATAGCCGATTTGCCAGAATTGGGCGCCCCCTGCGCCAGCCTGCCGGCCGGCGCAGGGCCGGGCTTTTTGCCAGTAGTACGGTGCTCGGCCGCCGGCCTGCGCTCCGGGCTACTGGCTACAATCCCTGGCGCGGCCGAAGGTCTGCTCATGTCAATACCGGAAAAGAGCAGCCACCTGGGCTGAACCAAGTAACAGCAGCGCCGCCCGACCGGCCTGCCCTTTATTGACGCTGAAACACGCCTGACGGACTTATTGGACATAGTTTTTGACAGACCAGGCAAACCAGTCCGGAAGCCAGGGCCAGGCCGGCAGTCAGGCTTCCGAAGAACAGAGCATTCTCTGCCAGCCCATTATACAATCCTCCCGGCGTTTGGACGGCGAACAGGAAGGTGTCGTATATAACATGCACGATAATTCCCAGCCACAAATTGCCTGATTTAATTGCCAGCAAGCCGTAGAACAGGGCCAGTACCACGGTATAGCCGGCATCAAAGAGACCCCAGCCGTCCAGAACCTTGATATGCAACAAGCCAAATATTAGGGATTGTGCTAATATGGCTTTGGGCAATGATCTTAATTCGTGCAGTAGAATAATGGTTAAAATGCCGCGGAAGAAAATCTCTTCGAAGATACCGGCATTGAGAGCCCGCATGGTTGAGCCCCAATTAATGGTTGTCGGATCAAAGCTGTAGCGACCGGTCAAGAGCGAAGCCACCAGCATTGCGCCTAGGAGCAAGACACTTATGAGTATGCCCAGAGTCAGCTGGGCAAAGATAGGTTTTGGTTGACCCAGGCCGATATTGGCCAGAAAGTCTCTTGGGCTTGCAGCCCCAAAGGGAATTTTATAAACACGCGGGAAAATAAAGCCTGCGCCGAGTATGCCGATTAGGATGGCAATTCCAGCGTTGACCGCAAGCGGCAGTTTGATATCTGCCATCATCCGCAACAGCATCCCTGGCAGAAAGCCGATAGCAGGCCAGCATGCTGCGGCTAAAGCGAATAATGGCCATTGTTTGTGATGGCTGTAGGACAAGCGTGTGGTCATTTTGATAGTCCCCCTTATTGTTGGAGTGTCCGGTTTGGTGTGTTTTTTTGATATCCTAATTCTATCATAATCCTGGTGCTTGTGGTGCTAATTTTCCTTATACAAGAAGATTCTCTTTTGACAGTTGACAAGATCGGCCTTAGTCTTGAAGTCTGCTCATGAAGTTACCTCAAATCGCCTTTTTTTTATTGCGACAATAATTTTTAGTTTACTTATGTCTTGCATTCATTGCGGCTCCATACGGGTTTTCTGTTGCTCGTGGCGGCAGTGTAGATAACACTTGCAAGCACTTTCTCTTTTTAGCGTGCACCGCGTCTTTCCAATATAGTTGCCTAGTAATAGCCCAAAACTTCACTTTACTGGATTATGGATTATATCAAATAACCAAATCACAGCGCGAAAGCGGGCGGATGATCCGGCCTGTTCCACTGCGTTGCCTCGTCCGCGCGTTATGGTTTTTCGCTCAGATACAAGGCTTCCACTTCGCACCAGTAGTCCACCCGGCCGTTCATCGGATTGCGGTATTTGTCCAGGGCACGCAGTACCAGCAGCAGGTCCAGTTCGGGCGTCTGCAGGCTAAAGCCCAACTCGTCCAACCCCACCTGTTTCCAGGTACCTGG
>JAHIWF010000007.1 GCA_018815555.1 Spirochaetota bacterium | reverse complement strand
TGGCCGTGCGGTCATATTGCAGCATAAGGCTGGTAGCCCAGCCCGGTTCGCGCAGACTGCCCTGCCCGTCCAATAATGTTCCCGACTCAAGAATCTGGTGCTGCTGCATGGCGAATCTCCTGGTTTTCGGTCATCCGATCTTCGCAATAACGGTATAAGGTCCCCCGAAATTGCAATCAGGTTTTATGAATAACAGTATAAGCCGCTAATGTTGATCGCGCCACCAATAAACGCACCGTACCAGCGCCCATACAGGCTATACCTGCGAGGGAAACCATTTTCTGGATTGCGTTTCGTCATTTCATATATTAAACTTCAAAAGAGACCAAGGAGCATCCGTGAAAAACCGATTTCTGGCCCTGAGAGTTACCATGAACTCCGCCATCATGATTGTTATAGCCTACTTCCTGATTCAGACCGTATCGTTCATCAGGGATGGTCTGGTCCTGGGTTTGCCCGGGGCTCAAGCCTACCTGCCATCAATTATTTCCTTCATGGGCATGTATGTATTACCGCCGGCACTGCTTTTCGGCGTAATTTTGTTTCTGTCCGCCCTTTCCATACAGAAGGCAGCAGTACGGATTGAACAAGACGAGCAGCTTGATCCGGAATATGCCGAATTAACCAGGCGGCGCATTATCCGTTTCTCCACCCTGGTATTGATAATCAACGAGCTTGGCTTTACCGCCGGATTTGTGGTTCTGCAGCTGATGACCGGCGGAGTATCCGGCTTCCTGCGCTTTGACCGCCTGATTATTCTGTTATCCAACCTGGCCGCTGGCTTTGTTTATAGTAGTGCCCAAACCGCGCTTAACGAAATGGTATTTGCGCCGTTGCGCGACCGCCTTGGTATTTACAGCCGGCAGGGTCGCAAGCGGCAGCTGCGCAGTACCACCCGGCAGTGGCTGCTTGGTATCTGTCTGGTTTTTTATGCACTCAGTTTTATGCAATTTACGCTGCGTGATGGCTCCGAAGTATCGTCACTGGCAACCCAAGCGCTGGCCGAGGCCGAAAATCGCAATGCGGCTGGTCCGCTATTCCGGGAATTGCTGCGCGTAAAACTTCCGGAAATCAGTTCTAGACCTGACGCTGTGCTGGAAAATATCCCGCTGCCTTGGGAACGTTCTATGACAGCCCTGCAGGCAGAACGCTGGACTTTTGTAACAGCGGCACTGTTTCTGCTACTGGTTACGGTTATGGTACTGGGCGTCGGCGCATTTAGAAATCGAGACCGCTTTGATACCCTGGCCGAACGACTGCGCGCGCTGGATTCTGATACGGTTGACCTGCGCAAACGAGTAGAACTGCGGGTTATGGATGAAATCGGCGAACTGGCAGAACTGGTAAACCGTATGCTGGACCGGTTTTTAGGCATGACTGCTACCATTATCGAAGCTTCTGCGGAAAGCGCACAGGCCGCCGATTCTGTAGGCAAAGTTCTGGCAACGGCCGAAGAACGGGCGGCAGAAGCCCACAATGAGGCGGCCAGACTGCAAAATGAGTTGCAGAAACAAGAAGCCGGCGCTCAAAAACTGAATCAGGCGGTTGAAAGCTACCGCCAATCAACGTTTGCTGTTACCAAGGCCGCTGATGCACAACGGGAAAGTTCGGACAGCAGTGCGGCGGCCATAAGCACTCTGCTGCTCAGTATGCGTGAAGTAGGCAGCATGACTATGCGTTCCGGAGAACTGGCCGCCATGTTGGCCGCTCAGGGCCGCGAAGGCAGCCAGACTGCCGCCACGGCAGCGACGGCGATAGCGGCGGTAGCTGAAGCCGGCAGCAAGGTATTGGAAACCCTGGCGTCAATAGACAAAATAGCGGCACAAACCAATTTGCTGGCAATGAATGCTGCCATCGAAGCCGCCCACGCCGGATCATCGGGGGCGGGTTTTGCCGTCGTAGCAGACGAAGTACGGAGCTTGGCAGAGTCGTCGGCCAAGGGATCCAAACTGGTGCGCGGCCTGTTCACCGACATGATGAAAAAAATAAGTGAAGGAGTACGGCTGACCGGAGAATCCGGCAAGGCTCTGGACGAGCTTGTTTCGGGTTTGGCGGAATCGGAAGCTATTGCCGGAAATATAGCCGAATCGATGCACCGGCAGGAAGCCGATACTGCGGTGGTCGATAATGCGGCTAAATCAGTGGTTCA
>JAHIWF010000091.1 GCA_018815555.1 Spirochaetota bacterium | reverse complement strand
TTGGCAGCCGCTACGGCCGGCCTGCTCTTTATGCTGCTGCCCCTGGCTGGCCGCAACCGACCTCTGCACAGCCGCCGCGGGCTGGCTACTGTAGGCATTCTGGCCGCTGCCGCATTTTTGCTGCCGCAGTTGAGCGCCGGGGGCAAAAGTGCCGGCGGCGACTGGCTGATAGACCGTCATCTGTCACGCGGGGTCCGCACAGTACTCACCAAGCTGGCACCGCGCTTTCCGCTGCTGTACGGCGTAGGCGGCTTCTGGCACGGCAACAGCTTCAGCACAGACCAACCCGGTGGTGAAATTTTCCTCTCTTCACGGATGGTACTGCTGCTGGAAGGCGAGCCGGGCCGGGCCTACTACCTGCGTACCGGCGCGCAGGACTACTATCAGGACGGCGGCTGGAGGCGCAGCGGCGAAGCTGAAAGCTCTGACCGTATTTCGATTAAAACTGGCGCTGATACCGAACAGGAGGCAGCTGCCGATCCGGCCTCAGGCTTTACCCTGACCATTCTGGACGATTTCTTCCCCTACCTGCCGCACACCCTGCACACCACAGCTATTACTCTGCCCCGGCCACTGGAGGGCATAGAACAATACGAAGATTCCATAGCGCTTGATCCGGTCATCCCCCTGCTGTATGGTGACATCCTGCAAGTGGTTGAAACACCGGCAGGCGGTACAATCGATTCAGGTGATACGAAAACCGATGCGACAAGCTTAAGTGAAAGCGACCGCGAGCGTTATACCGCACTGCCGGAACTGGACCGACGCCTGACAGACTTGGCCGAAACGCTGCGCGGCCTGCCCCCACATCGTTTTCAGACGACGCTGGCAGCGCTTTTTTCCAAGGATTATTCCTATACACTCAACCCGGAAAACGACCGTTCCGGCAAGGAATTTGTAACAAACTTCCTGTTTGAAACCCGCGAAGGCTACTGTGTGCATTATGCCACGGCCGCCCTGATCCTGGCCCGGCTTAACGGCATCCCAGCCCGTTATGTAAGCGGCTACCTGGCCATTCCTCCGTTGCCGGACCAGGAGGACCAAGAAGACCGACGCGGTCCGATACCCGCAACGGCACGGATAGCCATTTCCGGACTTAATTCACATGCCTGGGTGGAACTGTGGTTTGCCGAAACCGGCTGGATTACTTTTGAGGCCACTCCGCCCTTGCGCTTGCTGGTAGCCGGAAGCGAAGCGGCAAGAAATGCCGAAATCGACCAGTACAGCCGCCGGCAGCTTTCAGCCATTAGCGGCAGACAGATACAAACGATCAGTAATGCAGACACACAAGACGGAAAACCAAGCCGCTGGTGGCTACTGCCGGCCGCGCTGTCCGTCCTTCTGGCAGTCTCGGCACTACTGTACCGGCTGCTGCACAATAAGCTAAAAAAATTAATAAAAAATCGCCCTGGCCGGGACCGCCTGGGCAAACTGCTACGGCGCATCCTTAAGGCAAGCGACAGCCTGAGTATTCCCGACCCGCGCTTACATGGCTGGCTACTCTGGGAAAAAACCCTGGCAGCACGGATTGCAGCCGCCGCGGCGGTGCCTGCCGAAGCCCAGGGTGGAAGTACCGTAAGCACTGAAAACCAGAACAATAAGGGCAGTGCTCCCGTACTTCCAGACCTCTGTGATCTTTCCATTACCCGCGACTGCCTGTTCGGCCGGCACCAGCCAGCTGAACAGGATTACCGCCGCCTGGAAGGCTTACTCCATTGGCTGAAGCAGGAATACCTGGCCGAAACTTACGAAGAAGAAGACGACTGAGCGCCTATTCCGGGCAAACTGCCAGCTCCAGGCAAACAGCAGCCGCTACAGCGGCCAGAAAAACATGATAAGCGGCACGCCGGCCAACAGGGTCACCAGAGACAAGGGAAGACCTAGCCGCACATAATCGGAGAAGACATAGCCGCCCGGTCCCATTACCAGGGTATTGGAATGATGCGCAACCGGCGTAAGGAAGGAACAGGACGCGCCAAGGGCCACCGCCATTAGAAAGGGGTCCACCGAATCCTGCAGGCCGGCAGCCACTTGAATGGCAATCGGAGCCATAAGCACCACCGTTGCCGTGTTGTTGATAAAGGCCGAAAGCAGCATGGTAAACAACATGATCAAACCCAGCACCGCCCAATGAGGCAGCCCGCCCTGCACACTCAGAAACAGACCGGCCAGAGTTTCACTGGCACCGGTGCTTTCCAGAGCACTACCCAGGGGCAGTAAAGCTCCCAGTAATACCACAACCGGCCAATTTACCGCCGAGTACAGATCCTGCACGGGCAACACCCGGAACAGCACCATGGCGACAGCCGCCAAAGCAAAGGCTATCTGCACCGGCAGCAACCCGGCCGTAACCAGCGCTACCGAGCTGATAAAAATGAGCACCGCCGGCACCAGCTTGTCATTCCCGGGCAGACGTACATCACGGTCGGCCAGCGGCAGACAGCCAACGGCCCGCAGCTGCTGGCGCAGCTGTTTCTGCCGGCCCTGCATCAAAAGCACGTCGCCGGATTGCAGAACGGTTTTGCGTATACGCATCAACGGGGCGATCTTCCGCTGCATTACCGCCAGCAGGTGCAGATTGTAGGTCAGGGACAGATCGGCGGCCTCCGCTGATTTGCC
>JAHIWF010000090.1 GCA_018815555.1 Spirochaetota bacterium | reverse complement strand
GCGGGAGGAAACGACATGCGAGTAGGTTTTTGTGTCCCGGAGAATGATCTTTGGAAAAGTGCTGCAGACGAGCTGCGTACGGCCGTCGGAATCGAAGTGGTTCATGGTATCGAAGAGTGCCGCGCCCAGATTGACACTTTTACTGTGCTAGTGGCAAACCGGCTGGAGCCGGAGCTTTTTGAGGAGGCCAGAGCTTTGGAAGCTCTGTTTGTGCCGTTTGTGGGTATAAATCATCTGCCGGCGGAATTGCTGAATCAGCGAAGGGTGCGCGTTTTTAACTGCCATGGCAATGCATTCAGTGTGGCCGAGCGAGCGCTTGCTCTGGTTTTGGCCGGCTTTGGCCGTATAGTAGAATACCATAACGACTTGCGTGCCGGCCGCTGGCACGGCTTCTGGGTGGGCAAAGGCAAAGAGGATTTCTGGGACTCCATTCAGGGCAAGCACTGTGCGGTACTTGGCACTGGTGCGATAGGTCAGTCTTTGGCTCTTTTGCTGCAGGCCTTCAGTTGCCCGGTGGCCGGCTTTAGACGCTCCGCCAGCACGGAACAGCTTCCAGGCTTTAATCTGGTTTCGAACAATCTTTCGCAGGTATTACATGGGGCAGAAATAGTCTTTGTTACCCTGCCGTTAACCGATGCCACCAAAGGGTTGATCGGGCGGCACGAACTGGCTGCCTGCCGGGGGGCTTATCTGGTCAATGTGGGGCGTGGCGAAGTGGTTGACGAAACTGCGCTGTATGAGGCTTTGCAGGATGGAACCCTGGCCGGAGCTGCCCTGGATGTATGGTACCAGTATCCGCCGACTGGTTCTGAATACGGCAAGCCCAGCCACCTGCCGCTTGATGAGCTGCCAAACGTACTGCTGTCGCCGCATGTGGCCGGCTCTACCCACACTGCGGCCCGCCAGAATATTCTGCAGACAGCCGAAAATGTAAAACGCTATCTGCAGACCGGAGCGGCCCTGCATCAGGTGGATCTTTCCAGCCAGTATTAGAATGTGGGTGGGGCGACTCTAAAGCTGGCTGCCCGGTTTGTGTGTGCTTGCGGCCGGCCTCGAAGCTACAGACCCTCGATCGTACTTTCCAATAGCAGATCCTGGAAGTTACGGTAGGAGTTCATCAGATCGTATAACAGCTCAAAGCCCAGCCGGTCCTTGTTAAAGGCGATGAAGGGATTGGCTTCCAGCAGCTTCAGGCCGGGTAGGCTGTCGCGGATGATGAAAATGGTTTCCAGTTCGCGTGATTCGTGCAGGGCGCGCAGCGCCAGGGCCTCGGAGTTGGTGGCAAAAAACAGGCGCAGCTGCCAGGTGTTCTGCGGATCCAGCGAGAACAGGTGCTGGAGCTCGAAATAGTGCTCCGGCATCACAAAAGCCTCGGTGAGGGCAAGCTGCGCGGCATCGGAGGGAATGCTGTTGTCCGAGCAGAGTACCAACTGCCACAGGGTGTAGGGGTTTTCGCGCCGGAGGTCGGGGGCCATGGTTCCAAGCCGCTTGAGCAGTTCCGGGTTGTCGGCATCCACCAGGATGGTGACGGAGTTGGCCAGTCGTTCCGGGTTTACCAGCAACTGGTCGAAGGCCCCCGGCTTGCGCAGATCGACACAGGCGGCATAGCCGTTGCGTTCGCTTTGCAGGCAGGGCCGTACCGGCGGGCTGACGGCAATGTCAAAACTTTCTTCAAAATCACCTAGCGCGTCCAGAAAATCTTCTTCCTGCATGGTTTCGGTTTCAGTAACCGTGTAGGGCGGGGTGCCTAAATTTTCCACGATGCCGAAGTTCTCAATATTTTTGCGGCACAGCGTGCCGGGCAGCAGGTTGATGACTCGTAAATCGGCGTCCTGGCCCAGCCCGGACATGCCCAGATAATCGAAACTGTCGATAACCGTATCATAACTGTCTTGCGGCAGTCCCAGATAGAGTGACAATTTGAGTATGGCCGACTGCGCCCAGATAAACTGGGCATTGCGTTCTATTGCCGGCAGATCTACCTGGTGCCCGCATTCCTGCAGGCTTTCCGGGTTAGTACTAAGCAGCTGACTGCGCATGGCCAGCAGGTTGGCATCTATCAGCAGCTTGGCCAGGTCTTCGTTCAGTTGGTCAACCTGCCAGTTAAGCAAGAGTCCGATGCCCTGGCTGTTGGCGGCGGCCAGGGTCTTTATAAAGACGCTGGCCTGGTCAATCTGCTGAATGCCCGGGTTGGCCAGAACGATTTCGCGTGCATTAGCTGCGCAGGCCTGCTGTATAAGTAGCGGTGCAGTGTGCACCAGATCGGCCTGCAGCTGGGCCGGCGGTAAAATATCCAGGCAGGGGAACCCGGCATATACCGGTTTGTCAGCGCATATCGGGATTATCGACATCAGATAGGGATCTTTATATTGCGGGGCCAGTTTCAGGCTGCCAGCCGGCAGTATCTGGTAGCGTGGTTTTAAGCAGCGCTTGCGCAGATCTTGCAGCAGTTCACAGAAGGCCGCAGCGTCCGGGTAGCAGAAGCTGCTCCATTCGACGGTTTCGGGCAATTCCAGTATCGCGTCAAAGGTGCGGCTGTGTGCGAGCGGCGTTCCGGCACAGGCTTCGGGCCCAAGTGCTATCAGTAAAGTTGCCGGCATCCGGCCGCGCAGCGCTTTGGCCAGAAACAGACTGCGGTCGTAGTTGTAGTCAAACAAAGTAAAAAACAGGGCTTCGGCTCCGCTGCCCAGCAAGGCTGTAAGAATGGCGCAGTCACCGCCGAAATCGGAGATATTCTGATCCAGCAAGCTGTACTCGCTGCGTTCCAGCGCTTTGTTGTGAAGGGCCTGGGCGATGAGGCTGCCGGCGAATAAGGGTACGCTGGCCATACTGGCCAGATTGGCCGGATCTTGCTCCGGCAGCTGAATAAATAATGCTTTCATGTGTTTCATCTACAATCTAGCCGAATAGCGGCTGCATAACAAGTCCCGCCTGTGCCGGATTTTGGCGGCGGACGGAGATGGCGACGTGCTGAAGGCTGCCACCCCCTGTTATCGCTCGTGGCGGATTTTTTCGGCTGGTACCTCGCGGAAATAGCTGCGCAGATGGTCTTCCATGGCGCTCAGGCTCAGGGCGTTCTGGATTTTGAAGCAGAGATGGTGGCCGAAGCTGAGGTTTTCACTAAAATACAGAAAAAATCGACGCGCCCGGCTTATGTGGAAGACGGTCGGCAGGTGCTGGCGTATCAGATTGATCATCTGCAGTGCACATGCTTCCATATCAATGTGCAGGCTAAAGTCGGGGTTTTGCTCCTTGCCGCGTATCAAAGCAAAGAGCCAGGGGCGGCGGATGGCTTCGCGGCCCAGCATGATGCCGGCCGGCTGCCAGTTCTGCATGGCCTTGCGGTAGTCTTCCGGGCTGCGTATATCACCATTGCCGATTACCGGTATCGGCAGGTTTTCGGCCAGAAAGCGCACATTGCTCCAGCGGCTCTGCCGGCGGAATTTCTCGTTTTTAAGCCGGGGGTGGAGAGTCAGGTAGTCCAGACCGGCATCAGCCAGCAGCTTGCAGTAGGCCAGCAGGTCCTGCGGCGAATCTTCATAGCCCAGCCGCAGCTTGGCCGAAAGGGCCAGCTCCGGAATGGCCTGCCGGGTTTTGGCAACCAGCTCGGCCGAGGCGTCTGCCTGCTTCATCCAGTACACACCACCGCCTGAGCGCTCGATATGCGGAGCGGCACAGCCGAAATTTATGTCGATTCCGGCCAACGGGGCTCCCTCAGCCGCTTTTTCGTCGCGCAAACGGGCGGCAGCTCGCGGAATGTCGTCTACCTTGGTGGCATAGAATTGTACGACGGTTTTTTCCGGTGCCGGCTGGGTATCCAGAAACCATTTTTCGTAGGCCGTATTGGCCAGCCAGGCCGAGGCACTGCACATTTCAGTATGGTAGCGGTCACAGCCGCCCCATTGCTCCATTAAAGTGCGCAGGGGCCGGTTGCTCAGTTCTACCATGGGAGCCAGCATAAGCGCGCCGGCAGGAAGCTTGATCATGTGCCGAACTATACACATTGCGCAGTAGCCTGTGAAGTGGGGACAGTTCTCCCGTCCAGCCGAGTGGGGACAGTCCCCGGCCCTGGATATATTGGAGCTTTATTAAGGACAGCCGTGGAGACAGCCGAGTGGGGAGACAGCCGAGTGGAGACAGCCGAGTGGGGACAGTCCCCGGCCCTGGATATATTGGAGCTTTTTATAGCTTGCAGGGGGCGCCAGGATTACGCCTGCCAGTTACCTTGCCAAGACGCGCCCCCTGGCGGCTGCCTCCTCGCCGGCAGGGTCAGTCGATTCCGGCAGGTCTCGTATGTCAGGCACATTGGGCGATCAAAAGCGCCGGCTGCGGGGTCAGCCGCCTCCCCCGGTACATGCAAGTGGTGATGCTGATTGACTATACCGCGCAATTCAGGGTATAAAGTCCTCCAGTGTAAACCATTCCCGCATAACGGACCGGTCCGCGGCAGATACCGGTTCGTATGTGCTTGAGCTGTAAGGAACTGCAATGAGTCCGGGTCTCTCCCCGGCTGGCTTGCAGGGTGCGGTTCAGGCAAACGATGTTCCCCAAAAAAGGCGTCGTATATTATCAGGAGGATTCTGTGAGCGTAAAAATCCGTCTCAAGAAATTTGGTGCCAAGAAGCGCCCATATTACCGTATCGTAGTTTTGGATTCCCGCCAGCCCCGTGATGGCAAAACCATCGACGAGCTGGGCATTTATCATCCCATCGAAGCCGAAGGCAAGCAGCTTCGTATTGACGAAGCCAAGGCCCGTGATTGGCTGAAGAAGGGTGCCGAGCCTAGTCCTACCGTCCGCAGCCTGCTCAACCGCAGCAACATCCAGATCGACCGGGCCTGATAGCCCTTTCTGGCACGTTGAACACGGACAGCAGCGAAAGGAGCGGTTATGGAACGTGATCTTATTGAATATATCGCCAAATCTCTGGTAGATGATCCCTCGGCGGTTTCGGTCAACACGATCGATACCGATGCCGGTATTACCATAGAGCTGCGCGTTGGCCCGGCCGATATCGGTAAGGTCATCGGCAAGCAGGGCCGTATTGCCAAAGCCATCCGCACCATCCTGTCTGCCTCGTCCATGCGCGGCGGCAAGGATGTGCGCCTGCAGATTCTAGACTGAGTATGGACAAGCTTGCCGTCGGCAAGATAGCCAAGCCCTTCGGGGTGCATGGCTGGATGAAGGTTTTGTCCTATTCGGGCGAAACCGGGCATTTTGGCCAGCTGAAAAGCATAGCTGCCAGCGATGCCAACCGATCCATGACGCTGCTGGTCGAAGGCTTTAAAGACCAGCAGGACGGCAGCCTTATCATGAAGTTCCGGTCGTACGATAGTCCGGAAACTGCCAGGATTCTGTGCGGACTGGAACTGTTGGTCCCGCGCGATCAGGCAGCGCCTTGTAAGTCCGGCGAGTATTATTACGCCGACCTGGCTGGCTGCAAGCTGGTGCACGAAGGCCGTGAATTGGCCGAGGTGCGTGGCGTGATGGAAGGCGGCGTTTCCGGTTTTCTGCTAGAGGCGGTGCGCGACGGCGTGCAGTTGGCCCTGATACCTTTCCAGGATCCCTTTATCGGGGACGTGGATATCGGTAAACGGACCATCGAATTGCGTACACCATGGGTACTTGATTGAAAATTAGTGTTTTATCGTTGTTTCCCGGTATCATGAGCGGCTTTTTCGAGAGTTCAATCATGGCCAGGGCGGTACAGCGGCAGTTGGTTTCTTACGAGCTGGTGGATATCCGCGATTTTGCCAACAACAAGCACAATAAGTGCGACGACGAGTTGTACGGCGGCGGGCCGGGCATGTTGATGACGCCTGAACCACTGGCCTCAGCGCTGGATTCAGTACAGGCCAAAGGGTCTCGGGTCGTGTATATGACGCCCGGCGGCCGCCTGTTCAACCAGCAGTACGCGCGGGACCTGGCTGCCGAAGAGCATCTGGTCATCCTATGTGGTCGCTATGAAGGCATAGACCAGCGGATTATTGATACATATGTAACTGACGAAATCAGTATCGGTGACTATGTGCTGTCTTCCGGCGAGGTCGCCGCCCTTACCCTGGTGGATGCGGTATACCGCCTGCTGCCTGGTGTAATTACCGGCGAATCGCTGGAGGAAGAGAGTTTTGAGGACGGTCTGCTGGAGTACCCCCAGTATACACGGCCAGCCGTTTATGATACAATGCAAGTCCCGGACGTTCTGCTTTCGGGGCATCATGCCAACATTCAGGCATGGCGGTACAAGAAGCGTCTGGAAAAGACCCTGCTGTACCGACCCGACCTTTTGTCGGGCAGGGGGCTCGATAACGAGCTTCGGAAACTGATAGACGAATTATTGGTGCAAAGGGGAGAAGCATGAACCTTATACGAAAGATAGAATCGGCTCAGATTAAAGAGATGATCGATTTCAAAGTCGGAGATACTGTCCGGGTAAACTTCAAAATTGTTGAAGGTAAAACCGAGCGTATCCAGGCCTACGAAGGTCTGGTAATCGCCTTCAAGAACGCCGGAGTCGGCAAGACTTTCACTGTACGCAAGAACTCGTACGGCGTTGGCGTGGAGCGCGTGTTCCCGATGTATTCACCGCGCATCGACAGCCTCGAAATCGTCCGCTATGGCAAGGTTCGCCGCGCCAAGCTGTATTACATCCGCGAGAAGATTGGTAAAAAGGCCAAGATCAAAGAGCTGCTGGGTGGCCGCAAGCCGGCATTCCGCTCTCTCGAAGCCAACAAATAAGGCCGATTTTGCGACCGGTTTCCGGATCCGGAGACACTAACAGCGATATTGCGCGCATCAAGAGCACCGTACAGGCCGAAAAAGCCGGTAGCGGTGCTTTTTCGCATGATAAGGCTGGTGTTGCCGGCAAGGCCGCGTCGGCAGGCCGGGCAGGTGCGGCCGGCAAGACTATGGGGCCCGGAGGCGCTAAGGCGACTGCCGGCGGTGAGCTTGTCGAGAGCGGCCAGACTGTTGCCGGAAAAGCTGCCGGAACGGCACCTGGCAAAGCGCCGGTCGGCGAAGCGGCAAAAGCTGCGGCCGGGTTGGTCGGCAAGTCTGCTGCGGCAGGCTTGCCTGCCGGTATCGGTTCCGGCAGTGCGGCGTCGGCCGCTGCAGTACCAGCCAGCACAGCTGCCGGCGGTCGCTTGGCTGATTTTCTGGTCAGCCTGCACATACGGCCGGACAGTTCTGCCTTGGCGGCGGCCCAGGCCTTGATGGCTGAAGCAGTTAGCCTGAGTCGGGTACATATTCTGCAGCTGCGCTCTTTTATGCGGCGCTTTCCCGGGCAGGAGCAGGTGGCTGCCGGAGTAGCCGCACGGGCGCTGGCGTCCGGGGTCAATCTGGACGATCCGCTGGTGGAGGGGCTGGCCGGTTTCTTCTCGAAGGACGATGGGGCCACGGATCAACGGCAGGGATCAAATAGCGGCCAACGGCAAAATCCGGATAGGCGCTATCAACCTGAGGAAGATGGCGGGCAGGCTGCAGATGAAAACCGGCAAATAAGTGCCGCAAAACAGGCACAGTCAGATGCTCTGCCGGGTGCTGCGTCGAAGACCAGTCCTGGGTTCCCGGGTCCCGGGCCGGCGCTGCCTGAGTCGGTTTCCAGGCTTACAGAAACGCTGCAGGCGCTGGCTGCTGGTCTGCTTTCTGACCAAGGAATGCGCAAATTGCATCGTCCGGGGCCGGATGGACGGGCCTGGCTGCATATACCGCTTAATTTTCAGCAGGACAGTATTGAATTTCATGTCATGCTTCGTATACTTTATAATTATCATTCGAAAAGTAGTGAAAAAATGGTGCTGGCGCTGGAGCAGCATGAAGCCCTGTGGATGTTTGATCTTGATGCGTCAAACTCCACCTGCCGCCTGCTGGGCGGCGAAGCAGAGCCCAAGATACCGGAAAAGCTTTTGCGGGCAGCCCTGCAGCGCTACGGTGTAGCTTTGCTGCTGCCGCAGACCGCTGAGGCTGTGCAGTCGTCTACTGTCTTGCAGGTGGACCAGCATGTATAGGCGGCTCGACCGGAAGGCTGTAGCGCTGCGCTATGAACCGGGCTCGTATGCGCCGTATGTGGTTTCCAGAGGCAGTGGCTACCAGGCCGAACGCATTCTGGAGCTGGCCAGAACCCACAAAATTCCGCTTTTTAATGATGATTATCTTGCTACTGCGCTTAGCCAGCTGGATCCAGGGGTTTTTATCCCGCAGCTGTACTGGGAGCTGGTGGCGCGCGTATTGCTGGCTATAAAGGAAATGAAGAAATGAAGAAAAAGTTTGCGTTGGCTGATATCGAGGCTGGTGATTCCTTCAGTCGGGATGCCTTTGTGGAAGGCAATAATATTTTTGTGCCGGCCGGAGTCGCAGTCCGCGAACGTGATATGGAAGGTCTGCGCCGCTGGGAAGTTACCCATGTTTTTTCCGAAGGGGAGTTGGTAAAAAAAGCCGCCCGCGAAGCGGCTGCCAAGAAAAAAGAGACTAAGGGCCCCGTGTTCAAAGATACCGGCGGCAGCGGCTTCGTAGAAGATGCCTTTTTTGCCGATTATGCGGCAATTCTACAGGACGCTCAGTCGGTATTTCAGAGTATCCAGCGCAGTGCCCTGCCGGAAAGCGGCCTGATTGAGAAAATAAATTCGCGGATCATGAAAATGGTCGATGAAAATGAGTCCCAGATAGTAGCGGCCATCATCGGCAGCAATGTCGAAGGCTACGAAGAAGCCAAAACGGCAGTTAACTGTACTATTCTGTCGCTGGTGGTCGGCAAGACCATGAAGCTGCCGGCCTACCGCCTGCAGCAGCTGGCGCTCGGTGCCTTTCTGCATGATATCGGCATGATAAAAATTCCACAGGATATACTTAAAAAAACCGGCAAGCTGAGCGTCGAAGAGATGCAGAAGCTGAAATCGCATCCTCTGTATTCGTACCGGGCCATAACCCGCGAATTGCACTTTCCCGAGGATGTGGGTCTGATCGGATTGCAGCACCATGAGCGCTGGGATGGCGAAGGGTATCCCCGCAAGACTGTAGGTGCCGAAATTGATATTCTGGCGCGCATCGTTTCGGTTACCGACGCTTTCGAGGCCATGATCAGCCAGAAATCGTACCGCAACTCCATGATCGGCTATGCTGCCATGAAGAGCCTGCTTTCCGACAACGGCCGGCGTTTTGACCCTGATGTGTTAAAAGCCTTTCTGCGCAGTATGGGCATCTATCCCATAGGCTCGATCGTGGTGCTCAATAACTCCGCCATTGCCAAAGTGGTTACTTCGCATGCCGATGCGCCGCTGCGGCCCTGCCTGCGGGTGCTGGTAGACGAATTCGGCAACCACTACAAAGAACCCGAGGGCGAAGTGTTGGATCTGCTGACCGAAAAGACGCTGTTCATAGCCCGGGCTATCGATCCGCGCGAACTGGTTTCTTGAGCCAGGCCATACCGGACAACAGCGCTGCCAAGAGCAGCGTCGTCAAAGGCAAGGCAGCCGAGAGCATAGCTGCCGCTTATGTGCAGGCCGCTGGCTGGACCCTGCTGGAGCGGAATTTTCGCGGCCGCCGGGGCGAAATCGATCTGATCATTGGCAAAACTGACCTTATAGCCTTTGTCGAGGTAAAACAAGTGGACGCTTTCGGCAATGAAAGTCTGTATAACTCGGTAAACAGCGCAAAACAACACAGAATCATCGAAACGTCTAAACTCTACCTCTCCAGACATCGAGAATATACGTATAGCAGGATCAGATATGACGTCATCACCATCAAGGCGTTGAGTGTCGAATTA
This sequence comes from Spirochaetota bacterium, assembly GCA_018815555.1. Lineage (GTDB taxonomy): Bacteria > Spirochaetota > Spirochaetia > Treponematales > UBA12059 > UBA12059. The sequence goes on along the minus strand of JAHIWF010000090.1, from coordinate 613 downwards.
TGGTTGGAAGCTGCCTTTGCGGAGTAAGCATGAACGAAATAGCTGTACGGCAACAAATAAAAGCTGAGCGAGAGCAGAGGCTTGCAGAACTCAAAAGAAAAGTGCATGATGAGGTGTATCTTTCCTGGGCTATTCAACGCATAGCACAGGTAATGAGTGCAGAAATAATTCAAGGATATGGAGTTACTGATGGCAGAAGGACGCAGGGATGAGCGCCGCCGCTTTTATCGCGGAGGACGTCGCAATCGCCCCGATTCAAAGCCCGAACTGAAGGTAAAGCAGCCGGAGATGCCGCCGGTTGAGTGCCCCTACTGTAAAAAACCGATTTTTGATGTTTCCTCCTCACTGGCCGATCCGTCTACCGGGTTGGCGGTTCATTTCGACTGCGCCATTGCCAGGCTGGCCGAGTTTGAAACTTTGGGCCCAAACGAACACATGTTATATATTGGCCGCGGAAATTTCGCCGTCGTAGAATATACAGACAAGAATCAGACCCGCTTTACTATTAAGCGCACTGTTCCCTGGGAAAAAGAAGGCGAAAAATACGACTGGCGGCTGCAGATGCAGAAGCGCATGGGTATATAGGGGAGACGGACATGTTCGAAGTTGCAAT
>JAHIWF010000089.1 GCA_018815555.1 Spirochaetota bacterium | reverse complement strand
GGCCAGACGTACTGCCCTGCTCAACGTTTCCAGGGATGGAATGGCTAAAAATCTGATGGCCACACTGCCCTAAGCTAGCAGATCGCAGCTATAAGACCATAAGCAAAAAGCAGCCCGGCATCTTGCAGGGGCTGCTTTTTTGCAAAAACCAAGCTTGCGCTCAGCCTACAACAAGCACCTTTGCGGATTGCGCGGCGCAATGCTCCCTCAGTAAGTCTGCAAATCGCTTCCCCAGTTGCTCAAGCCGGCTGCTATCAAAACAACTGCGCGGCGCATAGATAAAGCCGAACAGGTTTTGGCTGTCCGGCCCCAGTTTTGCTGCCATTGAATCTTTTACCGCATTGCCCAAAGGCTTTCCCGCATCATCACAAATACAGGCCAACCCGGCCAGGTCCATTTCCTGTCCGGCGGCATTGAACACATACGACTCTCCTGCGGCGCAAATACGCAGCCGGGCTATGTCGCCACTGAAGGCACTGGCCTCAAGCAGACTCACCGGCAGCCCGCTCAGCAGCGACAGGTAATTGTTTACATCCACAGCCGAGTTAATGGATGGGAAGCGATCCTCACGGGCGGCCTGGGCCAGATATTCGCTGGCTGGTTTTGAGCGTCCGGAGGGCTTAAAGCCGCCAGCACGCAGCATGGCGCGGACGTCATCGCGCACATCAGGATGAAGGCTGCCTCCTCTCTCGGAGTCAGGACGGCTGGTGGCAGAAGCAGCCGGGATGCCGCCGGCCGCACCAGTTTGGCCGGCGCTTGGCGCTGCGGCCTTAATGCTGTCGACTTCCTGCCTGATCAGTGCCAGCAGTTCCGGACTGGAGGGCTTGATTGTGCAGCCGGTCGCCTGAACCATACATATCAGCAGCGGATCCAGCCGCGAATCTGTCTCACGCAGCAAGTGCATCAGGCCCTGCCCATGGTCTTACGCAGGCAGATTTCCAGATAAAAGCGGGCAGCACCATCTTCAGGCACGGCTTCCAGCGCTCGCTTAAAATAGAAAACCGCTTCGGCATATTCCTTCTGATAATAGGCCATCATGCCCTGTTCAAAGAAACGGTTGGAACTCATTTTGCGTTCGTACAGATCTGCCGGTAGTCCGTCGAATATTTCGAATACCGAAACAGGGGCACTCTTGCCCTTAACCCGTACCTTGCCGATAAAGCGGTATTTGTATTGACCCGGTGTGTTCAGCGCCATAAAAGTGGCTTCACTGATAACAGTAGCCAGATTAAAAGCCTTGGCAATACTTTGCAGCCGTGACGAGAGGTTAACCGCATCGGACACCACGGTGCCTTCCATATGGTCATCTACCCCTACCACCCCCAGCATCAGGGTGCCGGTATGAATTCCAACCCCCAGCGAAATGGAACGGTAGCCGGTTTTAGCCCGGTGACCATTGTATTCGGCTACCTTAAGCTGCATTTCCACTGCAGCCTGCAGCGCGTCATCGGCACCTTGCTCGGCCGGAAACAGTGCCATGATGCCGTCTCCCATATACTTGTCAACAAAACCGCCGTGATTTTTGATCAGCGGCACCATACGCGAAAAATAAGAATTAATAAAGGCAAAATTTTCTTCCGGTGTAAGCACCTCGGACAATTCGGTAAATGCCCGGATATCCGAGAAGAAGATAGTCATGTCCTTTTTGATATGATCGCCGAGATGCAACTCAGCCAAGGTGTTTTTGCTAAGCTGGTGCATAAACTCGCCAGGGATAAAACGCTGCACCGAACTGGTTAGCCGCTCAACATAGGCATCCAGCGCCGTCTCGTTGCGGTCACCGCGCGTCAGTTCGTTCAGCGCTATGGCGAACAGGCAGAAACCGGAGACCAGGTACAGTACCGAAGCCATTGTAAGGTTAGCCGGCAGCCAGACTGGCGGGAAAGCAGGCAGAAGCAGCCCAAGCAGCGCATATAGAGCAAAAGCCTGGGCAGGAAGCAGCGAAACGGAAATACCAAGCCGATGATGGCGCGGAATCGAAGTACGAAACACCGGAACAAGATAAGCCAGCGACTGCCCGAGCAGCAGCGACCAGAACACCATCTTTGCCGGGTTTTGATAATAAGCATCCAGCGGCTCCAATACCAGAAGCAGGGCCGGCAGCAGCAGTACTATATAGGAAACCAACTGCCCTATTACAAAGCTACGCCGCGGCACCAGCCGGAGGTCGGCCCTGAGACAGAAAAATAACAGACATTGGACACTGGCACTAAAAACCATCACACCGACTTCTGCCGGCAAAGACAGAAAGGTGTCGACTACCGAAAAAGCCAGGAGCACCAGCGAGCCACTGAGAAAGTACACAAAATATGGCAGATACACTTGTTTCCGCTTCCTGGCGGTAAGCAGCAACAAGGCAACCAATATCATTATCAGCCAGACCGGCAGCAGGGGCTGGGCGGACAACACAAGTACAAGCGCTTCTATCATAGCTATACTATACCCTACTATAGCAATCATTGCAAAAAAATCTGCTCTGGCTGCTGGCATCCGGAAACTCCATAAACTATACTTGTAGCTGTATGAACTACGCCCCACTGAGAAAAATGCCCGCAATTGAGGCTGTATTGACGACTCTGAGCCTGGCCGCAGTCGGAGCCCTGCTCAATTATCGGCTGCCGCTGGACCTGGCCTTTGGTATCAGCGTGCTGGCCGGAAACATACTGGCCATACTGGCTATCTGCCTAACGCGCCATCCGCTTTCGGTATTTGCACCGATGATCAGCATGCTGCCGACGCTGTTTATGTGGGGGCATCCCTGGGCCCTGGCCAGCTATCTGCTCGAAGGCATACTGGTGTACCGGCTGGTATCAAAAGCCAGGACCGAAGATATTATCTGGGCAGAAGCCCTGTTCTGGCCCCTACTGGGCATTCCGCTGATAATCGGCCAATACAGTCTGTTTCTTGGTATGAACCTGCAAGGAGCTGTCGCTGCCGCGGTCAAACAGGGGGTTAATGCCATATTTAATGCCACCAGCGGGCTGCTTCTGTTCTATCTCGGCAGTTTCCTCGTCACCCGCTTAATAAACCTGCAGCTTCGCAGCCCAAGAGCCAAAACAGGAGCCGATCAGCCGCCTACCTGGACACTGCCGCCCAAGGCCAGAGAATACCTGCTAATCTTTGTAAACATCAGTCTTATTCTGCCGTTTTTTACCGGTATTTTTATTTTTGTGCGCAATGAAAAAAATAATATCATTCTTGCCGCAGCGTCAGAAGCCAGCCTTGTACTGGAAACGCTGGGAGAAACGCTAAGTGCCGAGAGTTCATTTGAGCCATCAGCCAGCTTCAAATCACTCTCCGGCCTTTCCATTACCATGCGTACTGAAGCCGGAGACCTTCTTTGGGCTACCGATTCGGGAAGCAGCACCAGACAGAGCCAACACAGCCGTATCCTCAATCAAGCGCATAATAGTAATGAAATAAGTATCCGTACCAATCCAGATGAAAAAAACCCGATGAAGGCCTGGCAAACAGCCATGGTATACGGCACTAAAAATCTGGCAGATAAGCGCCGTCTGATTGTCGAGCAAAGTTTTGCTCCGGCAGTAGCAAAAATGAATAATGAGATAACCGTTGCTTTTTTGTTCCTGCTTCTGTGGCTGGCTGGCAGCAGCTCGATTGCCCGGGCATTTACCAATTTTCTGATGGGTCCGCTCGAAAAACTGCGTATAAATGCCGAAAAATTGCAGCGTGATCCTACTCAGGAGCTTATTTGGCCGGTGTTCCGCATCATGGAAATAAAAGAGCTGCGTGACAGCCTGGTAGCCATGACCGGCGTTCTGACCAACCGCTCAGTAGAGCTGCAGGAAGCCCAGCGCACCGCCCAGCGCATGCTGCTGCAGAGCGAACGATACCTAGCCTTTCTTGGCCATGAGCTGAAAGCGCCACTTTCCGCAATGTACAGCACCTTGGAAATGCTGGCAGAACAGCCAATGAGCTGTTCCGATGTACTGGAAAGCATAAAAGACTCCGCCTATAATCTTATCCAGCTTATAAATGACATAATTGACCAGGCCAGCGCCCATTCCGGAAGCCTGCAATTCCATGATATTCAGTTCAACCTGGCCCGGGAAACCCGCCTGGCTATGGAAACCTTTGTAATACAAGCCCGTCGTAAAGGGCTGGAAATGATAATCAATATAGACAGTGCCCTGGATAGAGAAATCTGGTGGGACAAGGTCCGTTACCGCCAGGTGCTCAGCAACCTGGCCAGCAACGCCATCAAATATACCGAGAGCGGGTTTATCCGCTTGCGGCTGGATGCCGATCTTTCGAAGCCCGGGCAGTTACTACTGAAAGGCAGCATAGAAGACAGCGGCCGTGGTATAGCCGAAGATCGGCTGCCCTATATTTGGGAACCTTTTGCCATGGCCAGAGGCCGAACGACTGAACTGGATAGCAGTCACGGCTTGGGCCTGTCAATCGTAAAAAGCATACTGCAATCACGTAGCGGATCCATCCGGGTAAAAAGCCGTCTGGCAGAAGGCAGCATTTTTTCTTTTGCCCTGCCTCTGCCTTTTAGCAAAGAAGCAGCCGACGAAATCGACAGGCTTGCGGCCCAGACCCCGGATTCAGGACTGCAGGCAGCTCCAAATACCCTGCAGGAGCCGGTGCAGACAGCAGCAACGCCCGTACCGGCGGCACCAGCCAAACCGTCCACTACAGCGAAAACCCGTCCAGTTAACGCCGCCAAGAGCAACGACACGGAGAATAATGATATGGAAAGTTCAAAACCACCTCTGGCCGGCATTCCAACCTTACTGATCGACGATGAACGACTGTCGCGTATGGCTATCGGCTATATGCTACGCAGCCGCGGAGCAGTTGTAGAAGAAAGCGAGTCCGGTGACGATGCTCTGAAAAGAGTCCAGGAGAAAGACTATCACCTGATTTTTGTTGACCAGAATATGCCCGGTCTCAGCGGCCTGGATACCGCGGCAGCTATCCGCCGCCTTGAGCAGGAAAATAAAAGGAAGCCGGCGCTTATCATACTCTCATCTGCAGACCATAATGTGCAATCCAATCCGGATATTTCAATAATCCTGCCTAAACCACTGTCTTCGGAAGATCTGGAGCAGGCAATCAGACTTTTAAGCCCTGATTTGTTGCATATAACAAAATGATTATATTGATAGTTAAAATTTTTCCTCCTTTTCGCTACGATTTTGGTCGCTGACACCTTGCCTTTCCAAACAATTCTGCGTTAGAATGCACCAAAATTATAGATAATTTTTTATCCATCAAGGAGGAATACATGGCAGTAGCTCAGATTGAGTTCTCCAAAGAACTCGAGAGCTTCGTGCAGGAATGGAAGGGAAAACCCGGCAACCTGATCATGATTTTACATCGGGTCCAGCAGGAGTTTACCTACGTTCCGCGAGAGGCAGCAGAACGCCTGGCCCGTGATCTGGAAATTCCGCTAGCCAAAATCTACGGTGTTATCACGTTCTATCATTACTTCAAAACTACCAAGCCGGGTAAGCACCGCATAGCAATCTGTATGGGAACCGCCTGCTATCTGAAAGGTGGCCAGGAACTCATTCAGGAAACCGAGCATATCCTGGGAGTAAAAGGCTCCGAAGTAACTCCGGACGGCCTGTTCTCGATTGATGCTGTTCGTTGTGTAGGTTGCTGTGGCTTGGCCCCGGTACTTATGGTCGGCGACGATGTGTACGGAAAACTTACCACCGATCAGGTAGCCGGCATCATAGCCAAGTATAAGGCCATAGGCTGATCTGTTGTGCATTACACGGTATGTGATTTCCTGCTTGATCTGGTACAGAACTCGATCGAGGCGGCAGCAAATCGCATACAGCTTTCTATTATAGAAGAAGATGGCCAACTCCGGCTGACCATCGAAGACAATGGCAAAGGAATGGACGAGACAACACTGCAACGGGTGCAGGATCCTTTTTTTACCGACGGAATCAAACACCGGCGGCGAAAAGTAGGGCTGGGCATTCCCTTTGTAGTGCAGGCTGTAGAGCAGACCGGAGGAGACTTTACCCTGTCGTCACAAACGGGCAAGGGTACCATCCTGAGCTTTACGTTCCCAGCCGGGCATCTGGATACACCGCCCCTGGGCGACCTGCCGGGCCTGTTTCTTTCGGCTTTTTGCTTCGATGGCGACTACGAGCTGATCATCAGACGACGCAACCAGGAGCGTGAACTGGACTACAGCTTAAGTCGCTCGGAACTACACGCAGTACTAGGCGATTTTACCGATGCCGGGGCCCTGGTTTTAGCCCGGCAATATCTGGAATCACAGGAAGCCTGAAACGTCCAAAGCGTCAGGCTACACACAAGAGGAGATAGCATACTATGGCCAAAATGACCCTGGATCAGCTCCGAAAGCTCCGCGAGGAGACCAAGGGCGAGATGACCCGGCGCGAAACTGAAGGCAAAGAAATTCAGGTTATCGTCGGCATGGGCACCTGCGGTATCGCTGCCGGCGCTAAAGATGCCTTTGAAGCAATTGTAAAAGCAGTGGACGAACATAAAATTACCGCCAATGTGGTAATCCGCCAGACCGGCTGCATGGGTCTCTGCCATGTGGAGCCCACCGTAGAAGTTATCGTTCCCGGCATGCCGGCAACCATCTACGGCAAGGTCGATGCGGCAATAGCCGCTGATATTGTCCGCAAGCACCTCGTTGACCGCAAGCTGGTCAGCGGTCACATATACGATCGCCCGGCGATCGATATCGTCAACAAATAAGTACGGGAGGCTCCAAAACAATGGCGTACAAGCAATTTATTCTGGTATGCGGCGGCACTGGATGCGAATCCAGCAAGGCCGACGACATATTCAAGGAGCTCCATGCGCAGGCCGAAGCTCAGGGCGTCGCTTCAGACGTCCAGATTGTAAAAACTGGCTGTTTCGGTTTCTGTGAAAAAGGGCCCATCGTAAAGGTACTGCCGTCCGAATCGTTTTATGTAGAAGTAAAACCGGAGGACGCCAAAGAAATTATCGCCGAGCAGATTGTAAAAGGCCGCGAAGTAAAACGGCTGCTGTACAAAGACGATACCCAGAAAGAGCGCATTAAAACCGAAGAAATCGGATTTTACCAGAAGCAATACCGCATCGTATTGCGCAACTGCGGTATCATCAACCCGGAAAACATCGAAGAATACATCGCCCGTGACGGTTATGCCGGCCTGGAAAAAGCCCTCTTTGAGCTGAAACCGGAAGGTGTCATCAATGAGCTGAAGATCGCCGGCCTGCGTGGTCGCGGCGGTGCCGGCTTCCCCACCTGGCGCAAGTGGGAATTCACCCGTGTGGTAAAAGAAGAACAGAAATATGTAGTCTGTAACGCCGACGAAGGCGATCCGGGTGCATACATGGATCGTTCCACCATCGAAGGTGACCCCCACTCAGTAATCGAAGCCATGACCGTATGCGGTTATACCATCGGTGCCAACAAAGGCTTTGTCTACATCCGCGCCGAATATCCGCTGGCCATCGAGCGACTAAAGATCGCGTTGCGCCAGGCCCGTGAATTAGGCCTCCTGGGCGACGATATCCTGGGCTCCGGTTTCTCCTTCGACATCGAGATCCGCCTGGGTGCCGGTGCTTTTGTTTGCGGCGAAGAAACAGCTCTGCTGCAGTCCATTGAAGGCAACCGCGGTATGCCCATTCCCCGCCCTCCCTTCCCGGCCGTCAAGGGCCTCTGGGGCAAACCCACCGTCATCAACAACGTGGAAACCTGGGCGAACATTCCGGTAATTCTTACCAAAGGCGGCGCCTGGTTCGCAAAAATCGGCACCGAAACTTCCAAAGGCACCAAAGTCTTTGCGCTTACCGGAAAAATAAAAAACTCCGGCCTGGTAGAAGTTCCCATGGGAACCACCCTGCGCGAAATCATCTACGACATCGGCGGCGGCATCAAGAGCGGCAAAAAGTTCCTCGGCGCCCAGACCGGCGGTCCTTCTGGCGGTATCATAACTGAAGAATACCTGGACACCCCCATCGATTACGAGAGCCTCACTGCATTGGGCTCCATGATGGGTTCCGGCGGCCTCATTGTTATGGATGAAGACGACTGCGTAGTGGACGTGTCAAAATTCTACATGGAATTCTGTGTGGATGAATCCTGCGGTAAATGTACTCCCTGCCGCGTAGGTACTGCCCAGATGCACGACATTCTGGACAAGATCACCAAAGGCCAGGGCAAAGTGGAAGACCTGGAAAAACTGGAAAAAATCGGCCACGCACTGCGCCGCGCTGCACTTTGCGGCCTGGGCCAGACAGCACCGAACCCCACCCTGTCTACCATCAAGCGCTTCCGCCAAGAATATTTAGACCACATCAACGGCACCTGCCGCTCCGGCAAGTGTAAAGATTTGGTTACCTACAGTATCGACAAGGACAAGTGTATCGGCTGCAGCCTCTGCGCCCGCAAATGCCCGGTAAACTGCATTAGCGGCAGCAAGGCTGATAAATACACCATCGACGCGTCCAAATGTATCAAGTGCGGTGAATGTTTCACGGCTTGTAAATTCAACGCGGTACTCAAGAAATAAGGAGCAGGCCCCATGGTCAACGCGAAGATAAACGGTATTGCCGTTCAGGTAGCAGAAGGTACCACCATACTGAATGCTGCCGAGAAGATGAACATAAAGATTCCCAAGCTCTGCTACAATGATGACCTGCCGCCCTGGGCGGCCTGCGGTATCTGCGTGGTTAAAGTTGAGAAAAGCCCGAAAATGCTGCGTGCCTGCTGTACGCCCATCGAAGAAGGCATGAGCATTATTACTCACGACCCGGAAATCGTACAGGTGCGTAAAACGGTTATCGAGCTGATACTGTCTACCCATCCGGACGACTGTCTGCAGTGCCCGCGCTCCGGCTCCTGCGAGCTGCAGACCCTGGCCGCCGAGTTCGGTATCCGCGAGCAGCCCTTTACCAAGCGGCTTAAAGGCCTGCCGATGGATACCTCCACCAACACCCTGGTGCTTAACCCCGAAAAATGCGTCAAATGCGGCCGCTGCGTTAAAGTATGCCAGGAGATGCAGAATGTCTGGGCCATCGAATTCCTGGGTCGCGGCGAGAAAACCCGCATTGCCCCGGCCGCCGACGTAGCCCTGGCCGACGGCCCCTGTATCCGCTGCGGCCAGTGCGCCGCCCATTGTCCGGTTGGCGCTATCTATGAACATGATCAGACCCAGGAAGTCTGGACCGCGCTCATGAAGAGCGGCGCAGATGACCTTACCTGTGTAGTGCAGATTGCCCCGGCTGTGCGTGTCGCCCTCGGCGAAGAATTCGGAATGGCTCCCGGCACAGTAATTACCAAAAAGATTTACAACGCACTGCGCCGCCTGGGCTTTGACGTGGTGTTCGACACCAATTTTGCCGCTGATCTTACCATCCTGGAAGAAGGTACCGAGTTTGTTACCCGTTTTGCCGAAGGCAAAGGCGAGCTGCCGCTGATTACCAGCTGCTGTCCGGCCTGGGTAGACTACATGCAGAAATACTACCCCGACATGATTCCCAATTTTTCCACAGCAAAGAGCCCGCAGCAGATGATGGGTGCCATGATCAAGACCTATTGGGCAGATAAAGCCGGTGTAGACAAGAAGAAAATATTCTCGGTTGCTGTCATGCCCTGTACTGCCAAAAAGCACGAAAGCGGCCGCGACAAGTCCATGTTCTCTTCCGGAGATCGTGACGTGGATGTGGTACTGACCACCCGTGAGCTGGCCCGCATGATAAAACAGGCCGGCATCGACCTGGCCAACCTGCCGGACGAAGAGGCCGACAGCCCGCTCGGACCCTACACCGGTGCCGGTACCATTTTCGGAGCGACTGGTGGAGTTATGGAAGCAGCCCTGCGCTCGGCCTACTACCTGGTAACCAAAGAAGATCTGAAAGAGGTTAACTTTACCGGTGTACGCGGTATTTCCGGCATCAAGGAAGCGCGCATCAACATCAAGGGTACTGAAGTACGCGTCGCCGTCGCCCACCAGATGGGCAATATCGCCGAAGTACTGGACCAGGTACGCAAGGCCAAAAAGGAAGGCAAGGACGTTCCGTGGCACTTTATCGAGGTTATGGCCTGCCGTGGCGGCTGTATCGGTGGTGGCGGCCAGCCTTATGGTGCTACCGACGAGATACGCCAGCAGCGCATAGCCGGACTCTACCATGATGACGAAAAAAGCACCTACCGCTGTTCGCACCACAATCCTCATATCACCCAGATTTACAAGGATTTCCTTGGCGAACCGAACGGCCACAAGGCGCACGAGCTGCTGCATACGCATTACGAAGAACATCCTCTGTATAGCAAATAAACGGAGCGAGTTGCCACCCGCGCGGTAATTGTTGCACCCTGCCGGCCCTCCCCAATAGGAGGGCCGGTTTTTTTGCCGGAACCAGCGGCACACTGAAACACTTAATAAATATCAAGCGCCATCTGATTGACTCTTGCACGCCACACCCGTTACTGTGGGTGATAAGTTTTTCCAGTGGAGGCTTCAATGAATCAAGGATCAGCCATCCTGTTGTGTACAGAAAACTGTCTATACTCCTTTGCAAATACAATGACTGCAAACCTGCCCGCCCGCTCTCCGCGTCCCGCCAATCCGCGTTATCTCCCCCGTCGATAAACTTTACCTAACACAGCAAATTAACAGGTCAATTCAGCCAGACAGCTGAAGGCACTGCCGCATCCGGACTTTTTTTTAGCAGAAAGACATTTTTGCCACTACTGCTGCATCCGTGATGGCCGAAAACCTGATTACCGGCAGGGAGGATACTTGTGAAAAAAAGAATAGTAATTAAGCTTGGTTCTGCAGTGGTCATGCGCGAAAACGGCAGCATTGCCAGCGACCGGCTGTTTGAACTAGTACATGTTTGCAAAAGACTGCGTGAAAGCGGAGCGGAAATCCTGATTGTGTCCTCCGGCGCGGTAGGGTTGGGCAAGCAGGAACTCGGGCTGCAGGGAGCACAGTCTCTGATTAACAAGCAGGCTGCCGCCGCAGTCGGACAATCCATACTCATGGAACATTACCGAAAACTGTTCGGGGCCGTGGGCATAAGTTGTGCCCAGGTTTTGCTTACCCATCACGATTTTTCCAGCCGTCAGCGTTACCTGAGCCTGCAGAAAGTATTCCAACGGCTGCTCGAACTTGGTGCCATCCCGGTTATAAATGAGAATGACACGGTTTCGTCGGCCGAGCTCGTCGAAGTTGGCCAATCCAAAAGCTTTGGCGACAATGACCGCCTGTCCGCCCTGGTTGCATCAAAATTGGCCTGCGATCAGCTGGTACTGCTATCCAATGTAGACGCAGTGTACGATGACAACCCGCACACCAATCCGCTGGCCTGTCGTATTCCGGAAATAGATGATTTTACTGTACTGTCGACCATACATACAGCCGGAACTTCGGATGCAGGCAGAGGAGGCATGCAAAGCAAGCTGGAAGCAGCCCGCATAGCTGCCATGTCCGGAGTCAGCACCATCATCGCCTCCGGCCTGATACCCGGAGTAATGGAGCAGATCTTTTTCGGCGACGAACAATGTGGAACACTGATTCGGTCATGCCGCCGTATGGCGGAACGCAAGCATTGGATCGGACTAGCTGCCGGATCGGCCGGCAGCCTTACTATAAACCGCGGAGCCGAACTGGCCTTGCTGCAGAACAATGCCAGCCTGCTGCCGGTAGGAATTATCGGCATCAATGGCAAGTTCGAGGCCCGCCAGACTGTCGGCATTCTAAGCGAGGACCAACAAGAAATCGGCAGAGGGATAGTCAACTATTCATCTGCCGAGCTGAGCCAGCAACTGGGCAGGCATTCGCCCAAAGAGGCAATCGTGCGCGAGAATATGGTATTGTATCAGGGGGCAAAACAATGACAAAAAAATTACAGGCAGCCAAAACTGCTGCCGGGATAATGATGACACTGAGCACCGGGCAAAGAAACACAGCCCTGGCAGAACTTAAAAGAATTCTGACAATGCAGCAGGATGAAATAATCACAGCAAACAAGCGCGACCTTGCTGCAGCCAGCGAGAATGGCTCACCACTGCATCAACGACTGAAGCTCGATGAAGACAAGCTGCGGCAGGTCTGCGGCGGCATACAGAATATGATGGAGCTCCCTGATCCTGTAGGCAGAATATTGGCATGCACCGAGCTTGATGAGCAGCTGATTCTGGAAAAAATAACGGTACCCATCGGTGTGCTTGGTATCGTATTTGAAGCCCGGCCCGATGTATTCCCGCAAATAATGGCCCTGGTACTGAAAAGTGCCAATGCCGTATTGTTT
>JAHIWF010000088.1 GCA_018815555.1 Spirochaetota bacterium | reverse complement strand
TGCGTACCCTGTCGGAGAATGTGCCCAATTTTAAGGCCAGGGTGGGCTACTCGGAAAAAATCGCCCATCTTATCGAAGCCGGTGCCGACTTCTTTATGATGCCCAGCCGTTATGAACCCTGTGGGCTCAACCAGATGTACTCGCTGCGCTACGGCACCCTGCCTATAGTGCGGCGTACCGGCGGACTGGCCGACACTGTGTCAAATTATAACGAAGACAGCGGAGCCGGAACCGGCTTCATGTTTGACTATCTATCTCCCCGGTCTATCTATGATACCGTCGGCTGGGCGGTCTGGCTGTGGTACAACAGGCAGGAACACTACAAAATCATGCAGGTTCGGGCCATGCAGCAGGAATTTTCCTGGGACAAATCAGCGCGCGAGTATGCCGCGTTGTTTGAGTCACTGGTTACGGACGGGCAGGAGCAGGATTGATGGCTACAGAAACCAAGGTATACGATTATAATAAAGACAAGGTGCGCTCGGCGCTGCTGCAGGCCTTCCGCAAGCATAAGGGCGAAGCCGGGGTTGCCGATCTGGTGGCTTTTACCGGCCTGCCCAAGCATCAGGTAGAAACCGAACTGCCGGCAGTGGCCGACGAGTATCGCGGCCGGCTGAAGGTAACCGAATCCGGCCAGATTCTGTATTCGTTTCCGCAGGGCTACGCCAGCCGATACCGCGGCTGGCGGCCGGCCCTGAAAAAGCTGTGGCGCGGTTTCAGCAAGGGTCTGGCCAAGGTTTTGGCCTTTTTGTTCAAGATCTGGATCATGGTTATGCTGGTGGGCTATTTTGTGCTGTTCATGGCCCTGGTGGTGCTTGCGCTGGTGGCTTCGGTGGCCGGTTCCATGGCCGACTCCAAAGGCTCCAGCCGGCGCTCCGGCGGCGGTCTGGGCGGTCTGGCATTAACCACCCGGCTTATCGACTTGTTTGTGCGTATCTGGTTCTACAACGAGATTTTTAACGGCGGCAGCCAGCGCCGCTATGCCCAGCGGAGTGTGGCACGTGGTGCGGTACGGGACCGCAAAAATCGCCGGCCGCTGCACCGGGCCATCTTTTCTTTTGTGTTCGGCGAGTCCGATCCCAATGCCGGCCACGACCAGGTAACCCGCCGGGTGTTTGTCTCCATGGTGCAGGCTAAAAAGGGCATCATCCTGCTGGAAGATTTTATGGCGCTTACCGGTCTTTCGGCCAGTGAGGCCGATCTGGCCATTTCGCGCTATCTGTACGAATTTGAAGGCAGCCCGGAGGTGTCGGAAAACGGCACGGTGTACTATCACTTTCCGTCGCTGCTGGCGCGTACCCGCGATAGTGATCTGGGCACCGGTGATCTGCCTTACCGCCGACTGCGGCCTTTCAGTGCCAACGACAAGAAGGCCAATGCTATTTATGCTCTGATAAACGGCGTAAATTTGCTGTTTGGCGGCTTTTTCCTGGGTTCCTGGCTTAGTTACGGTCCGGTAATACTTTTAGCGCGGAGCAAGCCAGTAGCCACGCTCAGGTATTTTTACGGATTTGTTTATACGCTTTTTGAAACCTATATCGGAAACGCCGCCTTTATTGTGCCCTGGATACTGGGCGCAGTACCCATCGCCTTCTCCGTGGTGTTCTGGCTGGTGCCGGCACTGCGTTCACTTAAAGTAAAGGCCGAGAACGAAAGCATCAAACGCGAGAATCTGCGCCGGGCGCTGTATGCCCGGGTATTGGACAATCCGGCCAGGGTTGCCCCTGTGCAGCCTGAACTGCTGCCGGTGCTGGCCCGGCCGGCTGACAGCCGTTTGCCGGTAAAGCTGCTGGACGAGCTGGCGGCGGTGGAGCAGGGTGACCCGCAGGCTGACGGCAGCTGGAACTTTCCCGAGCTGGCGCGCAAGGTGGCCGATGCCGATCAGTTGCGGGCCAAAGTGCGCTTAAGCGATTACAGCGTCGGCAAAACCGTGTTCGATACCGGTGAATGAAAGCGGCTGCGCTAAAATCCGGCCAGCATGAACCCCGCGCCATGCAGGGTTTTTTGCTGGCACTGCTATCGGCACTGACTTTTTCCAGTCTTGGGCTTTTTGCCAAATTGATTTATTCCCAGGGCTTTTCGGTGCCGCAGAGTCTGGCCTGGCGTTTCAGCCTGGCCGCCCTGCTTTTATGGATCTTTGTGCTGGCTACCGGTCGCTGGCGCAAGCCGGCTGCTTTGTATCGCCGGCTTTTTCTGTTGGGGCTGTTCGGCTTTGCGCCACAGGCCGGCTTATATTTTTTAACCTTGCGCTATCTCGATCCCGGGCTGGCTTCGCTGCTCCTGTATCTGTATCCGGCCTTTGTGATTATTGCCGTGTTGCTCATGTACCGGCGAAAACCCAGCAGGCGACAATTGCTGGCCCTTTTGCTGGCAATGGTCGGCTGTGTGCTTACCTTGTGGAAGAGCGCCGAGTTGCCGGTGCAGGGCCTGGTTTTCGGCCTGATACTGGCACTGGCCTATGCGCTGTATTTGACAGCCAGCGAGAAAGCGCTTAAAGGCATAGACCCGATATTTGCCACCGCGGTTATTATGGCGGCGGCGGCTTTATTTTATTGGAGCATTACTTTGGTTACGGGGACCTTGCGTCTGCCTTCTACTACTGTAGCCTTTGCCGGAATTCTGGGAATTGCAGTGGTGGCTACGATTCTGCCCATTGTTACCCTGTTTGCGTCGATGGAGCGCATCGGTTCGGCGGACGCTTCTTTGGTATCAACTGCCGAGCCCTTGTTTACCATAGCCCTGTCGGCCGTATTGCTGGGCGAACGATTGAGTCCGCTGCAGCTGGCCGGAGGAGCCTGCATTATCTCGGCTTTGCTGGTACTGCAGGTTGGCCGGCGAATGCAGGTACCGCTGCCCGGAGCGCTCCCGGATTCAGCAGAATAGCTGGCTCAAAGCCCTGCCCAGTTTTTGGGCCTCGCCGCGGTCGAACTCCGGCGGCACTATGCAGGGCTTCTGCGGATCAGGGCTGAGCAGGGTATCGGCTGCCAGTGCCGCCCGGAAAAAATCTTCGTAGTTGCAGGATTTTTGGCCCGTCAGGCTCGGATACAGATACGGCCCTTCACGATGGAAATATTCGCCGACTATAGCAGCAAAAGACAGCCAGTGGGCTTCATTGTAGCCTTCGGAATCAGTGCGGGCCAGGCTGTCCAGCGCCCGGGTGGCGGCAGTGAACTGCATGGGCGGCACCGGGTCGCTTTCGATCTGCGCCAGCAGGGCTGGATCGGTCGCCAGCAGGCAGCCGGGAGCAAATGGCCGGGCGCAGGGCAGACGAGCCAGAGCCAGCGCAGTGCCGGCCGGAACCGCCAAAAACGGCCGCAGCAGGGGGATCATTGTGGCCCCCGCTGTTTTGCCCGCAAGTTGCCGGAGCGCCGCCATGATAGCCCTGTCCTCA
>JAHIWF010000006.1 GCA_018815555.1 Spirochaetota bacterium | reverse complement strand
CTGCTGGTTGCGGCCGCCGAGGAACTCAAAACCGCCCAGGCAGCCCTGGATAATTATCTGAAAACACTGACTGTGCGCTAGTCCGGCGATTTAGCGCACAGTCAGGAACCAGCAGTTGTAAGCCGGCGGCCACTGTTGGCCATACGGATCCGGCAGCCGTTCCCGGCAAGCTGATTTGGTTCGCCAGATTCAGGCCAGCTGTGTTTGCCGCATCCAGGCCGAGAAAAAAAGCCGCCGAGGCGTATGCCCCGGCGGCTTTTGCTACATCAGGGGTTTGGTCCCTGACGGCTATGCACCACGTTACTCTTCGATTTTTTCTTTTTTGTCGGCGCTTTTGTTCAGTTTGTTAATGCTGCCGGCATTCTCCAGGGCCGCGGCGATCAGCTCGTTGCGGTTGGCCGAGATGGCATTCGGATGTATAGCGGTTAGCGGCTGGTGATCGCCGCCAGCGCCGGTGAGTACAGACACATGTTTGGCCGGGTAGCCGGACAGTGTGGCGGCAAAGGGTTTGAACAGCTTTTCGAAGTTGTCCAGTACCCAGGCGCGACGGGCTTCTTTGCCGGCTTTTTTCATGGTACCCAGCGTAACAGCCATCTGCTCAACCTCGGCCATGGCAATTGTCCGCTGCTCGTTAACCACTGTTTTGGCCGACAGGATAAGGCGTTCGCGTTCGGCCATAGCCGGTGTGCTAATTTCCGCCCGGTAGCGGTTGCGCAATTGTTCGATGTTCTGCTTTTCGGCTTCGATCTGGCCTTTAATGCCGGAAACACGGGCGCGGGCATTGGCGGCTTCCTGTTCCACTCCGACCTTGCGGATCTGGTTTTCTTCTGCCATTTTAACCCGCACATCAGCCTTCAGGCGCTCCAGCTCGTTTTTCAGGTTTTTAACCTCGGTTTCGGCGCGGCGGGCTTCCGATTGTTCGGCGCTGGCGGCACGGGCTTCGGCCTGGGCCTGACGAGCCTTGGTTTCGGCATTGGCCGACTGTACGCGTTTCAGCAGTGCCATGTACAAATCCGGTTCTTCTACACCGGGCAGGCGGTGGTCGTCAACATCGGCGATGTTCATGGTGGTAATTTCCAGGCCGATGTTTTCCAGATCGTGTTTACACACATTGATCATTTTAGCGACCAAGGTGTCTTTGTCTTTCATCACCTGCTCGGGGGTCATGCTGGCGATAGAGTCGCGCAGGTGGCCTTCGATGATGTCGTTGGCCAGGCGGCGCAGGTCATCTCGATTGGTAGCCAGGCTGAGGATGCGGGTTACGGCATGGCTGCGTCCGGTTTCGTTGGCGGCGATGGCAAAGGAAACAGTTGCCTTTACGTTCAGCGGTACGATGCCGGCAGCGATGGCCGAGTCCACGATAACCTCGATGGTGATCGGGGTCAGGTCGAATTTACTGAAGCGCTGCAGCAGCGGAATGATGAAGGCACGGCCACCGGAGAGGGTACGGAAGCCTTTATTGCCGCCGGAGCCGGCGACGACGCCAAGCTCGTTGCCACCGACAATTTTCATGTTGGTCAGCAGCTGTATGATAACGGTAAGGCCTACCAGGCCTCCCAATGCAAGAACAAAATACATCATCGGTTGGCCTCCTTGTCGGCATCCGGCATGGCCAGCTGGCGTACATCAATACCGAAGGTATCGGCAAAGGTATGAAGGAAATCGGCAAAGGCACGCGGTCCGCGGTTTACCGCACCGGAGAAGCCTTCTTCGTCGTTCATTACTACCAGGCTGTCTACAGCGCCATTGGCACTGGCTTCCTGATAGGCGGTATACAGTTCGGGCAATTTCTGCTGCAGGAACATGACGCTGGCCGCATCGTTTCCAAATTGGGCCAACAGTTCGGCTTTGGCCTTCAGCACATCGTTGCGCGAACCCTGCAGGATGCCGATGCTTTCTTTTTCGCCTTCAGCAACTGTTCGGGCCGATTCCTCGCGGGCTTCGGCTTCGAGGGTTACCGAGCTGGCGTTTTTCAGTTTCTGCAGTTCGATAAGCTGGCCCTGCACCATGGCCTCGCCGGCATTGCGGGCTTCAGCTATGGCCTGTTCGGCCTGCAGACGGGCTTCTTCGATCAGACCGGCTGATTCGCGGCGGTACACTTCCAGCTCCTGGCGGGTGGCAATGATGGCTTCGTCGGCCTGCGCTTTGGCTACTTCCATGCGCCGCTTGGCGTCGCTTTCGGACTGTTCGGCCAAGGCGTACAGCCTGGATTCTTCAATTTCTACCTGACGGCGCTTCTCGGCCAAGGTCTTCTGGGCCAGATTGGCGATATAGTTTGAGGTGTCCCAGATTTTCTGCAGGGATACCGAGACTACCTTCATGCCGAAGGAGCGGAGATCGGAGTTGATATCATTCAGCAGTTCGGCGCGGAACTGGGCGCGTTCACCCATTTCGACGGCGGTTTCTGGACCGTCACCATTGTCTTCCATGCCGATGGCCTGCAGCGGCGTTGCCTTGTTCAGGGCTCCGCGGAAGTTGCCGACCAGCGTTTGCTGTACCTGGGCATGAATCTGGTCAGTGCCTTTGCCCATCAGGCGTTCTACCGCGCTGTACAGCATGGCTTCGTCTTCGTCGTCGATACAGACACAGGCGGTCGCATCCGCGCCTACGGTAATACCATTCGCGCTGTTTACACCTTCTACCCGGACTGCGATCGGGAAAACTCCCAGATCCAGGCTGCCCATAGACTGAAAATACGGAATCAGCATCGTACGACCGCGTTCGACCGAGAAGCCGAAATTGCGCCCGTTATGCTTCGTCTTGCGGCCGGTTACCACCATGATCTTGTCTGGTGAGGCCACCCTGATCGTAGCTTTCAGCAGACCGACGAGGACCAAGAATGTTGCGACCCCTAATCCGCCGAATATCAAGCCCGAAACGGTGCTTAACATGTCACCCATCAAAAAACCTCCTTGCAGGTTATGTATGTATACTCGGCCGCCATACGGCCGGCCGTTGTATTGCTCAACTGAATATCATGCTTCTTCCACAAAATAAACCTCGTCATTCATGTCGATAATGCGTACACTCGTGCCCTTGGCCAGCATGGCTGCCGGATCCTTGGCTTTTACGTAGAGTTCGACTTCCCGGTTATAGCGGCGCACTAATACTTTACCGATCTGGCCAGGCAGGACCGGGATGCTTATTGTTCCCAGATCCATCAGGTATTCTTCCGCTCCTATTGACGAATCCAGATCGCGGCGCAGGAAGCGGCGCAGCAGTTTGGCTATAACTGTTACAAAAATACCGGCTCCGGCGCTCCAGCCCAGAGTCGCTCCTATGGCCTGTCCGGTAAGCAGTCCGAAAAGCCCGGTCGGTCCAGCTCCCAGCGAGAAATAAACCGAACTGCGCAATAAGCCGATGGCTTTGGCTACAGCCTTTGTTCCTTTTTCACCGCGCTTCTCGGCCCGCGACTTGTATATGGTAGCTTGTTTGGTTTGGTTTTCGTAAACCAGCAGACTGTGGCCATGGCCGCCGTCGTCGGCATCATCGTTGTCTCCGGCATCATCGTCATCGGCAGCAGAACTGTCGTCACCTGTCAGTGCAGTATCGCCGCTGTCTCCGATATCGTCAGCAGAGTCATCATCACCACTGTCATCCGCATCGTCAGCGCTGGCGTCTTCCTGGCCCAGTTGGTCAAATACGCCGAACATGTCCACAAGAGTTATTCCTACACCATATACGGCGAGGGCGGAAAAAAGCACTAGCAGTGTTTGCATCAGCATCCTACTTTACTATTAGATACATCCTGAAAATCATTCGAGAAATTATCCCCTTATTTACGTCAAAAGGCAAGAAAAAAAGTATAAATGACAAAATAAGTTCTATTGTCAAGGATTACAATTATATATGAAAAAGACAATGCGAATTTGCTTTTTGCCGGTAAATTACCTATATTTGGATTAGTTAGGGCAAGCAAGCAGCGATTCCGCTGGTGGCTGCTCTTATTAAACAGGCAGGTCGCATGGAGACTTTATGATTGCTATGCGATTTGCTCTGCAACTTTAATTTCCAGCTTGTATAATCGAGTCGGGAATATATAACGTAAGAAGGAGTATGTATGCTTTCCAAAAAAATAGTAGACAGGATAAATCTGCAGATTAACCGCGAAATGTATTCGGCTTATCTGTACATGGCCATGTCGGCCAGGCAGTCCGAAAAAGGTTATAATGGTATAGCTAACTGGCTTATGGTGCAATACCACGAAGAGATGTTCCATGCAATGAAATTTTACCAGTACATAATCGATCAGGGCGGACGGCCGGTTTTAGACAAAATTGATGCACCAGAATTAAAGTCCGATGATGTTAAGGAAACTTTTAAATATGTGTTGGAGCATGAGCAGTTTGTTACTTCTTCGATCCGCGAATTACTGGAGCTTGCGCTGGCTGAAAAAGATTATGCCACCGAAAATCTGGTCCGCTGGTATGTAGACGAGCAGGTAGAGGAAGAAAAGAATGCCAATGACATATTGCAGAATCTTGATCTGCTTGGCGAAAACAAGCAGGCCCTGTTCATGCTCAATGTTGAATTAGGTAAACGTACTGCAACCATCCCGCTTAATTTTACAGCCATAGATCCGGCTGCTGCGCCATAAGCTTTCCTTAACAATGTTGATTAAAAGGCCGGCCCGTGCAACAAGCACCGGGTGGCCTTTTTAATATCGGGCTTACGGGAATGACAGGATTGTTCAGGGAACAATGTAGGTAAAACTGCCTTCCGACAGTTTCTCGGCAACCAGTATGTCTACCGGTTCAGTATACAGGAGCCCATCTTCTCCGGTTCTGGTAATCAGACTCTGGCCGTCGCGTTTGTTGCGTAAAACTTGTATGTGTATGGTGTACTCTCCCGGGCCAAGGTCGCCGAATTCATCGGCGTAATTACTGGCGGTAATAGAGAGCGGTATCTGCAGGCGTTCGGGTTCTAGTGCCTGTTCAAAATATACGCGCTTTGTAAAGTTGCCGTCGATATACAGCTCATGCCAGAGATCACCACCGGCAACGTTTCCTAATTCTTCGCTGAAAAAAGCCCGGGCGTAGATTGGTGCGGGGGCAGAAAAACTGAGTGGATATTGCTGGCTGTGTTCAGCATTGAGCGGAACCGGGCTGGTTGAAAAATGGATTTGACCTTGTGCCGTTGTGGTTTCGGATTCTTGGATGGGAGCAAGCTCCTGTGTGCTGGATGTTTCCGGCTCCAGAGTGAGAGCAAGCTCTTCCGTCGTGGGCGTTTCCGGTTCTGTGTCGGGTTCAGATGCGGCCTCTGTTTCTACGCTTGCGGCCAACTCGTCCGCAGCTGTAGTTTCGAGGTCCGGGGTAAACCCTTCAGCTGTGGGCGCTGCCTCCATTGTGGCTGCTTCGGGCTCCGGGGCAGGAATAGCCTCCTCGTTTGCGGCTACCACCTCCGGCGTGGTCATTTCTGGCTCCAGATCAGGTTCAGGTTCCAGTGCAGGAACAGCATCCTCGATTGTTGCTACCACCTCCGGCGTGGTCAATACTGGTTCCAGATCAGGCTCAGGGGCTGGTTCTCGCTCTTCGGCAGCTGTTAGCGCTTCCGGCATGACGGCTTCAGGTGAGGCCTCTGTTTCTGCGCTAGGCAATTCTGCCGGCAGCTGCAGAGTTTCTGCTTCACCAGTTGTGACGGTGTCAGCTGTTGCGGCTACATTGTTTTCAGCTGTCGGCTCAGCCGGGTTTCTGGCAAATATTTCTGGGGTAAGCAGCTCGGCCTGGGCCAATTCTACTGCTTTTCCTGTGGAATCTTCTATTCCAGCCGCTGCCGGCTGCTCCTTGGTTAAAGGATCCGGTGTTTCTTCGCTGGCAGCTACCTCGGGCTCGGGTTGCTTCGCCTCTAGTTCAGCGATCGCGGCAGTGGTCGATTCTGGTGAAGTCGGTTTGTCCGAGACCTGGGGGGCCAATAATACCGCCTGGTCCAGGCTGACGATTGTGGCCGCCGGTTCTGGTGTATTCTGAGCCTGCAGCGGTTCTTCCGGCAGCGCTGAGTCCGCCGATTCCGTATTGGCGGCAGAGAAGGCCGCTACACTTTGGCCTGCGGATAAAAGCGCTGAGGCTTCGGCAATGCCGCTTGCCGGTGGTGCGGCTGGACTTGGCGGTGATTGCTGGCTCTGGATTGTTTGGCCTGCCAATGCAGTGCTTGCCGCTGCCGTCGTGGGAAGTAGCCAGGGGCTGCGTGCCTGGAAGAAAACCATAACTGGGTGCTTCTGCAAACTGCGCAAGGCTGCTTGTGCTGCCTCTGCAGTGGGAAAAGCGCGATCCAGAATAACGCGAATATAATTCTTTCCTTCTATCCGGATGGACTCATTGTATGTTTCCATACCATACAGCCTCAACTGCTCCGCCAGTTTACCGGCATTTACACTATCGGTAAACGAAGCCAGGCAGATTCGGTACTCCTGGGCCGATAGAGTTGCGGTTAACATAAGGAATAGCAGCAGGCTCAACAGGCGCAGTCGCTGCGGTAGATACAGTAGTGGTTTCATGTGTTCCTTCTTTAATCAGACTTTCCCGCTGTCATTATCGGCCAAAACAAGGATGATGCAAAGCACTCTCTGCATACTAGACCAAATCGCCGTAGCATATCGTATCAGTTTATAGCTTAGGTATTGCTATTGTCCATGCGGCATACCTGATTCTCTGTTGTATAAAAGCAACGGTGGACAAGCCAGTACTGCTGCGCTACACTTTGACCACAGTGTGTATGGAGGTTCCGATGCGAGTATCATTCTTGAAACTGGTTGTTTT
The DNA here is from genome assembly GCA_018815555.1 of Spirochaetota bacterium. Classification (GTDB taxonomy): domain Bacteria; phylum Spirochaetota; class Spirochaetia; order Treponematales; family UBA12059; genus UBA12059. Next base: position 11,722 of record JAHIWF010000006.1, on the reverse strand, counting down.
GCTTGCTGTAATCACCTTGGCCTTTTCCTGTGTTTCAGCGCCTCCCCGGGCGGAGGGTGCTTCTGATGCGCTAGCAGAGAGTCTAGATATCTGGGAGGAAGAGCGCCAGGCAGAAGCCATTGCTCTTTTAGAGGCAGCTATAAGTCTGGAGCCTTCATCTTTGGCCTGGTACCTGCTTGGTGAAAGATATTTCCACAGTGCCGACTACCCTGCGGCCGAGACCGCATACGCGGAAGCCTTGGCGCTTGATCCTTCCTTTGCCCGCGCTTTGTTCCAGCTTACAAAAATCCGTCAGTACCATCTTGGAAGCCTTAGCGATGGCGAAGCTGTGGAAGCATATGGCCGGGTCTTCTATATGCGTCCGGGGTTGGAAGAATATGGGTTGAGCTATATCAGCATGATGATCTGGGACGAATCTTATGCCGCTGATATCGAACAGGCCTTTCTGCTTTTATTTACGGAGCATCCGGATAGTATATATGGCCGGTCTTTACAGCTTGAGTGGCTGTTCAATACTGGCAGGCAAGCCGAAACCGCCGTGCTGGCTTCGGAACTTCTGGATTTGGCTTCTTCCTCTGCGGATATCTGGGTAAAAGTGGATATGGCCGATTTTCTGTTTAATAAAAATTTTAGAGATAGAGCCCGGGCCCTGGGCATGCAACTGCTTTTGGCTGGCCGCGAAGATGAGTATATACGTGAAGTACTTGAGCGGGTTTTTGAGGGCAAGGTGCCCGATCTTCGTTGATGCTGGTTTCCCTGCCCAGAAGCCAAGCGCCAACGACTACACTCCCGTTTCTGCGCCTGGCTCAAACGCGCGACCGCCAGGCGCTGTAGCCTGTTTGCCCTGCCGGACTACCTTCGCCTGGTCAATATTTTCATAAAGAAAGAAAATAAAACTTGCCACCTGCCCGGTCATGGTTTAGAATTGGCGGAAGCGCGGCAACCTGCGGCCACGCTATACTTCAGCCATCAAGGATTGCGACATGACACAAAGTAATGAAGGACGGCAGCTGAAAACACTCAACTGCGTAGCCTACGGTATCGGTGATTTATACGGAGGCGGCTCGTTTTTTATCGTAAGCACCTTTGCCATGTATTATCTGGTGGCGGTGGTGGGCATGTCGCCGATACTGGCCGGACTTATACCCGGGCTGGGCAAAATCTGGGATTCGATATCCGATCCGCTTATGGGTTATATTACCGACCATACCAAGAGCCGCTTCGGCCGGCGGCGGGTGTTTTTCCTGATCGCCATCCTGCCCATAGCGCTTACCTTTACGCTGATCTGGCTGCCGGTTAACTTTAACAGCGACCTGGCCCTGTTTGTGTACTACTTCCTGGCCTACATCTGTTTCTACACTACTACCACGATGGCGCTCATTCCCTATTCCGCCCTCAGTGCCGAGATGACGCGCAACTTTAAAGAGCGCAACAAGCTTACCGGCTTTCGCATGTTCTTTTCGATGTTCGCCACACTGCTGGCCGGCCTGTTGGCCCAGCCGCTGATTAACATGTTCGGCGGCGGTCGTCAGGGTCATTTTATGATGGGTCTGATTTTTGCCGTGTTCTTCGCGCTGCCCTGGCTTTTTGTATACCTCGGCACCTGGGAGCTGCCGGTGGAGCAGCGCAGCCTGCAGGGCGGCAACCCCTTCCGCAACTTTGCCTCGATCTTCCGCAACCGCAGTTTTATCATCCATATTGCCATGTACATCTGCGCCTACGGGGCCATGGATATCCTCATGGCCTGGTTCAAGTTCTATCTGCTGGATTATCTGCAGCGCGGCTCCATAGTGACCATCGGGCTGGGCAGTCTGCTTATTACCCAGATTCTGGCCTTGCCCCTTTATGTGACCCTGGCAAACCGCCGTGGTCACGCTACTGCCTACAAACTGGGCCTCAGTATCTGGATGCTTGCCATGTTTGCCATGTTCTTCCAGCGGCCGGATACCCCCTTGGTGCTGCTGATTCTGAACTGTGTCGCCATCGGCGCCGGGCTGGGTGCCGGTACTTTGATACCCTTCCAGATTCTGCCCTTCGTGGCTGATGTTGACGAGCTGATAACCGGCCAGAAACGCGCCGGCATTTATTCGGGAGCCATGACGCTGGTGCGCAAGCTCATCCAGGGCGCACTGGTGCTGCCGCTGCTCGGAGTTCTGCTTACCGCCATCGGCTATCTTGGTCCCATTCCACAGGCATTTACCGAACAGCAGCTGCAGAACGAGCTACGTCCACGTATTCTGGCCCTGAGCGAAGGAAGTGCCGGCTGGGAGCTGGTGCAGGAAGTCTATGTGGCCGGTCCGGATGGACGTTATGAACTGCAAGGCGCGACCGACCAGCAGCGGGCAGTACGCCGTATCTTCAATCAGATCAATTATAAAGGCTATGGAGCAGCCAAAGAGGGTAAGAACCTACAGCAGGCCCCGGAGACAATTTCGCGCCTGCAGCTGCTCTTTGTGTTCAGTCCGCTGGTGTTGATTGGTCTGGGCATCCTGGTGTCGTTCCGCTTCCCGATTAATCCGCGAACACATCGTATTCTTATGGAGGAAATCAGCCGCTTGCGTGCCGGGGGCAGCAAGGAGACTGTAGACGAGGAGACCAGGCAGGTGTGCGAAAAGCTTACCGGTCTGCCCTACGCCCAATTGTACAAAGAGTCCTGAATTTCGGGTTGACCCGGCGGTCTCGGCCGCCGGTTTTTTTACCGGCCGGGCCGGGTGCTCAGCCAGCTGCTTCGCTGTGTATGCGCGCCAGTTCGGTCAGCGGTAACTCGTACAGCAGAAAGTCGTTATCCTGTTCCCATGGCTGATAGCCGCACTCGTCGAAGAGCCGGAAGACTGCCGGGTTGTCCGGCAGCATCGCTTCGATCTCGGTAAAACCGGCCTGTTTGCAGTCCTGTTCCGCACGATACAGCAGGCAGGCCGCCGCTGCGCTGCTTTCGGCTTCCAGTCCCGCTATGGTCAACAGCTTTTTGGCTTTGTCCTGCCAGTACACTATGCTGCCGCACAGCCGGCCGGCGCTATCGCGGCATTCCAGACAGCTGCCCGCCTCCAGATAGCGCTGCAAATCGGCCGGGCCAGAAACCGGGTAGGCCCGCCACGAAACAAAGATAAAGTCTTTAAACCAGCCGGCCGTCCGCAGCCGCTCCCAGCTTTGTGTTGTGTCGGCCGGCAGGTTAGTAGTATATCCCGCGCCTTGCTCTGCTGTAAGCGGGGCGGCTTTGGCGGCATCATACTCGCTATGGGCAGAATCCATTATTTTACTGCGGACGGTGGCAGTAGCAATTCGCTTAAAGCCGACCTGCTCATTCAGCTTGATTGAGGCTTCGTCCATTATATAGGTAGCGAAGCGCACCGACTTTAGATCGGTCCGGCCCTTCAGCATGTGCAGGGCGTACAAACATAGCGCACGTCCAACTCCTTTTACCGGACTGTCGATATCCTTGCGCAGACCTTCCAGCCAGGCATGTCCGGGCGCAACATAGCTGAGCCGGCCACAGCCGATCAGTTGGCCTTCGTGCAGGAGGGCATTAAACTGGCCCTCCCGGTCGGCCAGCCAGGAATCGAAAGAGGCCGGCAGATAGTCGTTGCCATCCCAGATTTTGGCACAAATCTCCAGAATACGTGCTTTATCCGCGCTGTTTATGGGACGAAAGCTGAAATCCGGCTTGTTCATCGGTATACCTCTCGTGCTGCTGAGCTGATTTTCCGGCAGTATAGCATGGCTATTCCCGACGGGAAACCGCTATATGAATAGTCTTTCCGGTTGGGCATATCTCGTCTGGCCCTGTTTTACAAGGCTGCATTGTAAGAAATTGTAAAATTTGCTTCCCATAAAAAAATTTGGTACTTTATGTGTATGAGCTTCAGAGCAAAGACAAACAGGCAGAAAGATTTTAGCCGAGGGCTTGATGCTCTGGCCAGGCATGATCCGGCTACGGCTCTGGTTCATTTGCGTAGTGCGGTAGCCGCCTGTTCCGCCGCCCATCCGGGAGAACTAAGTCGGCGGCTCTATTGGCTGGCTATTACCCTGCACCGGCTGGGCAAGCAGCCTCTGGCCATCAAGGCGCTTTCCAGCGCCCGCCAACTGGCTCCACGCGGCCATATCAGCCGTTATTTCAGCCATACTACCAACGAATACGGTCAGCCGCGCTGCTCTTGTGCCGAGCATGATGATTACCGGGCCTTTTTCAGTGTGCAGGTGCAGCGTTATCTGTGGTCGGTTCCCGGGCAGCGTTTTACCGATAATGTGGAAATGGAAACGGTAATGGCCATTATTGCCAAAGCCTGGCTGCAGATGCAGAAGTCCGGCGCCCTGGCTGAGCTTGATTGCCGGCAAAAAGTGGCTTACTTTAACCGCTACCGCATACAGTTTCCGGTATTGCGAGCAGAAAACCGCAATACCAGCCGGATCAGCTCGTTTGCTGTCGGTTTTTCGGTAGAACTAGACGGAAAATCCGGCCGTCTGCCTATGCCTGTAGAAAAACTGTCCATCATCTGATTCGTTTTTACCCGTCCTGCCAGACTGCGGTAAAGGATGGGTCAAAATTACCCACAATTAGGCTCTCTGGCTGTGCGCCGTTTCCTTTTGATACATAAAGAAAATTATATATTGCTGCCCGGACCGTAAAGTGCTTGTAAGGGTAGGGGTGCGGCCTAAAGCCGGCTTTTTTAATATTGTAATAAGTCTATGTGGTATAATCAATTATTTCATAAACTCAATTTTCCTACATAAAAATATTTAAGTTCTGCTATTTTGGCACGTTGTTTGCAATATAAGGGTACAGGAGGCACCAATGCGAACAAAATCTGCTGCCAAATCGAATGTTGACTATTCCAATGATACCAATGTGTTGTCTATATACCTGAAAGAGATTAACAAAGTACCGCTTCTGACCCGCGAGGAAGAAGACAGTTGGGCCCGTCGCGCCGCTACTGGCGAGCAGCTGGCCCGCGACATGCTGGTAAAAAGCAACCTGCGTTTTGTGGTCAATGTGGCTAAACGTTATCAGAATCAGGGACTGCCCCTGGCCGACCTGATCAGTGAAGGCAACATCGGCCTGATTAACGCCATCGAGCGCTACGATGTGGATAAGGGCTATCACTTTATCAGCTATGCCGTATGGTGGATTCGCCAGGCCATCCTGAAGGCCATCTGCGAGAAGAGCCGCATGATCCGCCTGCCACTGAACCGTGCCAACGAGCTGGTACAGATCGAGAAAGCCCGCAAGATCGTGAACAACGGCACTAATGAAGAGAACGAGATACGCGAAATCGCCCGCTTGCTGGACATGGATTCCGGACATGTGGCTGACCTGATCAATATTTCGCGTGATCTGGTTTCACTGGAGACCCCGGTATTTGCTGAGCGTGATTCCAGTGTACTGGGCGATTATATCGAAAACGAGAAATACAAGACTCCGGATGACTACGTTATCGAGCAGGGCCTGAAGGAAGACATTAATGTAGTTCTGCAGACACTTACCGAAAAAGAACGCGAGGTTGTACAGTACCGCTTTGGCCTGAATGGCCGTCGCGCCATGAGCCTGAAAGAAATCGGCGACCGCTTTAAATTGACCAAGGAACGCATCCGCCAGATCGAGAAGAATGCTCTTAAGCGCCTGTCGGTTCCCGGCCGCGCCCAGATTCTGGAGAGCTATATCGCCTGAGTCGGAATAGCTTAAGCAAAATGCAGAGAAAAGGCAGCCCATCCCCCGGGTTGCCTTTTCTATTTTGTGGGGAATACTTGGTCAATATTCAATCTTGAACGAATCGTACTTTCCGCTAGGCTCGCGCCTGGATACATCCACCGTTTCTACTCGTGCACCGGGCGGGCCATTATGCAGCCAGCCAAGATAACGCTGCACCGAGCTTTCCGGACCTTCTGCCCAGGTTTCTACACCGCCATCGTCCAGGTTCATCACCCAGCCCTTTAGGCCCAGGGCTCTGGCCGCACTGCGCGCTTCATAGCGGAAGCCAACGCCCTGCACGCGGCCGCGCACCAAGGCCAGAAATGCCGTGCGTGGTTCCGGTTTGTCTTTTTTAGTCTCGGCCATACTCAGGACTGCTGGCTGCCGTTGTATTCGCGGATGTATTGCTCCAGGTCGGCGTAGTCATAGGGCTTATACACGACGTGGTAGGGTATGTCGAATTCCGGTCGCAGAAAACCGGAGGTAATGACGATCGGAATGTTATGCACAAAGCGCTGCAGGAATTTGATCCAGTAGTCGCCGCCGAGGATTTCCATGCGATAATCGGTTATTATGAACTGAATATTGTTGTCGAGCAGCTGTTTGATGGCGCCGACGCCGTCCGATGCTACCAATGCTTCGTAGCCGCGTTTGCGCAGATAGTCACGCAGGGTCAGGCGGATGGCGTCTTCATCTTCGACAATCAGGATCGTTTTAATTGGAGCATCGCTCATGCCGGTTCCTCTACCCTTTCCGAAAATTCCGAGATAAGCGCGATGAGCCTTTCGAAATCAAGCGGTTTCGGTACAAAAGCGTCCGCACCTTCTGCCAGGATACGAGTACGTGTTTCTTCGTCGGCCAAGCCGGTTATAGCGATTACAAAGGGCTTGCCGAAAGCCGGATTGGTCTTAATGGTGTTGCACAGCTTATGGCCGTTAACCCCCGGCAGGTCTATGTCCATGATGATGTAGCCCGGGTGATGTTCGGCAATCTGGGTACCAGCCTCAAAGCCGTCGAAGGCCTGATATATGCTGTACTGGGGCAGATGCTTTTTGATAAAGCGGCCGATCAGGCTGTTCAGTTCCTGGTCGTCATCCACGATCATGATGGCCTGCCAGTCCAGATCGGAACTTATATCCTGCTGAAGTTCCGGCGGTACCCGTATGCCCCGGGCTTTAAGAAAACCTAGCAGATCTTCTATGTAAACCCGGTACTGGCCACCTGGCGTGGTAAAGGCTTTCAGATAGCCATTGCGTATCCAGTTAATGCTGGTCTGATTAACTACGCCACACAGTTTTGCGACTTCGAGAGCGGAGAAGATTCGGACTTTTTCAGACTTTTTACCCATTGTGCAGCTCCTGCGTATAATGCAAGTATAGTTTTAATCTCCACTATGTCAATAATATAATTGCAATATTAAGTGGATTCCTGACTCCAAGTATACTTGCAGGCGGACAAGTAGCAAGCTTGTCCGCCTGCTTTTAGCGTACTAAATAACTATAGCACGAGTTCCCGGTTTGCCGTAGCTGTCAATCGGCTCTGGTAGGTCTTTTTTAGAAGTTTTTGCATATTTTTGTGCAGTTTTGCACAGGAGAATCGGCAGAATCAACGGAAAACTGGTAGGTTTCCGCTGATTCTTACTAACGGCCTCAACCGGGATCCGGCAGGTGGCGGGCATTGACTAGGGGGGCGGAAAAATTCTATACTCCCGAGACTAATCAGCATGTGCAATCCTGTCGGGCGATGGTTCGTCCGCTTATATATCGAGGAGTATCTACCATGAAAAGAACATATCAACCCAGCCGTACCCGTCGTGTACGCAAGTTCGGTTTCCGCGCCCGCATGAAGACCAATGGTGGTCGGGCAATCCTGAAACGCCGCCGCGCCAAGGGCAGAATCAAGCTGAGCATTTCTGACGAGCAGAAGAAGTACTGATTCCGGTGTTGAACGACGGACTGCGTGGCCAGAGCTTTACCTTCGGTAAACATGAGCGCATCCGTACCAGGCAGGAGATAAGCAGGGTATTTGAAAAAGGACAGAAGTATTCGGTAAAGGGCATGCGTCTGCATGTCATGCGGAATGACCAGCCGGTTAACCGGGCAGTATTTGTTACTGTCCGGAAATACGGCAATGCGGTACAGCGAAATCGGGCCCGCCGGGTTGTCTCGGAGGGTTGGCGGCTTTATAAGCCGCAACTACAGGCCGGATTTGATGTTGTGTGTGTTGTCTATCCTTTGGAAGATACCTTTGCCGCCCGCCAGGGCCAACTGGCCCAGTTGTTGCGTCGTTCGGGCCTGCTGCACTGACAGTATGCGGAAAATCATTATCTTTTTATTTAAACTGCCTGTTATCCTGTACAGGAAACTACTCTCTCCTCTCTTTCCTCCGACCTGTCGTTTCTATCCTACATGCTCCGCCTATACACTCGAAGCATTGGATCGTTATGGTCCGCTGAAAGGTCTGTACCTCTCTCTAAAACGTATTCTTAAGTGTAATCCTTATCATCCGGGAGGCTATGATCCGCTACCATGAGTGACTTTTATGAACCACCAAAAGCGTTTGATAAACGCACTATTCTCGCAGTAGTTCTTTCTATTGCTGTCATCACCGCGGTGATGGTTATCCAGTATTTCTTTTTTCCGCCCCAGCCCCTGCCTGTAGAGGTTCCGGCCCAGACTAGCGCTCCTTTGGACGCAACCACGCTGGAAGCTCCGGCTCTTACTACCGCCCCGGCGGCAGTTCCGGACAGCAGTGCCGCTTTGGCAATTCTGGACGAAAGCGCACCTATAGTTGAGGCTTTTTACACTATTAAAACCGACCTGTTTACCGCCCGTTTTACCAACAAGGGCGGTGATTTGGTTTCGTTGCGTCTGAATGAGCATCAGGATCATGAAGGTCCGGTGGAGATGTTCCTTTCTAACCCGGCTGATCCGCGTACTTTTACCCTGGCTTTCGGCGATGCCGGCACCCTGCCGGTAGACGCTTTAATGAAGGTAAGCCAGCCTGATGCCCGCACTATCGAGTTCAGCCGGGTGCTGGCCGGTTATTCGGCTTCGGGCGAACTGGTTCCCTTTACCCTGCGCAAGCGTTACCAGTTTGCCGAGGGCGAGTACATGTTCAAGCTGTCGGTAACAATGGAGAGCTCGCGTCCGGAGATCCTGCGCACAGCCGGTGGGCCGCTTGCCTATACCCTGCAGATCGGACCGCAGATCGGACCGGAGTACCGCCATCTGCCTAAATCCCGGCAGGGTTCAGACTGGCGCAAGATAATTACCTATGAAGAAAACAAGCGCAAGGTAATCAACACCAAGAACAAGGTGTTGGAGCATGATAAAACCGGAGCCTGGGCTGCCATGACCGGTAAGTATTTCGCCTTGGTTGCCATTCCGGACAGCAGTACCTTCAACAAGACCTTTATTAACACTACCGTGGACGGTTTCCCCGGCGAAACCGCCATGTCCTTTACCCGTCCGGCTCTGGCCGCCAGTGCCCAGACCGATGTCTACCATTTCTATGCCGGCCCGAAATCCAGCCGCGAGCTGGCCCGCTACGACAATGCCATGAAGAACAGTTTCGGCCGCAGCGGCGACCAGCTGGAAGCCATCATGGAAGTGGTGCCGATTCTGTCCTGGCTGGAAACCCTGCTTAAATGGGGGCTGAACTTCTTCCACAGTCTGGTTCCCAATTATGGTGTGGCCATTATTCTGCTTACCATTCTGGTACGTCTGGTGCTGTTCCCGCTTACCTTTAAGGGCAGCAAGTCTACCGCCAAGATGCAGGAAATGCAGCCGCTGATTAATGAGATTCGCGAGAAGTACAAGAACAATCCGCAGCGCATGAACAAGGAAATGGCCGAGTTCTACCAGAAAAACGGCAGTCCGCTGGCCGGTTGTCTGCCGCAATTGCTGCAGCTGCCGATATTCATTGCCATGTACAGCCTGTTCAACAATCACTTCGATCTGCGCGGTGCTATGTTCATTCCCGGCTGGATCGAAGATTTGAGCATGCCGGATGCCATCATCAGCTTCAGTCAGATCAACTTGATTTTTACACAGGTAAATGCACTGCGTGGTCTGCCCATCATCTATCTGGCCAGCCAGCTGCTGTTCGGCGTGTTTATGCAGTCGCCGGCGACAGCGCCGGGGCAGAGTAAGACTCAGATGAACATCATGCTGTATGGTATGCCGATTTTCCTGTTCTTTATGTTGTACAACGTGCCGTCCGGCCTGCTGGTGTACTGGATTGCGTCCAACGTGCTGGCTATCGGTCAGCAGATTATTATCAAACGCATTACTCACAAGCATCATGATGAGATCATTGCCGAAAACAAGCCGGGCCTGAAGCTGGCTTCCGGTAAAAACGGCAAGGGAAATCCGAACCGTAAAATTAAATAAGCTGCGATAGAGAAAGTTCGGCTACCCGTTGCACCATGGTGGTGCACGGGTGCTGACCGCAAAGGTAATAAACTGATACGTATGAAAATGACCTTGCTATGTAGGAGATATATATGGAATATGAATTTGAAGCCCGTACCGAAGAAGAGGCCATAGAGCTGGCCGCGCAGGAGCTGGGGCTCTCCCGAGATCAGTTTGATGTAGAGATAATCGAATCACAGCGTGGTGGCTTTCTTAAAAAGGGCAAGACCCGGATCAAGATTTACACCAACGAAGCCGAACCGTCACGGGCCGCTGCGCCTGCCGGGGCAGCTGGCTCTGCCAGTGCCAATTCGGCGCGTAATCGCCCGGCTGACGATGTGGAAGAAAAAATCCTCGAGTTTACCCGCGGTCTGGTGGAGCGCATGGGCTATGCCTGCAAGGCTACCATTTTATTCCGCGAGGACCATAAACTGGGTATCCGCATCGATTCCAGCAGTGCGGCCATCCTGATCGGCAAAAAGGGCAAGAATCTGGACGCCCTGCAGCTGCTGGTAAACGTGTACGCCAGCCAGCTTGGCTACAACAGCCTGCGGGTTATTCTGGATACCGAAAATTACCGCATCCGCCGCGAAGAATCCATCGTTAAGATGGCTTACGAGACCGCCGAACAGGTACGCCGGAGCCGTAACTCTGTGCTGCTGGAGGCTATGAACCCCTTCGAGCGCCGTATCGTGCACACCACCCTGAACGACATCGTAGACATCGAAACCAAGAGCGAGGGCGAAGGCCTGTACAAGCAGGTTCGCGTCATGTTCCGTGGACGGATCTGACCCGTATTAACTGAATCGCCGTACCTGAATGGGCGGTTTTTCACTTCACGTACCAAAAAACCTGCTGCCTTAACCGGTCGGCAGGTTTTTTTATGCCCGGAGCCGATGGCGGGAGGGGCATCAATGGCAGAATCCAAGGTCAGCGGGGACAGTCCCCCGGGGTGGTTTCTGGCGGGGGTCTGACCCCGGGGTGGTTTCCGTTGGGGGACAGTCCCCGGGGTAGGTTTCTGGTGGGGTCAGACCCCGAGAAGGCCGGCAATGGGGTCTGACCCTCGGGGATGCTGATGTGCTTCCACATGGTGTTGAAATCCCTGTCTGCCTGTGTTAGTTTGTTCAATTATTGAACAACTTTTGTGCCGGGAGTGATGGAAGGCCATGACGGATGCCGATGTTGCCGAATCTACGATTGATGATGTAGAGCTGGCAATTCTGGAGAGCATATATTCCTCGGAAAAACAGGAGCGATCGCTTACCCAGCGCGAGCTGGCGGAAGCCTCAGGCCTGTCGCTCGGTATGACCAATGCCATTCTGAAGCGTTTTGCCCAGAAGGGTTGGGTGATGCTGCGTAAACTTAATTCCCGAACCATCAAATATGCCATCACTCCGGCCGGAGTGAATGAGGTTGCCCGGCGCGCTTACCGCTATTTCCGGCGCACTGCCCGCAATACCGGCATGTATAAAGATATCCTTGAAGAATTTGTCATGCACAGTAAACTGCAGGGCAAGACCAGGCTGGTGCTGGTTGGCAGTTCAGACATCGATTTTATTCTGGAGTATGCCTGTGAGCGGCAGGGGGTGCTGTTTATCAAGGCCAGCGGGCATGACAAGGCGCT
>JAHIWF010000087.1 GCA_018815555.1 Spirochaetota bacterium | reverse complement strand
GTGCTTATGCGCTGCAGTGTAGCCATAAAGCCCTCGCCGCCGGCAATAAAACTCATGATGTCGGCAGCGGTGCTTGGGTTGGCCAGTTCTGCCAGCAGGCGTTCGGTTTCTTGCGGTCCGATCTTGTTCAGCTTGTCTACCGTACGCAGAACCTCTACGGATTTTTCGGCAATACCGGCCCGGGCCAGGAAACGGTTAAAAACACCACGGTTATTTACGTAGATTTTGGAATCAGGAACGCCCAGGGTTACCATTGCCTGCCGTATCAGTGCGACTATTTCGAAATCGGCGGCTGCGGTATCAACACCTACAGTGTCAAAATCGGCCTGTACGAATTCGCGGTAGCGGCCGCGCTGGGTGTTTTCGCCGCGCCAGACCTTGGCAATGTGGAAACGTTTAAAGGGCAGATATAGTTCGCTGTGGTGCTCGGCCATAAAACGGGCAAAGGGCACGGTCAGGTCGAAACGCATGGCTACATCACGTTTGCCATGGTCCTGAAAGTGGTATACCTGTTTCTCGGTTTCTCCGCCGCTTTTTCCGAGCAGTATCTCGGCGTACTCCAGTACCGGAGTGTCGATAGGTACAAAACCGTACAGCTTAAAAGTAGTACTCAGTTTTTCACTGAGTTGCTGACGCAGCAATTCGGCTTGCGGCAGAAAATCGCGGAAACCTTTTAATACTCTGGGTTGAATAATGTCGCTCATGAACGCTCCTTGGCTGCATGCCTCCCGCCAACAGTGCGGGATTTCGGTTTGTGTTAAATTGTAATGTCGGGGATCAGCCTTTCAGCAGTTCTGAAATTTCATCGCTGGACACATGATCGTCGCGGCCGCTCTGCTTGCCCGAATGAGCATCCAGTATACTTTCGATTTCGTTGGCTGCTCCCGTGTGCGCGTCCCTGATGGCGCGGAGTTCTTCGGCCCGCAGTTCCAGGCTCTGGCCGATAGACGAACCCGGCTTCAGAAAGGCGTCTAACGCCATGGTCATTGTAGTTGCTGTGCGGGCCAACAGAGCCAGATATTCGTTGCGGTCAGATAAATGACTGTTTCCCAGTATCATTTCGCGCACCACACGGAAGGCCCGGTCAGCCTGCAGAATTACCGAATAGACAACATCGCCGAGAATTTCGGCGTCGGCATCCAGTCTGGCAGTATCAGCCAAAAATGAAATGAGGCTGTCTATCAGATATATATCATCCTGGTAATGTATCACCTGTCCCATACTAGTATTGTATACATACAGTGCTCTCTGGTAAAGTCCCGCAGGCCGTCATTGCAATCAAGTTTCCAGTATGTCTTGATACCGCCCGCTGCTTTATGCTATAGTGCCGTGCATTGTTTTCTAATAATGCTCCTTATCCGTCCGTATGGGCGGATCATAGACCACAGGGAGGACTCATGAGACCCTACGAACTAGTTGTTATTTTTCCGACGGAGGAAGAACTCTACCGTGCCGGAAAAGAAGCTGTCGCTGCCGAGATCAAGAATCAGGGCGGCGAAGTTGTAAGCGAAGAAGAAATGGGCGATCGCCCGCTCGCGTACCCCGTTAAAAACCGCCCGCGCGGCCGTTATGTTCTGTTCAACATCAAGTTGAGCCCGGACAAGGTTATTGCCGCCGAGAAGGTGTACAAGCTCAATACCAGTGTACTTAAGTACTTGTTTGTTCGCGTAGAAGAGAAAAAATAAGGAACACGCCATGGCCGATATGAGCATCGCTATCCTGGTGGGCCGGCTTACCAGGGATGCGGAACTTAAATATACCAACAGCGGGCAGGCAATCTGCCATTTTTCACTTGCTACCAGTACGCGCCGCAAAAAAGCTGACCAGTGGGTTGATGAAGCCAGTTTCTGGGATGTCGATTTGTGGGGCAAGCAGGGGGAAACCCTGAATCAGTACCTTACCAAAGGAAAGCTGGTTGGTGTAGAAGGATCTATGCGACAGGATCGCTGGGAGCAAGACGGCCAACCCAGAATGAAAGTCGTAATCAATGCCAATTCAGTACAGCTGCTTGGCGGCGGGCAGGGCGGTGGCCAGAGTGGCGGTGGATATAACTCCTCTGCTTCCTCCGGCGACAACGGACCTTCCCAGCAGCCGGCCGGACGTGAATGGCAGGGACGCGAGCAGACCAGGGCACCAGCCCAGCAGATGCCGCCGACCGATGATTTTTCTGATGATATTCCATTCTGATTTTTAACCAAGGAGACTTCTATGTCAGATATGCGCAGTGGACGGGACGACGATTCCCGCAGAGATGACGACCGCGGCGGCCGTGGCGGTCGCAAAGGTTTCTTCCGCAAGAAGGTTTGCAAATTCTGTGCCCAGAAAGTACGGATTGACTATAAGGATGCCGACGTGCTCCGCCGTTTTATAACCGAGCGCGGAAAAATTCTGCCCCGCCGCATTACTGGTACCTGTGCCAAACATCAGCGCAGCCTGGCAATTGCCATCAAGCGCTCACGTGCTCTGGCTATGCTGCCCTTTGTTGCCAACTAAGTAAGAACCTCATACATGAACCTGACGGCAGCACAATCAAGGACCATCTATATTATCGGGATGGGACTGTTGTCTGCCGTCTTGTACTCCACCATGTTTTTCATGATGGCTTTTCTGCTGCCGGTAGTGCTGGTATTTGGCCGGCACGGTTTTCGCGGCATGCTGCAGTCTGCCGGAGTGGCCGTAGTAGCTATTTTTGTGGCTATGTTGGCGCTGGCCGGTGGTGGTGGCGGTTTGTCCGGTAGCCTACTGGCTGTTTCGCCGGCGGCAGCATTGCTGGCCGGTATTTTACTGCTGGCCTGGCCAGAGTTACCGGTGCGTAATTTTGTTAGCCGGTCCCTGCTGGCCGGTTTGCTGTCTGCGCTGATGGCCATTCCGGCTGTCTATTACATGCTGGAAAGTGCCGAGTTTTCGACATTGCTGGATTTGGTCCTGCAGCAAACAGCTGCTTATGTGCAGCTTCCACAAGGCCTGGGTGAAAGTCTGCCGGTGGTAATAAAGGAAACGATGGTCAACTTTTTTGCCGTTTCCTTTTTTCTTATTGTATTTGTCAGTGCCTGGCTTGGCACCCGTTTTATCCGTGCCGCGTTTTTGCGCGGCCTGGTACAGCCGGGAAAGGCTTTTGAGACAGTCCTGACACCCGAAGCCACTAAAAAGTTCATGGCTGTGGGCATCGCCCCACTACTGCCGGAATACCGGGTGCCAGTTTGGTATGTCTGGCTGCTGATGGCTGCCTGGTCACTTTTGCTGGCACTGCGTTTTTTTGAAATTAATTCTGTAATTGTAAGTGCCTTTGCCTGGAATACGGCATTGGCATTATCAATATGTTACGCTGTCCAAGGTCTTGCCGTGCTGTTTGTGAAAATTTTACAGACTCGCATGGCCTCTGCCGCTGGCGTCATGCTTCCGGTTTTGCTTTTGATCGTCGTCGTTGGCGGCGTGACCAGCATGATCGTGAGCGCTGCTCTGGCGCTGCTCGGTACCCTCGAGACCTGGATACCGTTTCGCATACCAAACCAAGGAGATAAACCATGAAGGTTATCCTGAACCACGATGTACCCGGACTGGGTGAACTGGGCGACGTGAAGGACGTTGCCGCAGGCTACGCCCGCAACTACCTGTTGCCGCGCGGCCTGGTAATGGCCTATACGCCTGCGGCTATTGCCGTCTTTGAAAAGCGCCGTGCCGAAATCGAAGCCCGCAAAGCCGAGAAGCGCAAGTCCAGCTCAGACATCAAAACCCGCCTCGAAGCGGAAGAAATTGTATTGGACATGCCCGCCGGACATAACGGCAAGCTCTACGGCGCTGTAACCAACGCCAGTATTGCCGATGCCCTGCATGCCAAAGGCTTTGAAATTGACCGCAAGAAGATTGAAGTTCCCGGCCGTGTGCTTAAGAGTGTCGGTAACTACAAGGCTACCATTCATCTGTATGAAAAAGATGTGGCTGTAGTACGTGTAGTGGTAAAAGGCCACGATGAGCGGCCCAAGGATGCTCCGGTTGTTCAGGCTCCGCGCGGTAAGCGCCGGCATGAGGAAATTACCGAGCAGGCCGAACAGGCTCAAACCAGCTCTGAGGCTACCGAAGCCGGCGAAACCGCCGCTGTGGATACTGCCGCTGCAGAAGAATAAGAACCACCCTAGCTATGATCCCCGGTGAACTGAAGGATAAAGTACCGCCTCACAACAGCGAGGCGGAACAAGCCTCACTGGGGGCCTTGCTGCTCGATCCGGACGCAGTACCGCATATTCTACGGTATCTGCGTCCGGACGATTATTACATAAATGCCAACCGCAACGTTTTTTCAGCTATTATCTCCCTGTTCGAAAAAGGCCAGAAGGCCGACCTGATTACCCTTGCGGACGAAATGCGCAGCCTGGGAACCCTCGATAACTCCGGCGGAGTGGCCTACATCGCCCACCTCACCGACATCGTTCCATCCAGCGCAAATGTTGAATATTATGCTAAAATAGTATCAGACTGCTCCATCCGCCGCGCTTTAATTAAAATGTCGGCCGGAATAAAGCAGGCTGCCCACAATGACTCCATCGAGACCTCGTTGATGCTCGACGAGATCCAGGAAAACATATTCAAGATCACCCAGAATAAGCAGACAGTCAATTATAAATCGGTTAAAGAAATAATACCCGAGACCATGCTGCAGATTGAAAAATTCGCCAAGAACAAATCGCCCTATACCGGACTGCCTACCGGCTACACCGATCTGGACAATATGACCAGTGGCCTGCAGGATTCCGAGCTGATAATCATTGGTGCCCGGCCAAGCGTCGGAAAAACCGCTTTCGGTCTTAATATGGCAGCTAATATGGCCCTGCGTGAAAATGTCAGCGTAGGCTTTTTCTCGGCCGAAATGTCGGACATGTCGCTCATGTACCGTATGCTGGCAAGTGAGGCCCGGGTCAGTTCCGAGAAAATTAAAAGCGGCCTGATAAAATCCAGCGATATTCAAAAATTGATGGAAGCCGCCAGTCGCATTTACGAAGCGCCCTTGTACCTGGTAGATGTCCCCAACATTAAACTGTTGGATCTGCGTTCGCTTGCCCGGCGTATGAAGAGCGAACAGAATATCCAGATTCTGTTTATTGACTATCTCGGACTTATCAGTCATGAAAATGCCGACATGCCGCGCTGGGAGCAGATTTCCAGCATCTCCCGTTCGTTAAAAGCTCTGGCCCGCGAGCTGCGTATTCCCATTGTCGCTCTGGCGCAGCTAAAGCGCGAAGCCGAAGGCAAGCAGCCGTCATTGGCCGATCTACGCGATTCGGGCTCCATCGAACAGGACGCCGACGTAATTCTCTTCCTGCACCGCGACCGCGAAATTGACAAGCGTCAGGATGAACGGTTGCCCTACATTTCCACCGATATTTACATTTCCAAACAGCGTAACGGCCCGGTCGGCAAGTTTTCGCTGTTGTTTTTTCAAAATATTACCCGCTTCGAAAATCTTGAAAAAGAACACGCGGGGCATTAGACTGATAGCAAGAGGATAATTCATGGACCTTGAAAAAAATTATGATCTGACATTTCTGGTAAATGATACCGAGCGCATGGTTCTGGAAGAGCTGGGTCGGAGGCTGGATGAAGAAATAGCCGACGGTCTGTGCGATTGCCAGGAATGTGTACTGGATATCGCCGCATTGGCACTTAACAACCTGAAGCCGCATTATCATGCGTCGCTGCTCGGAACCATGTACGCACACGCCGCTGAATCAGGTGAGTTTGCCGAGCAGGTACAGGGCGCAGTTGATGTAGCCATCAAGAAGGTGAAGAAAAACCCTTCACACGGATAGCCGCAGTCTTGGCCACAGCCTTAGCCGGGAGCAGCTGACCTAGTTGTTATCCAGAAACGCAGCCTTCTTGTACGATTGGTACTGTCCGGAAAACAGCGCCTTAAAGGGCAATTTCTTGCTCAGCGCAGGCAAATTGCCCTGTATCTCCTGGTATTTGCTGCGGGGAATAGTCAACAGGCCGGTTTCGCCGGAAGCAAAACCGCTGATGCGGAATTGTAGCCCTTCGTCCACTACCGTGCCAAAATATACAGTAAGGTCAGATTCCGGTTCGCTTTCTTCAGCCTTGCTCTGCAGGTAGTATTTAAGCACCTCGATAGCCTTGGGTTCCAGTTCGGCTTCCACTATTTTTACCCGTTCAATGAACTCGGCAATACCGACGACGATCTCGCAGGATGTATCCACTGCCAGTTTGCCGCGGATAACGGCAATGCGCTCGTCTTCAGGGGCCACAAAAAGCGGCTTGGCAAACAGCCGGAAATTAACGGTAAGTGCCGGTTCCGGCCGAAGCGTCGTGCCGCAGCGCTCACAGCTATAGCTTAGAAAGTTGCCATCATGGATAGCCTGCAGCCATTGCGCTTCGCCATCCAGATTGATGGTTTCGGGCAGATCAAGTTCCATTACATTGTCACATTGGCATTGCAGCGACTGCTTCATTACATCCTCCTATTTGCCGGAAAAAAACAGGATATCGCCGACAGTAGTCAGCAGGAATAAAGCCAGAATCACGAACAGACCGATCAGTTGGTATCGGAATACCGTTTTTACCTGCACTGGCTTGCGCCGTATCAGTTCGATTACAAACAGAACTATCCAGCCGCCGTCCAGCACCGGAATAGGCAGCAGATTCATGATAAACAAACCGATAGACAGAATTGCCAGAAAATTGAACGACGAGGCCAGTCCGTTCTGCACGCCGGATTCAAAGCTGTCGGTGGTAACCTGCCCGACGATCCAGGTTATGCGGGCCGGGCCGGAAAGGGCAGTAAGTGGATTTACGCCTTGAAAAAGGCTTATAAGGCCTTTAAAAGTTGATGAAATGGTACTTGCCGTCTCGTTAAAGCCGTCGCCAATGGCATGGAAAACTGTAGGCGACTTGATGAGTTGGGTACTGGTCTGCCAGAGTACACCCAGCGATATAGCGTTGTCCTGGTATGAAGGTACCACATTGACTACCAGTTCCTGTCCGTCGCGCAGCAGGCTTAGAACCAGCTTGGCCGGGGTTTTTTCGCCCAGATAGCGGGATATATCCATGGTGTGCTGTACAGGCTGTCCGTCCACCGCAGTAATCAGATCGCCTGGCTTTACTCCGGCAATAAAAGCCGCCCCGTCGGCCGGCACAGCGGCGATCCGTGGTTCGATCCAGGGATAGATGCCGATACGTCCGGCACCGCTGGCAGTATCCAGTTCCGGAGTCAGCTGCAGATTCAGGCTGGAAGTACCGCGCCGGACTGAGAGCGTTATCAGCTTGCCTGCAGAAAGCGCGATGGCTTCCTGCAGGTCACTGAAACTGGCAATAGTGCGGCCGTCGATAGCTTCGATAAAGTCGCCGGATTGCAGGCCGGCCCGGCTGGCGGGCAGGGGAGCAGCCTGTGCCGAGAATTCCTCTGCCAGGATAATCCGGTTACTGAAGGTTTGCACCGAATAGCCAAAAGCCATAATGATAAAAAATACCAAAAAAGCGAAAATAACGTTGAAGATCGGCCCGCCCAGCGAAATGATAATACGCTTAAGCGGATGTGCGGCAAAGTAGGTGCCTGGTTCGCGCGGAAAGTCGGTCAGTTTTTCCTCAATGGCCTTGCGATACGAGTCTTCACCCTTCATGCGGCAGTAGCCGCCTACCGGAAAGGCTGACAGCCGGTACACCGTAGCACCTCGTTTAAAGCCCCAGATTTTTGGGCCCCAGCCAAGCGAGAATTCCTCAACCTCAACACCGAAGAGCCGGGCCATCAGAAAGTGTCCCAGCTCGTGTACGAAAACTACCAGACCCAAACCTATAAGGCCGAGCAGGATGGTGATCAATGTCATGTATGCTCCAATTTATAAAATGTCCAGAACCAACAGTGTGATAAAAAAAGGATAAACGGCGAACATGATGCTGTCGTAGGAATCCAGGAAACCGCCACGGCCGGGAATACTGGTTCCGGAGTCTTTGACGCCAAAGCTGCGCTTAATAGCCGATTCAAACAAGTCGCCAATAATACCGGTAAGACCACAGAAGAGCCCCAGCAGTAGTACTACCAGCAGCTTGTCGGTAAACTGAAACCAGAAATTACCTAGAATTGCTGCGCCAATACTGGCCGCCATGCCGGCTATAAAGCCTTCGATACTCTTGTTCGGCGAGACCTTCAGAAAACCGCGATGCCTGCCAAGAGTCATGCCGAACAGCCAGGCCGCACTGTCATTGCTGAAAACAATCAGGCAAAACCACAGCACCAGGTAACCGACATGTACCGAACTGGTAAGCATGATAAGGAGCAGCATGGCCGGGAAATATATATACCCCAGGCTGAACAGAAAAGTCTTAAGCCGTTCCAGTGCAGCCGGCAGTTTTTCCAGTGGCGTTGCAAAGGTAAGTGGCAGCAGAGCCAGCCCACCTATGCCCAAAAAGCCAAGTGCTGCAAAGCCGAAGAGTTCCAGCGCAGTCGGCTGCACCATCAAACCAGCCAGATGCAGTAGCACTCCGGGGGCTATAATGCACAGTCCAGTCAAGAAGCGTACACGCCCTACCACATTGCCATTGCTCATGATGCGGATCAATTCTAAGGCTGAGCCGGCGGAAAACAGTATAATGATAAGCGCCAATACAGCATGATTGAACATGGGCAGAAACAAAGCTGCCGAGATCAGCAGGGGCAGGGCTATCACCACCAGTAAAATCCTGAAGAGGAGGTTTTTCAATCAGTGCCTCCGAATCTGCGTTTGCGCAGACGGAAATCATCCAGAGCCTTGGAAAACTCGAGTTCATTCCAGTCTGGCCACAGGATGTCAGTAAAATATAACTCGGCGTAGGCTGCCTGCCACAACAAAAAATTGGACATGCGTACATCGCCGCCGGTACGGATTATAAAGTCAGGGTCGGGCAATTCTGGCTGGTCCAAAGCAGCACTAATTGTAGCCTCGGTAATGCTGTCAGCCGGAGTACTGCTGTCGGCGGCAAGTTTGCGCAAGGCGCGCACAAGCTCATCACGGCCGCCATAATTAATAGCCAGATTTACAGTAATGCCCTTGTTGCCGGCGGTTTCCAGCCTGGTCTCTTCGATGGCAAGCTGTACCGCTTTGGGCAGCTGAGCAAGATTGCCGGAATGCACAACCCGGACACCGTGCTCGTGGTAAAAAGCCATTTCGGCCCGCAGGCAGCCAGGAATCAGATTCATCAGAAAACCGACCTCGTCAGCGGTGCGCTTCCAGTTCTCGGTGCTGAAGGTATAGAGTGATAAAAATGGTACTTGGGCTTGTCTGGCTGCGCGCACGATGTTTTTGGCCGTTTCCAGCCCCTGACGGTGCCCTTCAGTGCGGGCCATGCCGCGCAGCTTGGCCCAGCGGCCGTTGCCATCCATGATAATGCCGATATGTTGCGGAACGCCGCCGCGCTCAGAACTTGACATGCTCAAACTTCCAGGATTTCCTTCTCTTTTTCTTCAAAAGCCTTGTTTACCTGGGCAATAAAAGAATCAGTCAGTTTCTGCAGATCATCCTCGGCCTTTTTGATGGCGTCTTCCGGAGTTCCCTGATCTTTAAGTTTTTTGAGCGCATCCACCGAGTCGCGGCGGATATTGCGGATGGAAACCCGGTATTGCTCGGCAATGGCCTTGGCATTCTTTACCAGTTCCTTGCGACGCTCTTCGGTAAGCGGCGGAATGGCAATGCGGATTACCTTGCCGTCGTTGGATGGATTTAAGCCCAGATCGGATTTAAGCAGGGCTTTTTCAATTTCGATGATAAGGGCTTTATCCCAGGGCTGAATAACGATCAGCCGGGCCTCGGGCACCGACACGGTGGCAACCTGACTTAAAGGGGATTTTTCGCCGTAGTAATCGACTCGCACCTTGTCGAAAATAGCCGGCGAGGCCCGTCCGGTGCGGATGGCCGCAAAATCATCTTTGAGTGAGGCTACCGACTTCTTCATGCGATCTTCGGTGTTTGCTTTAATGGTGTCCATGATATATCTCCTTATAAGGCAAAACGGGAGCCGCCGGCTGCCCGGGGCTCCCGCATGCGGAGTGTCGCTTACTCGCCTACGCGAATATAATTATAATCAACAACGGTAAAATTACTGCCGGTGGCCTTCTGCAGACCCTGAATAACGGCACTTACCTTCTGTTTCTCGTCTTTAACAAAGCCCTGATCCATCAGACAGATTTCGCTCATGGCCTTATTGATCTTACCCTTCAGGATGCCTTCGATGACATTGGCGGGTTTGCCCTTCATCTTCTCGTCACCTTCCATCTGCTTGGTAAAGATTTCCTGCTGCTCCTTAACCCAAGTTGCGTCTACCTTGCTTTGGTCAAGATATACCGGGTTATAAGCGGCGATATGCAGGGCAATATCGTGTACAAAGCCCTGAACTTCAGCATTCTGCAGGGCTTCGGCCTTGTCTGCGGCAGCCTTTACGATAACACCGATGCGGCCTTCGCCATGCATGTAGCTGTGCAGCAGTTCGCCGGCAGCAGCCTTTACGGCCACTACACGCTTAAGCGTGATGTTTTCTTTGATAACGCTGGCAACATCGCGAACCATGGTTTCCAGTTCTTCGTTGCTGGCAGTCCAGCCTTTTTCCAAACAGAGTGCGGCAGTGTTGTTGCCGAACTTGATAAAGTCCTCGTTACGGGCAACAAAGTCGGTTTCACAACCAAGCTCGATGGCCACGATGCTGCCGTCTTTTTCGGCCAGGAAAATACGGCCTTCGTTGGTAGCGCGGCCGGACCGTTTCTCAACACCGGCCAGACCCCATTCCTTTATCAGCTTCTCGGCCTTAACCGGATCGCCGCCGCCCTCTACCAGGGCTTTTTTGCAGTCCATCATGCCGGCGCCGGTCTTGTCGCGCAGCAGTTTTATGTCACTAGCCTTAATTTCCATTATAGTCTCCTGATCTTATTTCTCGTAATATTTGTCTTCTTCGACTGCCGGTTCTTCGGCAACCGGAGCGGCAGCCGGAGCGGCAACGGCTTCCTTGGCAACATAGGTAGACGGATCCACTTCTACTTCTTCTTCCTCTTCGGTAGCTTCGGCAGCCGGAGCTTCGGCCGGAGCGGCTTCGGTTTCCTCGTCCTGCAGAGTCTCGATGATCTTCAGACCGGTTTCACTCTCGGCTTCGACAACAGCGTTGGCGATGATCTGGGTAAAGAGCGAGATGGAACGGATGGCGTCATCATTGCCCGGGATCGGGTAGGTGATGCCTTCGGGGTTACAGTTGGTATCCACCACGGCGATGATCGGAATACCCAAGCGCTGGGCTTCGGCAACAGCAATGGCTTCTTTGCGGGTATCGATGATGAATAGAATACCGGGCAGTTTGTTCATGCCCTTGATACCGCCCAAGTTCTTCTCGAGCTTGGTTTTTTCTTTGGCCAGCTGAGCCTGTTCCTTCTTGGTAAGGCTGGAGAAGTCTTCTTTTTCGAGCTTGATCAGGCGCTCAATGGATTTGCGTACTGTGGAAAAGTTGGTAAGCATACCGCCGAGCCAGCGGTTGTTAACGAAGTACTGCTCGCAGCGTTCGGCTTCCTTCTGGATAGCCAGCTGGGCCTGCTTCTTGGTACCGACAAAGAGCACCGGCTTGCCGGCAATAACCGACTTGCGTACCGCTTCGTAAGCTTCTTTGATGGCATTGATGGTTTTCTGCAGGTCAATGATATGGATACCATTGCGTTCGGCAAAAATAAATTTCTTCATTCTGGGATCCCAGCGTTTTACCTGGTGCCCAAAATGCACGCCTGATTCGAGCAGGCTCTTCATGGTGACTACAGCCACGTATTCCTCCCGTGACCCGCCAAAAATATCAGGCGGGTCTCCTTCGCTTGTTCTCGTTCGGCACAGACATCTTAAAAAAAAGACCGGCGAACGGAAGATTTCACTGACAGCCGGCCGCCTTAAGGCAGCCAAACTACAGCGAGCCCGGCTCCTCCCCGTAAAGGTTCAGGCCGGACCGCCTAACCATGACATAAAACTCGTGGATTGGCAAGCCCATGACCCCCGAATAAGTACCCTTGATGCAACGAATAAAGCAGGCCGCCCGCTCCTGGATGCGATAGGCTCCTGCCACCCCCTGCCACTCGCCGCACGTCAGGTAGGACTCGATTTCGCTATCTGAAAGCCGTGCAAAGTGTACCCGGGTGCTGCCCTGCGTCTGCCAGTGCCGGCCGGAAGAGCGATCCAGCAAGGCCAGGCCGCTGTGCACCAGGTGGCGGCGGCCGGAGAGGGCTTGCAGCATGGTCCTGGCTTCATCAGCATCTGCCGCTTTACCCAAAGCCTTGCCGCCGCGCCAATGCGGAAGCTCGATAAGCGTATCCGCGCCCAGCACCCAGCGCCAGTCCTCCGGAATGCCGGGCAAGGCTGCCTGAACTTTGGCCAAAGCCAGTTCACGAGTGCGCCGTACCACCGGCAGATGGTCAAATACCGACTCATCCATGTCCACCGGAAAAGCCGCCACCTGCAGCCCGATACCGCGCAGCAGCTCGAGACGTCGCGGCGAAGCACTGGCCAGTGCCAAACGAACACTCATGGCAAACTCCGCAGGCCGGAAGGCCACATACAAAACCGGAAATAACACTTCTGTCGCATCTCCCGATTATAGCACAGCCCGCCAAACCCCGTCACCGCAATTCAGCTTGACAGCCGCCGTCCAAATAACTAATATGAAAGCAAGCGAGCGATTAGCTCATATGGATAGAGCGACAGCCTCCGGAGCTGTAGGTGGTGGGTTCGATTCCCGCATCGCTCAGACAGCCGTTCCGATTTTCGGAGCGGCTGTTTTTTTATTGTAGGACTTTTTTTGGCGGGGGCCCGCCGCCCCGTGCCGGGTCGTCAGCCGGGCCATACGCTCCAAGTCCTCGGCTAACGCCAAACTTCGACCGGACCGGACAAAGTTTGGCGCGCCTCCGGGCTATCCGCTGCTGTCCCTGGCCTATAGTTATTCAGAACAGGTCAAAAGCTGCCGGTTGAGTTGCCCTCTGACCGTAGATCGCTCTGTCGAAATGCTTAGAGGCAGCTGCGCAGAGTGTCGACAGTTTGCTTGAAGAGATATCCAGATTTAAAATCTGAAAGCAAAAGTCAATCGTGCAATCGGCTTGTTCTCTTTGGGGAGCTGCGCAACCTTGTGCGCAGCGGGGGGCGCGTCTGGTACAGCTTATCGATCGGGAGAAGTTTGGCGCTCCCCGAATAAAAAAAGGATAGCCTACCTCAACTGGCTGAATTCCACCCTCTGATGAGCATTTACCGCTTTTGCTGTTTGATGTTTTTCGGAGCAATGGTATACTCATTGGATGAAAATTCTTATTACTGCCTTTGATCCTTTTGGTGGCGAGGCCACTAATCCTGCTCTCGAAGCTATACGCAGCTTGCCGGATGCATTAGCCGGAATCGAGCTGATTACATTGGAAGTCCCTACCATTTTCGGCAAGAGCATTCAGCTGGTTACTGAAACCCTACAGCAGCTTAAGCCGGAGGCGGTTCTTGCGGTAGGACAGGCTGGCGGACGCAGCAGTCTGACGCTGGAACGGGTAGCCATCAATTTAAATGATGCTATCCAGCCCGACAATGCCGGCCAGATTCCGGTGGAACAGCCGGTAGTTGTAGATGGACCGGCAGCCTATTTCAGTACCTTGCCCTTCAAGGCAATGGCCCTTGCTCTGTGCGCAGCGGGTATCCCGGCGCAGGTATCAAATTCAGCCGGCACCTTCGTCTGCAATCATCTAATGTATGGCCTGCTGCATTTTGCTGCAACCAGCATGCCTGGCCTAAAGGTCGGTTTTATGCATGTACCCTATATTCCAGCGCAGACAGCCGCTAAACCATCAATGCCATCGATGGCTTTGACCGATATTGTCCGAGGGTTGCAGCTGTGCCTACAGACGATAGCCCGGCCTGATTCTGCTGAAGGGACTGTTGGCTCGGAGCTTGCTACTGGCAGTCTTCACTGACGGCGGCCAATACTTTGCTTTTGCCGGCAGGGAAAACAGTCACAGCTCAGGTGCGGCCCGGTATTGACCAATACGAGAGTACTGTTAATTTTTGTTCTTAAGTTTTGCTCTCGATTCTGCCTTGACGGTTCTAAAAATCAGGTAGAGAATGACGGCCTCATTCTTCTTTTCTATGCTAAGGAGTTTCGATTATGAAAGTCACAAAATTACTGCCCGGCCTGGGTGCAGTAACCCTGATCCTGATTCTGGCACTGTGCCTGTCTTCCTGTTTCTCTCTTCCCGGCGGCATTCCTAATCCTTTTGCCGATCTGTCGCAAAGTGTTTCCAACCGGGTAAGCGGCGAACTTGTTTCTGCCTCCGGAATTTCCGGCATGACTAACCAGATGATGTTCAACATGGTGTATGCACAGGTTTTCTTCATGGGCGGCTTCGGTGCGGATTTTTATGATCTGGCCGAAACACAGGGAACGGTCTGGCGCGTCGAAAGCCGTGAGGATGACGGGTCCATCAGTATTGTAGAGGCCGAACGCGCTCTACTCAAAATACTGCCTAATGGAGATCGCTGGTACTATCTGTCCTGGCGTGCTGATGGCGAGGAATGGTCCTACGAAGCACTCATGAATGATGACCTGGAGGCTAAAAAAATCCGCTATTTCAATCCTGATGTTAAGCGGGTGGAAGAATCGACCTTCGATGCGGTGGCTGATAAAGATGCGGAAGACGAGACTGCAGCTCCCGAAGATGCCGCAGTTGCTGAATACGACCTAGAAGACTTCAAAAAAAATATTGCGGGTCGGGAAATTATAACTGTCGGCGGCTCTAGCTATACCTGTGATCGTATCGTCTGGTCGTATACCGATGAAGAAGAAAAAGTAAACTATACCTATACCTGGTGGGTTGATTCTTCCGCTCCCGGTGGCCTGGTAAAATACGAGTGGACCAGAAGCGACTCCAAAGAAACGCTGCGCGGCGAACTCGTTTCTTTCCATTCCGGTTACAATACCCGATATTCTTCCTACTAAGTTTGTTTTTAGACAGTTATTCCCGATTCGGCGAATATTTCGGGAGTAGCTGTCTGTGCAATCAGTTCCTGCAATGCTGGGAGTAATTCTATTTAAGCGCTTAGTGGCGTTCTGCTGCTTGCCGTTTCAAGTCGACTGCGCTGCAGCAGATACAGAACAATTCCGGCGATCGCAAACACGATAAAGCTGGCAAACAATACCCGGTATCCGGCATGGTCTACGATAAATCCACCCACTGCACTGCCCAAGAAGGTTGGCAGGCCAACTCCCAGGGACAGATACATGGTCAGTCCCATGGCCCGTCGCTCCGGGGCAACATGGGTGCTTACAAAGGCTACAGCAGCCGGATGGAACAAGCCGTAGCACAGCGAATGCAGCAATTGGCCGGAGATTGCCCCGGCCGGGCTGGGAAACAGCGCGTAGATCGCCAGCCGGACAGCCACGGCGATCAGTGCCAGCAGCAGCAGTCTGGGCGCACCCCAGCGGCGGATGGCCAGACCGGACAGGAACATTAATGGTATCTCCGAGGCGGCGGCTATTGCCCAGCTTAGGCCGACCGCATCCCAGCCGAGCTCCTCCACTATATACAACGAGAAGAATGAAGCTACCGGAGCCATAGCCAGACGGCCCAGGCCGATAATCACCAGGCCCAGGATAAATACTGAACTGTAGGCTTTTGTCGAAGCTTTGCTTCTGCTTACACCAGTAGTTGTATTTTCGGCCACTAGCGGCTTAGGCTCAGAGTCAGCTATTGCAGCCTGTCGCTGAACTGCCGGAAGCAGCGGTAGCGAGCAAAGCATCAAAAAGCTGCTCAGGGCAATCCAGAGCGCGATTGCAGTGTAGCTGTGCGGCTGGAACAGCGGTGTCCATTGCAGAAACAGGGTCATTAGCACAAAACTGATGGAGCCAACGGTGCGCACCTTGCCATAGTCGGCTGGATTGCGCATCGAAAGTGTTGCCACCGCATCCAGCAACGGCACGATAGAACGTACCCCTACTGCCAATACCATCAAAGACAGTGCACTTATCAGGGGATTCCGGAACAAAATAAGCGGTCCTAGTGATAGCAGCAAAAGCATCAGGGCCAATGTCATTCCGGGTCGGTATCGGCCGAGACGGTCTGAAAAGCGGCCCAGAATAAAGGGGCCACCTATGCCGGCCAACTCGAAGAGGCCGATTAGCAGGCCCACCACCGAGGGCGAATAGCCCAGATCCCGGACCAGCACAGCCAAATAGGGGGAAACTACGCCATATATAGAAAAAGCCAAAAAGTAAGGTATACCCAGTTTCATTGCTATATCATATCTAAAGCCGATTTGCCGGACTAGTATGCTGCGTGCCTGAGTTTTTGGAGGCACTGTGGCTTAGCCTAGCCTTTGTAAACATTTTGACAAATGTTGTGTTTGTGTATATCCGACAGACCGTTTCTATGGTATTCTTGTAACATGGGTGCTGTTTTGCTGCCCACAAGGAGTTTTTATGGTACAACTGGAAAGAAATACACTGCCGGTTTTGCTGGCTGCTGCCAGCAAGACCTTTGGCACTAAAACCGCCCTCTGTAGGGTGCAGGATGGGTCAATACATGAACATTATGACTATGCCGGGCTAGCTGCCGCTGCCGGTCGTTTTGCGGTTTTATTAGGTGATATGGGCATACAAGCTGGAGACCGAGTACTGCTGCTTGCCGAAAACCGGCCGGAGTGGGCAGTTGCTTATTTCGGTATTGTGCTGGCCGGAGCTGTTGTGGTTCCGGTGCTGGTGGATTTTCTGCCCGAACAGATTGCCAATGTTGCCGTGCATGCCGAAATTAAAGCGATTTGTGCCACCGAGAAAACCATGTCCAAGTTGTTACAGCTCGATGAATCGCTTCCCTTACTGCAGATTGACGCAATGGACAATTCCGGTATTGATGCCCGCATAAACGCCGGAGCGGTGCACAAAGAGTTTCGTCAGTCAGCTTCCAAATTGCCCGGGTATGCTCTCGCGGCTTCCGATCTTGCTGCAATCCTTTATACTTCCGGCACCTCGGGAAATTCCAAAGGTGTAATGCTAACCCACGAGAATCTGGTATCCAACGCAATTGCCACCCGGGCAGTATTTCCCTTGTATCCAAAAGACCGAGTGCTTTCGGTAATGCCTCTGGCACATACCCTGGAAAGCACTATGGGGCTGATTACTCCGCTCTTGCAGGGCTGTTCCATGTATTATCTTGACAAGCCGCCGACAGCCCCTGTTCTGGCCTCCGCGCTCTTGGTGGTTAAGCCGACGGTCATGGTAATTGTGCCGCTCATCATCGAAAAACTCTATCGTGCCAAGGTTGAGCCCAAACTGCGCAATCATCCTTTGTACAAATTCGCACCCACCAAAAAGCTTGCCATTAAAGCGGCTGGTCGTAAGCTTCAGACGGCTTTTGGTGGTTCGCTGCGTTTTCTCGGTGTTGGCGGTGCTTCGTTAGCCCGCGATGTAGAGCAGTTCCTGCTTACTGCCGGTTTCCCCTATGCCATAGGATATGGCTTAACTGAAACCTCTCCCCTGGTCGCTGCCGCCATTCCCGGTAAAACCAGACTGGGTTCAACTGGCCGGGCACTCGATGGTGTGGAGGTACGTATCATGCCGCCTTCCGCTGATGAAGCCGCCGCCAGTCTGGGTACTATGGCCGCTGATATAGAAGGTGAAATCCAGGTACGCGGTCCTAATGTCATGACCGGTTATTACCGGGATCCTGAACGTACTGCCGAGGTTTTTACGGCTGACGGCTGGTTCCGCACCGGTGATCTTGGTGCTTTTGATACCAAAGGCATGCTGCATGTAAAGGGCCGTCTCAAGGCCATGATTCTGGGACCCTCCGGCGAGAACATTTATCCGGAAGAAATAGAATCTACCCTGGCTTCCAGCGGACTGGTGGAAGAAGCCTTGGTCTATGCGGCCAAAGATGGTGCACTGGTAGCTTTGGTGGTACTAAACGAGCGGGCCAAGGTACTGCTTTCCGGAGCAAAGGATGCTGTCGCCGGCGCTATGCGTGATGCTTCAAATGCTGCCCGCGATGCCACTCATGCGGCACGGGCAGAAACCGAGCGCCTGCTGACCAACTTGCGGGCCAGCACGAATGCCCGGCTGGCTGCATTTTCACGCATCGCAAAAGTAGTACTGCATGATCAGCCGTTTGAAAAAACCGCCACTCTGAAAATCAAACGCTACTTGTATCCGCGCAGTGATCAGCTGACCTAAGCTGCTGCATACCGCGGCTGCTTTCTGTAGGCAGCCGCGGCAATGTAGTCATTGTAGCTAAATAGGGCACAGGACAACCCTGCCGCTTTTTGCTATACTGCGCGGCCAGGAGAAACTGTGATTCAAATCAGCTCATTACATCTTGCCTATGGCAGTCGCACAATATTCGATAACGAAGATTTTTTAGTAAGGCCGACCGACCGCATTGGTCTGGTTGGCCCTAATGGCGCTGGAAAAACCAGTCTTTTCCGCATAATCACCGGACAGGAGAAGGCCGATGCCGGTACCATTTCCATTGATCCAGGTACCGTTATCGGATACTTCTCCCAGGACGTCGGCGAAATGCAGGGTGGCAGTGCCTTGGAAGAAGTGCTATCCGGGGCCGGAACTTTGTGGTCAATCTCTCAGACTCTGGCAGAACTGGAGCACCGCATGGCCGATCCCGACGGGCAGGGGCTTTCCAACGCAGAGATGGAACAGTATGGCGAACTGCAAAACGAGTTCCTGCATCACGACGGGTACAATCTGGAAAATCGCGCCGCGACTATACTTACCGGTCTGGGCATCGGACCGGATCGTTATCATGAGCCGGTGCAGTACTTTTCTGGCGGCTGGAAAATGCGCATCGCTTTAGCTAAAATTCTGGTGCTTAATCCTGACCTGCTGCTGATGGACGAACCAACCAACCATCTGGATGTCGAGTCGATAGTCTGGCTGGAAGAATGGCTGCGTTCCTTTACTGGAGATCTGGTAATGATCAGTCATGACCGCGAGTTCATGACCCGGCTGTGTACCCGGACTGTCGAAGTCAGTGCCGGCAAAATCAGCACTTTTTCCGGTGATTACGATTTTTACCTGCGTGAGCGCGAAATCCGCCGGGAGCAGCTCCTGGCCACCTTCAAGCGGCAGCAGGCCACCTTTGCCAAAGACGAAGAGTTCATCGCCCGCTTTGCCGCCCGGGCTTCGCATGCCGCCCAGGTGCAGTCACGGGTGAAAATGCTGGATAAAATTGAGCGTGTGGAGCTGCCGCTTGATCCTAAATCATTAAAGCTGCAATTTGCCCGCTGCCAGCGTTCCGGCGACCAGGTCCTGGTTTTTGACAAGTTGACCAAAAGCTGGCCCCGCGCTGATGGTGGGGTGCAGCCGGTTTTTTCTGGCCTGAGCGGCATAGTCAGCCGCGGCAACCGTATCGCTGTTACTGGCATCAATGGTGCCGGCAAATCTACTCTGCTTTCATTGATCTACGGGTTAACTACGGCGGATTCCGGAACCTGCCGCCTGGGTGCCAGTTTGTACACAGGCTATTTCAGCCAATACTCCTCAGATATTTTACGTCCCGGCTTCAGCATTTTCGACGAATTGGCCGAACGCCTGCCACAGGCCTCAAGTGGCAGTATAAAAAATCTGCTGGGTGCATTTCAGTTTTCCGGCGACGATGTAGACAAGAAAATTTCGGTACTCTCAGGTGGTGAAAAAAGCCGGGTTATGCTGGCCTGCGTGCTGGCCGTACCGGTAAATTTCCTGATTCTGGACGAACCGACCAACCATCTGGATATTCAGAGCCGCGAAGTTTTACTGGAAGCGTTGCAGGAATTCGATGGAACCATCATGCTGGTCAGTCATGACCGTTATTTTTTACGGCATCTTGTAAACCGCGTATTCGAAATTGACCACGGCAGTTTACATGTCTATGAAGGTGACTATCAATATTATCTTGAAAAAAGCGGGCAGCACTAGAGGCACACCTGCCGGGCATACAACATTATGCGTATGTATCGATATTTTGTCCGTAGATGTCTCTGTCTTCAAGCGGTCGTTGTTCTTCGGCCGGACGTTCTTCTACAGGTTTGTTCGTTTCAGTCGCAGGCGGCATGACAGGAAGTACAGCGGGAGCCTGCTGAACAGAATCAATTTCCATGGAGTTCATAGCGCTCCTCCTTATACACCTAATATAATGAAAGCCGGTATAAAAAGCAAAAACCGCCAGACAGGCGGTTTTTGTTATCAGTATTGAGTAATTCAGAACGTAAGTTTACTTCCCGGCGTTATTCGCTGTCATGGTTCGCAGTTTATTTAGCAGCTCGCGGGCTTTTTGTTTTACCGGAGTAATATAGTTTCCTTCGGCGATACGCAGAATAGCCCGAACCGCTGCCGGATCCTCCAGGCCGTTATTCTGGTCTGCAAGGGCTTCTAGGGCAACCAGACTCTCAAAAGCCAGAATATTGTCCGGCATAAGTACATCCCAACGGCTGACGATAAATGAAATAACCTGGGTTACATCATCATTCTCTATCATGCCGATTTTTCCTAAAGAACGCAGAGCTGCTGCAATTACCATGGGTTCATTATCAGCCAGTGCCAGTTTTACCAAGGTGTCTTTTGCCTCTTTGGTCTTGAAATCACCGAGAATCAGAGCGGCCTCGCGGCGTACATCAGGATAATTGTTCAGAGGGCGGCCGAGTCCCGCACTGCGGGTCATATCAAGAATGCCTTCAGTGGAAAGGAATTCCAGTGCCTGTTGAATCTCCTGGGTAGCCCGGCCTTCGTCAACAGCCTGGCGGATATACTGCAGGGCAATCAGCTTCATGTCCTTGCTTTCAGCATAGGCCTGCTCACGGATTATCATCCCTTCCAGGGACTGCTGCAGATACGCTTCCTCAACAGTACGCTCGCTGCCAGTGCCCTGGGCAACCAGTGACAGTGACATGATGAGAGCCAGAAGCAGGAACGTCAGTCTTGTTTTGGCAGAATGCATTAAAACCTCCCGAATTATTGTCGCGTTATTTTCCAAGTGTCCCCGACCTTCTGCAGCGTATAGAGTACCAGTCGGTCTCCTTTGGGGCTGTAGGTAAAGGCTCTCACCAGATTCTGTCCTATGAACTCAATCTCGTCAACCTTGTCATTCTGACGCGAAGGATACACCACATATATAAAATAGTCCTTCAAAGATCGCAGTACGATACCCTGTCGACGTATGACGAACATCTGGGACAACTCTGACAAAGATTCTTCAGACGAATAATATTCTATATAAGTATCGGTAAGATTAGTAAACCATCGTTCATAATCTTGACTTTGTATAATACTGTTCAGTGTACCGATGAAGTCTTTTATGTCGAATAGGGTGGCTTCGCGCAATTCCTGACTTACTTGCTGAGGATCAAACTCAATTTCTTCGGAAATCGGATCGGGTTCTGGTTCAGGGATCGGCTCAGGAATCGGTTCCGGTTGTACTTCGATCACTGCTACATCCACCGGATCTGGTTCCGGAGCCGGTTCAGGCTCGTTAACACAGGCGGCGAGGAACATCAAGATAGCAATACTAGCCACTATGAAAAATCCGTGTCGGCATTGAGTACACATGGAACATATTATATACTGTCCGGCCATAAATGTCAAAAAATATTTGCCGACGGATACTCCACGCAGTTTTTAACCTGACTTAAGCACTAATCAACAGATGTTTGGAAAAAAATCGTTGCTGTACCGTTCATTTTGCTGTATTATGGTCTAACATATATGAACCCGACAGATACCATAACTGAACGTATATCATCTTTACATGCTCAGGAATACGATGCCCTGCCGGATGTCATTGTAGCCGCCCCCTCAATAGTCAGACTTTTAGGTGAACAGTTGATAGAAACCGAGGGGCTTTACATCGCACTGCCGCTTGATATGTATGCTGCAGTGGCCATTTCTGCCCGTAAGGATACCTCTGTACGTTTTTTTTCGGCAGACATTAACGAACGGAAGCGCACAAATCTTTCCAATCTTAAATACAAACGTGAAGATCGCTGGGCCAATCTGGTAAAATGCGCCTTCTTCGCCTTTCAACATCAAACGCATCTGGAACACGGATATAACATTACCATAACCGGAAATATTCCTCATAATCTTGGCTTTGGGGCATCCAAAGCTCTGGTGTGCGCCGCCATTGCCGCAGTGGCCAACCTTGTCGGTTGCGCCTGCTCTCCCGGTGAACTGGAAAAAATCGCACTCAAGCTTGATACCGAATATTTTGAACGCCGTGCGGTGTTGGCCGAGTACACAGCACTGGTGCAGGCCAGGGCTGATTCCATGTTATATATTGATGAAGCCAAAGAGTGGGTTGAACCCCTGCCTTATTTATTTTCTGACTACATATTGGTATTTACCGATTCCAAAGTTCCCCGCGTACCTATCGATAACGAGATAGAGAGCCGTATAGGTGATTTTCAGCATGTAGTTCAGCGTTTGCGCAAAGGTCAGCGTCGACTGCGCGATATAGATATGGAAGAACTGGATGAGTATACTGGAATCATACCTGAGAGTACCCGACGGCATTGCATGTTCATGCTCGAGGAGATTCAGCGAATCCGCGAGTTGCGTGAGGCGGCCGGAACCCGCGATTTGGCTGCTGCAGGCAGGCTTATCAATAAATCGCAAGCTGGATTGCGGAATCACTACGAAATCTCCTGCCCCGAGGTAGACTGGCTTATAAAACGTGCCTTGGAGATTGATGGTGTTCTGGCCAGTCGCATGGTCGGCAAAGGCTTTGGCGGCTGCACACTTACCATAATGCAGGCTAGTGCAAAGGCTGACTACCTCAAACGGCTCGAGGAATATGAAAGAATCTTTGGTTTCAAGCCGGTCTACTGGGAGGCACAATGCGGCAACGGCTTGAATATGTATACTCCTTCGTTTTCCGGTACAGAGGCCTGAAAGCTCACCGGATCAGCTCGCTATAATATGGAGCCCTGATGAAAATTCTCCTTACCAATGATGATGGTTATAATGCCGAGGGATTGCTTGTATTGGCTAAAGTGCTTAGGCGTTCTCATGAGGTGTGCATTTTTGCCCCGGACCGTGAGCGCTCTGCTCAAAGCCATGCCATGACACTGCGTGATCCGCTTACGGTTACTCGTATCGATACTGATTATTACAGTTGCTCAGGTACTCCGGTGGATTGTGTCCTTCTGTGTTCGCATAAGGCCATTCCCTTCCAGCCGGAACTTGTCATTTCCGGTATCAACCGGGGTCCTAATCTTGGTACCGATCTTATCTACTCCGGAACCGCCGCCGCAGCCCGGCAGGCTGCCATGCTCGGTTTGCCGGGAATCGCAGTTTCGCTGGCCAGCTTCAAGCCGCCGTTCAACTATTCGGCACTGGCTGAATTCGTACATTCTGGATTGGCATCGTTACAGAAACAGCTTCGCCAACACAGTTTCCTTAATATAAACGCACCATCAGCCCCTGACGGCACTGAGTATACAGCAGTATGGACAACACTTTCACGTCGCATTTATGAAGATACCCTGCGTATCATTGAAACCAAGGGCGATCATCACTATTGCATGTATACAGATGGCCGGGTCCATTCGCAGCCCCAGGAAGGCAGTGATGATTGGGCTATCAGTCAGGGGTTCGCCTCATTGTCGCTGGTAGCTGTGTACCCCCAGACCTTCCAGGTCGATACGGAGGGATTATCATGACTAAAGCCCAGCAAGGCCGCAAGGCAATCGAAGACGCCATGGCTGATTACAGGGCCGGTGATTATGATTCAGCATTGCTTACTCTTGCCGCAGCCGTAGTCGATGAGGATGACTATCTCGACTTGGCTTACTTACTGGGCTTGTGTTATATCCGGATGAATAAATATGACGAGGCCTTGCTCTATCTCGAGCAATTGGTAACCTCGGGTATTAACGATGCCAGAATAGAGCAGTGTCGCTTTGCCTTGGCCTACATATATTCCATTACCGATCGCAATAAACTCGCCGAATATGAACTTAAAAAAATAATTAGTGATTATGGCGAATCTGCCCGCAGCCTTTCAGGGCTGGGGTATTCTTTATGGGCACAGGGCCGCAAAGAAGAAGCCTTGGAGTGTTATCGCAAGGCGGTTCAGCTTGATCCGGAAAACAAGACCGCCCTCAATGGCTGCGGCTATATCATGGCCTGCTTAAACACCGAATTGCCGCGGGCTCTGCGCTATTGTGAGACTGCTATGGCGGCAGATCCCAATAATATAGCCTATCAAGATTCTGTGGGTTGGGTGTATTTTAAGCTTAACCGTATCGAGCAGGCGGCCCGTTTTATCGGTAAAGCTGTAAGGGCATTGCCCGAAAACAGCGAAATCCGCCAGCATGTAGATGCTATACGAAGGAAAGCCAAAAAATGAAGCGCCTGTTTTTGTCTTTCGGATTGTTTATTCTTTGTTTTTCGATACATGCACAATACTCATTTCAGCTTACTGACCCTCCGTCTATCGCCAATTTTCGCATCGCTGTAGAGGCCTACAATCGCGGCCGTTTTGCTGAATCCTTATATTTGTTCGAGTCGGTACTATCCGCAAATCCCGGCAATCAGCTTACCTTATACTGGTTAGGCAAGGCCTACCAGAAACTTGGCCTCGGTACCAATGCCCTGGATTTTTGGCGGCAATCAGTCAACGGCAATCAAGCCAACAGTTTTGTCGAAGCACGATCAGAATTACTCGCGCTTATTATGCGCAGTGGTCTGCGTACGGTTCCGGCACGCCTTATCGAAAATCGCAGTATAGAAGGCATAGTAGGAAAAGACACCCTTTTCCTTCGCCCATCCTGGATACATTCATTTCCTGACGGATCAGTTTTAGTGGTTGCCAACGGCAGTAATGAAATTTTGCGTATAAATCCAAACGGCCTTATTGTAGAGCGCTACACCGGTGGTATCAGTGGTTTGGATCGTCCTTTTGCGCTTTCATCCTTGCCTGGCGGCGGCTTGGTCGTTTCAGAATTTATGTCCGACCGGCTTACTTTCCTTGATGCAAGCGGCCGGATTCAGACTTACGCTCCTCTGCAGCAAGGACAGGAAAGGCTGGTTGGACCGCAGTACCTGGCTGTAGATGCCGATGGCTTCATGTATGTCAGCGATATCGGCCGCTCTCGGGTCGTAAAACTTGCCCCCGATGGCAAATTTATCGCTGGTTTTACTGCCAAGGCAGGAGATTTCCAGGGACTGATCATGCCTACGGGAATTGCGGTTATGGCTGACCGTCTCTATGTCGCTGATGCTGCCCTGAAGGCCATTCTGGTCATGGATTTATTCGGCAACCTACTCGATACGGTTGCCGGTGATTTTATTCAGCGACCGGAGGGGCTTACTTCGCAGGATGGGTATCTCCTGATTGCAGATAGTACACGTATAGTTGCTTATGATCCGGAATCCGGCGACTTTGATCTTTTATACACCAGTTCTGACCGGCGTACCCGTCTGGTTTGTGCAGTTATCGATGCCAACGGTGATTTGCTTGCCGCTGATTATAATGCATCGCGTATCTTGCTGCTCAGTGATCCGGTTGCTACGTATTCCGGCCTGTATGTTGATGTGGAGCGGATTTACGCTGACCGTTTCCCTCAAGTGTTTATGGATATCCGCATCATGGATAATGCCGGAAGACCGGTCGTTGGCCTGGACGCCTCCAATTTTTACGCGGCCGAATTTGTAACTCGGGTCGAAGATATTCAGAGTGAGCAATCAGACATCCCGGTTAAGCGCTTGGTGGAAACAATAAAGCCGGTAAGCATGTTTTCCTTCGAGGGCAGTCTGGACGCATCGTCTGCCATAGAGCTGCAATGCATCGTGCCGGCGGCACCAGAGCTAAGTGCTTATAAACTGGCGGCCCGTGATGCCCTGTCTGCTGTAGTCTCCAGTTTGGGAACAGAGGCCCAGAGCAATCTGATACTTGCCGGTGCCGTGCCGCAGCCGCCGATATCCGGAAGTCTTGCCGAAATGAATATGGCCATCAGCAATATGAAGGCTGACAGTAGCTGGCGTTTTGATTTGGCCTTGCGCCTTGCGGTCAATGAACTGGCTGATTCTTCCTCCCGTCGGGCTATTGCCTTCATCAGTACCGGCAGCATCAACGAAGAACAGCTGGACGATTTTTCACTGGCCGAGTTAGTGTCCTTATTACGCAATAACCGGATCAGCCTGCATGTTATTCAACTCGGTCGCGGCGAACTATCCCCGGGTTTGCGGTACTTGATGGAAGAGAGTGAAGGGCAATTCTACTCGATGAACCAGCCCGACGGGGTATCCGAGCTGGGAAACGTGATTCGCAGTATGGCTAGTGGTGTGTACCGCGTTTCATTCCGCTCCGCCGCCGATACTGATTTCGGGCGGCGTTACCTGCAAGTACGTACTGAAGTATATTTCCGCGCTCGTTCTGGGAAAGATGAAACCGGCTATTTTGCGCCGCTGCAATAAAAAAAGGCCGGTTTTTCAACCGGCCGCCCTGACAGGCAATCAGATATCAACACAGCAAACTGGGAGGGGAACTGTGCCGTACCCGACTACTTATGTATCGGCATAGCATCAAACAGGGTTTAACTAAAAAGCTGTTGCATATAACAGTGTTATTATATTCTCCATAGAATGCCTTCTTCGCATTCACTAAAAATTTACCGAAAAAACAGCTTTCAGGTAAAAAAAGGTAAAAACTACTAATCTCTTTCTGTAAAAATAATTATTACTGTATTGTACAGGCTTATGATCATATCCGGGTAAAAACAAAGCGTTTCAAAGATTGACATTTTCTGCGTTTTTTTACATTCTTACAGTGTATTCAATAGAGTACCTGGGGCTGGTCCTGCCGGACTGCTACCAGATCCGAATTGGGGAGGCTTGTAATGAAAGTTGCTATTAACGGATTCGGCCGTATCGGCCGTTTGGTGTTCCAGTCTTTGGTTGAACAGGGCTTATTGGGTAAGGACAAGATTGATGTGGCTGCTGTTGTCGATATCTCGACAGATGCCAAGTATTTTGCCTACCAGCTTAAATACGACTCTGTACATGGCCGCATGAAGGCTGATATCAGTTCAAAGAAGAGCGATGCAGCACTGGAAGAAGATGATATCCTGGTTGTAAACGGGCACGAAGTGCGCTGTGTTATGGCTGAGCGTGAATTGAAGAATCTTCCGTGGGCAAAATTGGGCGTTGAGTATGTTATCGAATCCACCGGTTTGTTCACCAATGAAAAGGCTTATGGCCATCTCGAAGCCGGTGCCAAAAAAGTCATCATCAGCGCTCCCGGAAAAAGTGGTGATGCCGCAAAACCGATCAAGACCTTCGTTGTTGGTGTAAATGACAAAGATTATGATCCCGCCCAGCACCACGTAATCTCTAATGCTTCCTGTACCACTAACTGTCTGGCTCCGGTGGTCTACACCATCCTTAAAGAAGGTATCGGTATTGAAACTGGTCTGATGACTACCATTCACAGTTATACTGCCACCCAGAAAACTGTAGACGGCGTTTCCAAAAAAGACTGGCGCGGTGGCCGGGCTGCCGCCATGAATATTATCCCCTCTACTACTGGTGCCGCTAAGGCCGTAGGTGAAGTTCTGCCTGTCACTAAGGGCAAGCTTACCGGTATGTCCTTCCGTGTACCGACTGCCGATGTTTCGGTTGTGGACCTTACGTTCCGTGCCGAAAAAGACACATCGATTCAGGAAATTGATGCGCTGCTTAAGAAAGCCAGCGAAACCTATCTGAAAGATCTGCTGGGTTATTCAAATGAGGAAGTAGTGTCTACCGATTTCATTCATGATGCCCGTTCCTCCATTTATGACAGTCTGGCAACTCTGCAGAACAATCTGCCGGGTGAGAAGCGCTTCTTCAAAATCGTTTCCTGGTATGACAACGAATGGGGCTATTCCAACCGTGTCATCGACATGCTCAAGATTATGTCAGGAATGAAATAAGCAGTTCAGCAACCCGCCCCTTTGTGGCGGGTTCTTTTTTGATGGAGGAGTGTTGTTATGATAAAAACCATTCGGGATATTCCGCTTAAAGACAAGCGGATTGTAATGCGAGTAGATTTTAATGTTCCCATGAAAGACGGCAAGGTTCAGGATGATACCCGTATTACTGCTGCCATTCCGTCGATACAGTATATCATGGAACAAGGCGTAAAAAGCCTGGTACTCATGAGCCATCTGGGCGATCCCAAAAAGGACGGTAAGAAGGCCAAAGAAAAAGCTGAAAAAGCCGGAACGGCCTGGGATGAAGCGGCTTATCTGAATGGTAAACACCGCCTGCGGCCGGTCTGTGAGTATCTGGCTTCCAAACTCGGCCGCCCAGTTATTTTTGCCGGCGAAGACTCTTGTTTCGGCAAGAAAAATTTTATTGAGAATCAGTCTTCCGGTACCATCATCATGCTGGAAAATACCCGCTTTCATGCCGAGGAAACCAGCTCCGATGACGCACAGCGCGATACACTGGCCAAAGAACTGGCCTCATATGGTGAAATCTTTGTAAACGATGCTTTCGGTACCGCCCATCGCGATCATGCCTCTACAGCCTCCATTGCCAAATTCGCCCATATTTCGGTTGGCGGATTCCTGATGGAAAAAGAAGTACAGTATCTCGAGCCGATGATCATCAATCCACCCAAACCCATGGTTGCCATCATTGGCGGAGCCAAGGTAAGTTCCAAGCTGGCTGTACTGGAATCCTTATTGCACAATGCATCCGCCCTCGTCATCGGCGGCGGTATGGCTTATACCTTCCTGAAGGCACAGGGGCATACGGTTGGTTTGTCGTTGGTGGAGGATGACCAGTTAGATACCGCTAAGGCCATTCTAGCCGCAGCAGTAAAAGCTGGTGTGCGCATCGTTCTACCAGTGGACCACTTGTGTGCCGAACGCTTTGACGCCGCTGCTCCTGTCGTTGCAGTGGATACCGTCGATATTCCGGCCAATCTGATGGGCATGGACGTTGGTCCCAAAACCCTCAAACAGTATGCAGAAATCATTCCCGGCAGTAAAAGCATAGTCTGGAATGGACCTCTGGGTGTATTCGAGTTTGAGAATTTTGCCAAAGGCACCGGGGATCTGGCCAAGCTGGTGGCTGCGGCTACCGATGCCGGCTGCATGACCGTTGTTGGGGGTGGTGATTCGGTTGCCGCTGTCAACAAATTCAACCTGGCCTCCAGAATGAGTCATGTATCCACCGGCGGTGGCGCGTCACTCGAATTACTGGAAGGCAAAAAACTGCCCGGTATCGAAGTTTGCCGCTAACCCGGCATATTTGTATGAAGCTTAAGGAAAACCCATGAAACAGTATTATATAGCCGGTAACTGGAAGATGCACCGGACCATCGCCGAATCAGTCGAACTCGCCAAAGAGCTGGTTGCCAAGTTGGAAGGCAGCAGCTCTAAAATCATGATAGCCCCGGCCTTTACCTCGCTCGCCGCCGTAGCAACAGTACTCAAGGGCAGCAACGTTCTTTTAGGTGCTCAGAATATGGGCCCGGAAGAACAGGGAGCACACACCGGCGAAATCTCGCCGGCCATGCTTAAAGATGCCGGGGTCAGCGTTGTTATTCTTGGTCATTCTGAACGACGTCATTCCTATTTGGAAACGGACGAATTGATCAATAAAAAGCTGCTGCTTGCCCTGAAGCACGGACTGGAGCCCATTCTTTGTGTCGGCGAAACCTTGGCTGAACGTGAAGGCGGGAATCTGGAGTCTGTTGTCAGGACACAGGTCGTTGAAGGCCTTAAAGGGGTTGCCGAAACCGAATTGGCTAAAGTGATTATAGCGTATGAGCCGGTTTGGGCTATCGGCACAGGTAAAACTGCCACACCGGAAGATGCTGATGCCGTTCACGCTTATATCCGCCGTGTTCTCAAAGAATTATACAGCGAGAAGTCGGCAGTAGCTATGACTATACAGTATGGCGGTTCGGTAAAACCGGAGAATGCGGCTGAACTGATGGCCAAAGCTAATATTGATGGAGCCCTGGTAGGTGGTGCATCATTAAAGGCTGAATCATTCGTTCCTATAGTCAATTTTTATAAATAAGCCTTTTGTACACTAAAGAAAGGCGCTGTCCTACTTGCAGGGCAGTGCCTTTTTGTGTAATATCCTGTAAACGTCGGGAAACCGGCATACATATTTTTAGTGGAGTTTACGATGGGCATTTTCGGTATAATTTTATTGGTACTTTTTGCGATAGTCTGCGC
Source organism: Spirochaetota bacterium (assembly GCA_018815555.1). Lineage (GTDB taxonomy): Bacteria > Spirochaetota > Spirochaetia > Treponematales > UBA12059 > UBA12059. Next base: position 78,027 of record JAHIWF010000087.1, on the reverse strand, counting down.
CTTGCTAATTTTTATGGTAATCATCCAGGATCAGGACAGCGAAGGTCTGGGCGGTATTTTTGGCGGCGCCGGCAATGCGGCTTTTGGCTCTCGTTCAACCAATATTGTGGTCAAGTTCACGTATGTACTCGGGGCGCTCTTTTTTGTTTTGGCTTTCAGCCTTGCTGTAGTTAATAAAAGCAGCCTGGGTGATGTTGAAGCTGCCGCTCTGCGCGCTAGCGAGGCTACCGGTTGGTTTGAATCTGAATCCGATGCATCTGGTCTTCTGGAAGGTGTCGAACCGACTATTTCCAGCCCGTCCGATAACAGCATTCTTGATGCTCCGGCCAGTACAGGAAGCGAATCAGGTTCAGGTAACTGATTTGTAGCTGATGCTTCAATATATATTCACTGAAAACAGAATTGTTTTCGAGACACCGGCTGCCGATAAGGAAACCCTTTTTGGCAGACTGGTGTCTTTGCTTGAGGAACCCGGTCAGCTTAGCCGTGCGGAAATACTGGCCGCATTGCTGAATCGTGAACGACAGTTCAGCACTGCTGTCGGCAATGGTATAGCTATTCCCCATGCAAAACTGGATGGACTTCGTGAAGCACTTGGTGTTATTGCAATAGTCAAACCAGCCATGGAATACGATAGCGAAGCTCTTTCCGAAGTCTCCCTGGTTTTTATGTTACTGTCACCAACGCAGAATCCTGCGGCGCATCTGCAAACTCTGAAGCTTCTGGCTTCTGTTCTTGAGGCAGGCTCCCTAAAACAGGATTTAATGTCGGCTACCGACAGTGCCGGCGCATGGCATGCACTGCGACTGGCAGTTGCCGCTGTAAAAAAAACAATCTGAGTTTGAAACAACGGGTTACAGGATAGTGCATGCAGGATTACTACAAAGTGTTGGGAGTTTCACGGCAAGCCAGCAGCCGTGAAATAAAATCTTCCTTCCGTCGAAAAGCCAAAATACACCATCCAGACACAGCAGACGGAAACGATGAGACTGCACGACTGCTCATCGAAGCGTATCGCACCCTTCTTGATCCACAACTGCGTCGGGAATATGACCGCAAATACTTTATGCGTTTTCATGATCAGGAGCAGACTGGCCGCTTTGAATACCGGAGCTGGCTTAAGGAACGACTCGAGCATGAGGAATATAAAGCAAAGTTAGTGTTCTATGATTTGCTTCACGGCTTCGAAGACGAGGCATTAGCACTGTATGACAGCCTGCAGACAACGGCCACCGGACGGATGGAGCGTTTTTTTGAACGGCCGGAGGCTATGGATGCTGAATTTTGCATCGCCGAAGAATATATTAAACGCTCCCGTTATGTTGATGCATACAGGGTGCTTTGTAAATTAATCCGCATGGAACAGCTTAAACCCGGATTTGGCTATTTTTATGAAGTCGTGCTGGATGAGTTTCGCCGGCTGGTTTTAGATATCTTGCCTAATCTTCTTACCGAGGAAGCCTACTTAGCACTTCTGGATGAAGCTATTGATCTACAATCAAGTTCTTTGAATTCAGCATGGTTCTATAGGAGAAAATCCGAGATTTTCAGCCGTAAAAAAGAACCTTTCTGGGCAGAGCGTTTTATGCAGGCGGCAATACGTTTACATCCGGCTTTTGCAAAAGTAAGCTCGCTGCGGAAAAAAGCCGGGCTCTGATTTTAGAGATGGTTTATAACCTGAAGCGTACTTGCTTGTTATATGCGATATCAAGTATCATGTTCCGGTCTCGGTACATATACTTTTATGGCTGAATGCCATTATTTTTTATATTTTGGAGAGTACCATGTTCAAGCGTGTCTTAATATTTATTGTGGTGATGCTGGCTGCAGTTAACCTCGCGGCTCAGGCTATCAGTCTTGGCGCACCTCTGGCAACTGTAAGGCTCACCAAGACCGAGATAATTACTCAGCAGCAATATCGTGCAGAACTTGCAAAAGTAGAGCGCATGGGTGGACGTTCGCTTACTGCAGACGAAAAGCAGGAGTTTTTATATTCGATGATCGATGACATTCTGTTCCTGCAAATGTGTGAACGTGATGGCATCCGGATTACCGAGGCTGAGGTTACTGCCTATATCAACCAGGCCAAGAGTCAACTTGGTAGCAATGTAAGTGACCAGCAGTTCGAGGCATATTTAACCGGTCAAGGAATTGCACTCGCGGATTTGCGTTCATTGTACCGCAAACAGATTCTGCTACAGCGTTGGATTACCAGCACCAAGGCTGCCGAAATCGCGGCTATCCCGCAGGTCGGTCCTCAGGATGTTCTGGATGCTTACGAGCTGTACAAATCAAAGCTGGTACGCCCGGATACAGCGCGTATTGCTTTTGTCTTCTATGAATTTAAGGATACAACCGAAGCTGAGCGCCGCAAGGGACTGGAATTAATGCGAACTCTGGCCCAAAACGTAAGCAATGGCCGGGAAAGCTTCGACGCCATACGCCTGCGCGCATCCCAGGGCGGTTATCAGGCAAATCCATCGCCGGTATATTTTGCAAAAAATGATGAGGCTCTGCAGGTTTTCGGCAAAAAATTCTATGATGTTGTTTTTGCTTTGGCTGATGGCGCGGTGTCCGAGCCCTTTGATACCGAAAAGGGATACTGGCTGGTTAAACGCCTGGAATTTTTTCCTCAGAAACAGCTTGAATTATCTGATCCCGTAGCATTCGGGCAGAGCAATACCGTTCAGGAATATCTTACACAGCAACTGGCTCAGACCAGACAGAACGATTTTCTGAATAAAGTGCTGGCTGACCTCAGTCGAACCCTGCGGGCTCAGGCTGAGATCAAGATTACCGGCAGCCTCTAAGTATGTCATCTCGCAGAAAAGCCCGTATTCTGGCTTTCCAGGCAGTCTACGCCTGGGAGGCCTCGGGCATGAACCAAAGTGAATTACTTAGTTTTTCGTGGATAGATGAAGAAAAACTGCATAAATATGATGAGGATGCCAAGAATTTTGCCAGTCTTATTATAGTTGGTGTCTTAGAAAATGTTGACGATATTGATCGCGAGATTCAAAAGCACCTCGAACATTGGACTTTTGACCGGCTCAAAAAAGTTGATGTTGCAATACTACGAACATCAGTATATGCCCTGTTGTTTCAGTCTGATATTCCTCCACAGATCACCATTGATGAAGCCATCGAGATAGCCAAAGAGTATGGCTCAGATGATTCTTTCCGTTTTATAAATGGTGTTCTGGATGCGGTGTGGAAACAACAGAAGAATTCGACCCGGAGTTGAGTGCATGAAAGGGCCGGGCTTCCTGTCCCGCATCGCTTTTCTTTATCGCTTTTTCCTGATTTTCACCCTGGGCCTGTGCTGCAGCACCTGCACAAAACCAGATCCATCTTTTTCAGCTGTTCTTGCACTGATTGATCAGCAAACAGCCGATGCTGACCCTCGACTATTTACGACAGCTTTTTTTTTGGCAAACACCACAGAAGATAAGCTGCGTGTTTTAAAGAGGGCTCAGGCGTTTGACTCCAGCCTGGTTTTTATGCTTGCAGCAGAGAATTATCATACAGTTCAATCCGAACCTGTAGCATTGGTTTTTTTTGATGCATTCATGAATTCCCGGGATTGGTCACGGGCTTTTTCGGTATGGCACAATGCCCTAAGTTATCCTGAATATTCCGGCCTTCTGGTCGAGTTGGCTCTAGAATTGGGCTGGGAAAATCCTTTAGGGTTGCTTGAATTTGATGCTACGCAATTATGTCTGGCTGCCGCAGACGCTAAACTCCCCGAATTGCTGACTTTGCGTGCATTACTGGCTTTGTATGAAGCAGATACCAGCCTTGCGGCGGTCCTGCTTGCCGAGGCGGCAACAAGCACTCTGCTATTGCCAGCGCAAGTATTATGGGATGCCGGGCTCGATACACAATTGCTTGATCGCCAGAACCAGTATCTGGATTGGCCTTCGCGGAACTTGCTTATTAATGCAGCCTATGAGTTGTACCAACCGGAGTTGGCATTAAGCCTTGTAGAATTATACCTTGAACAGGTCGATGCCGACGATCAAGCCATTCTATTTAGGCTGACTGCCGCATACTTTTCCTATCTACTTGCTGCAGATGCCGGCTTTTATGATATTCCGGTAGCAGTTTCTGAACGACATTGGCCTTTCGAACGCGAAGAGTCAAAATTTACGGAGCATATCAGGAATTTACACCAAATGGCCGAAGAATTGTACAGCAGCCTTTATACCACGTATCCGGATATTCCCGAAATTCGATTGCAGTATGTTTTATGGCTCTTGGCTAGCCGACAGTTCGACAAATTTTCCATGTTTGTCTCCGAATTTGACAATTCTGCGGCTGAGTCTGCCCTGTTATTGCTGTTATACAAATATTATAAAGATGGGCCGGATTATGTCCGTGTTCAGGCTGCCCGGGAAGCAGCAAGATTTAGGGATAGCGACACCCTAAGTGCTATCCAGCGTTTTTTTCTTTCCATCGACGCTTATGATGATTTTACATCAATTCAATCCCGTTATGAGCTTGATTCAAACGAAAATTCTCTCTTTGCTGCCTATCAAGCTGTATACGAAGGATCGTACCAAAAGGCCCAGCAGCTTTTTTCTGAATTATTCCTGCCCGGTCAGCCAATGCTTGCTCCCTATAATCTGGGTATATTGTCACTCAAAGCCGGCAATTATACGTCAGCAGCGGATTACTTCCGTACAGCCGCTTTAACGGCTAAGCCACAAGCAGGCTCAAAACGAGTGGCAGACGCCTGGATATGGGCTGCCCGTTCTGTTTTCATGCTTGGTAATAATGCAGAATCTGCCAGGTTCCTGCAAAACGCACTTTATGCTGACCCGGATTCTGGTCAGGCACGGCTTTTTTTGTTACAATTGAACAATGAATAAAATCAAGAATAATATTCGCTTGCTTCTGAAGGGATAAAAATATGATACGACTGAAAAACGAAGAGCAACTTGAAGGAATCAGAAAGTCCTGTACATTACTTTCTGAAATGTATGCAGAATTAAAACCACTGATAAAACCCGGTGCAGTTACAGCCGAATTGGATAAATTTGCGCATGACTTTATTTTTGACCACGGAGGCAAGCCTGCCTTCCTTGGCTATATGGATTATCCGTCAACACTATGTATTTCAATTAATGAGGAAGTAATCCACGGTTTGCCCGGCAAGCGCATCGTTCGTGAATCAGATTTGGTTGGAATCGACTGTGGAATTGACCTGTGTGGTTATTTCAGTGATGCCGCTTTCAGTCTCGGAATGCCTCCGGTAAGCGACGAAACAGAGAAGCTTATGCGTGTTACCAGAGAATGTCTGGATCGGGCAATAAAAGCGGTAGAGGTAGGAAGCCGAATCAGTGCGATTTCTCGTGCGGTTTTTTCCCATGCTAAGGCTCATGGCTATGGAGTAGTTCGGCAATATTGCGGCCATGGTGTTGGCTTTTCACAGCATGAAGATCCTCAAGTTCCAAATTATGTAAGTGCTGGCCCCAATCCTCGCATTGTACCCGGCATGGTATTGGCTATCGAGCCTATGATTAATGCAGGTACTGGTGATGTCTATGATCTTGATGATGGCTGGACCGTGGTAACTCGAGATCGCAGTATGTCAGCCCATTATGAGCATACCATAGCAGTAAGCGCACATGGAGTCGAAGTCCTGACTCATTGGTAAAGAGATTTTTACAGTAACCACCCGGGTTTTTTAGTATTATATTTGTGTTGGATTTCGTTGAACAGCTTCCGGTATCTCCCGGACAGATAATGCTGGCCAAAGTATAAGGGGAGTTTTATGTCTTTTACAAAAAAATTATTCTCGAGAAAATTTTTTCTGGTTAATCTTGTTTTAATCGGTATTATGCTCGGCTTTACTGCTGCGTTCCTGGCCTTTGCAGGTTTTGGAAATCGTAATGGGAGCAGTCCTGCGGAGGTAAAAGCAGAGACATTGCCAGAACCAGGAACAGCAGTAACACAAGCCATACAAACGGCAGAAGCATTACAATTGGCCTTTAATTATGTTGCCAATACAGTCAGGCCTTCTGTTGTTGAGCTGCAGGTTGTGTCAGAAAGCTCTATCGGTGGTTCAAATGGCAACGAGCTGCCATGGCGTTTCTTTTTTGGTGATCCTGAAGAAGGGGAGGGGAATGGCCCTCAGGTTCAGCCTTCAGAAGGGCTTGGATCGGGAATAATAGTGCGCAAGTCTGGACGCACTGTCTATGTATTAACAAATACACATGTTGTAGAAGGTGCCACCAAGATTACTATCCGCCTGTTCGATGAAGAGGATTTTGAAGGTACCCTATTGGGTACAGACGAACGTCGCGACCTGGCTGTCGTGTCGTTTCAAACCAATCGTACTGATATTCGGGTAGCCTCACTCGGAGACTCTGAAAAACTTAAAGTAGGAGATTGGGCCATTGCAATTGGCAGTCCTTTTGGGCTCTTTTCGTCTGTTACCACTGGTATCGTAAGTGCGCTTGGGCGTGATGGTGGCCCAGATGGTAATATCAGCGATTTCATCCAGACTGATGCTGCTATTAATCGCGGCAATTCGGGCGGTGCCTTGGTCAATATTCGTGGTGAGGTGGTGGGAATCAATACCTGGATCGCTTCTCCAACCGGTGGAAGTATCGGGTTGGGGTTTTCCATCCCTATCAATAATGCCAAGCGGACGATTGATGATATCATAAGTGATGGTTCGGTAAAGTATGGCTGGCTGGGTGTTTTACTCCAGACTGCAGACCGCAATACCCTAGGCAGTTTAGGGCTTCAGGAACAGGCTCGCGGCTCGATGATCGGCAGCATATTCAGCAGCGGCCCCGCAGCAAAAAGTGGATTGCAAGCTGGTGACTTTGTTACCGCTATCGATGGCCGTACAGTAAGTTCAACTGAGCAATTGATCCGTATGGTAGGTGATCTGCCTGCTGGAACCGATGCCCTTTTCAGTATAATGAGGGATGGAAAAGCACGCGAAATCAAGGTTCGTATCGAGGAGCGCAAAACTCCCGACGCTCAGGATTATTCCGGATTATGGCCGGGAATGGAAGTCAGTGCCATTACTGACCTGGTTCGCAGTCAGCTGAAACTGGACCGGTCGGTTTCTGGTGTTGTTGTTTCGAGCATCATTCCGCGAACCCCGGTGGTAACACTATCGCTTAGGGCCGGAGATATTATAACTGCAGTCAATGAAAAAAATGTCCGGAATTTACAGGATTTTTATCGCTTGCTCAATGATCAAAGTATGGCAAGTCTTCAATTTACCATTCTCCGGGAAGGGCAAACTCTGACAACTCTTGCTTTAGTACGCAAGTAGTGCTAAAGTAAAGATACTGCTGCCGGACAGTTATTAAGGTGTTTGGTAGCAGTATTCGGGAGTGTGTAGCGGCACCTCCTTCAACTGCCTGAAGTGGGGTTAACATGAGTAAAGAGTTCATCAGCTATGATACAATTCGCAATAATTCATTAAAATTGGCGCACCGGATAGCCTTAGATGGTTTTATTCCGGATGTCATCTATGTATCTTTGCGTGGCGGAGCATATTTAGGCAATGTTATCTCCGAATACTTCAAATTGATCCGCAAAGACGATCGCCCGGTATTTTATGCCGCGGTTGTAGCGCGGTCATATACTGATGTTCATGAACATGAACAGGTTAGAGTAGATGGCTGGACCTACTCGCCGGAATATCTTCGTACCGGCGACAGAGTACTTTTGGTTGATGACATTTTTGATTCCGGCAGAACTATAAATCATTTAGCTGACATAATCCTTAAACACGGTGTCCCGCGGAAACATCTTAAAATAGCGGTTCATGATTATAAGATATTTAAGTATAAAGATGAGATGTTGCCAATACAACCTGACTACTGGTGCCGTCGTCATGAATTAAGCTCGGCCTCGGATGAAAGATGGGTTCATTACATGAGTCATGAATTGGTTGGACTAACCGAGCACGAACTATTGGAACATTATTATCCGGAAGACCCCGAGCTTAAATCCATTTTAGCAATTCTGAAAAAATGACCAGGGTTGCGGCACTTCTTGGCTTATTTCTACTAGGTGTTTTTTCACTGCTGCCACCTGATGCCTATGGGCAGACAACTGAGCCGGAACCTTCTGCCTTTTCCAGCGTTACTTTGCCCCCTGCCGGCACCTATTCAGAGCCTGTCCGCATAATCCCATTTGCCTTTTCATTCAACCAGCTCTGTGAATATCGTTTTAGCGAAACCCAAAGCTGGGTTTTGCTTGATAAGATTCTCACGCTGGATAGTTTCCCGGGAGAAAAACGCGGCTACACGGTGTATATACGTCAACGTAATAATCCGGAACTGACGGTTCGGCGCTATGATTATACCATAAATCGGATGCGACCGGAGGCTCCTCGCTTTGTTACTGAGGCTGGTGACATCTACGGCCAACTGAAACTTGACTTTGACATGGATCTGCTGCAAGCCGGAAGTCGTATTTTCGTCTGCCACGATGCCAGTACTGGTTTTGTGGAATTTAACCCACTTCAGCCACCGCGCTACCTTGCATATCCAGACCGCACTTGGGAGCTGACTGTTGCCGCTTATACGCAGAATGCCGAAGGCAAGACGGGCCCTATTTCGGTTCGTACCTGGCGCCTCCTGCCAGAAGGCTTTTCTCCGTCATTTCCATTCAAGGCTATAGATTCCGCACTTAAATTACCTTTTGTTCAGCTGGATTCTGATGATTCTAATTTATCAGCCAGATTGCTCAATCGATCTGATACGCAGCTCTATCTTGAGATAGGCAGTACGGCTGAGCTTTTGTACTGCGCTTTCGGGGAGAATATTCCCACGGACCTAAGCAGCTTTGCCAACTTCGTTGTCAGCTCCGGAAAGACAGTACTGGCAATTCCATATCCGGCTAATTATGCAGAAGAAGTGCAGCTCTATATTGCGCAACAGGAAGCAAGCTCTATCGTGTACCGACGTTTGGTATATACCTCAGAAGAAATAGAAAACCTCCCAATAAGTCAGCAAGCCCACACTTCCAGCAATATATTGTCATCACATGCGCCAGAAATTAAGCTACTCGATAATGGCTGGCTTATAAGCTGGAATGATCCTCACAATAGCCTGATGTATAATCTTAATAATAGCGGTGAAACTGAATACGAGACACCCTTCGTTCTTCCATTTAAACTGCAGGAATCCCGCCTAGCCTGGTATGCTTACAATAATGAAAGCGGAGCGCGTACTGCATTGCATGTACAGACTCTTTTTGTTCCACAGCGACGCTTCGAGCCGGAATTGTATGGGGTAGTCAACAATGGTATGTACGGTCGTACTGTCCGGCTTTTAGCTGAATCTCCCGAGACCATTCGTTACAGTGTCGGTATTAATCAAACAGCTGCAGCTGTAAACCAGAATTCGGAACTTATGGCAAGTTCTCTGGAATTTTCTGTACCCGAAGGGCAGACAGATAATTTTCAGGTTCGGCTTGTTCCTTTTGATGCCGCAGGTACGCCAGGGCAGGAGCGATTACTACAATTTTCTTTGAATGGCATCATGCCGACGCCTCCGGGTATTTCGGTGATTGGTGATGTTCAGAATAATAATAGTTTTATATTGAGTTTTACTACTGCTGACAATAATGAAGTATATTACCGTATACATGCCGAAGGAAGCGCCCCCTTAGATTATGTAAAATATCGGGAGCCGGTCCTTGTAAACAGTAATAGCGGCAAGCGGCAAGCCTATTCAATACAGGCTTATTCAGTCGACCAATATGGTAATCGATCAAAGCTTGACGCGATGGCTACCTATATTCTGGATCCGCAGTCCATCTATGTTGATACCGGCTCACAGGTTCCCGGCGATGGGTCGCCAATGGCGCCTTTTGCCAACCTTAAGGATGCGCTGGAATTATCCTCACGCAGTCTGCGCAAACGTATTTTAATCCATGGTGACCTGATATGCACAGCTACATTGCTGATCAACTCGGAAGTTGAAATAATCGGCGGATATACCGAGAATTGGTCAGAAGGTGTAGGGACATACTCGAACTTAAGCTTACATGCGGATTACCATCCCTCAGCACCGATATTGCAGCTAAACCAGGCGTCATGTACATTAGCCAACCTGCGCCTGTCCATCGATCGACCGGCTTCCGGATCATCAGTTTTTGCAATTATATCCTCCGACTTTAACTTGCGAAATGTGATGCTTGATTTTTCCGGCGAGATCGATAGTCCTTGGATTAATGCTCTTGATTCTGATTTTAATATGGCCAATGTAAAGGTTACCGTTGATAAGGCAATCACCACCCGTCTTTTCAGCTTTACTGCCGTCAACCTTGTGGTGAACGGCCTTCAACTACAAGTTTCATCATCGATTCGTTTCTTTGAACTGGTTATGGCCGAACAAAGTCAACTTATTCTTGATCGAGTACAGGCTGGTTTTAACCCAGCCATGGCCTTTTCAGGGTTTAACCTACAGAACTCCCGCTTGGAGCTATCAAATTCTGTCATGTCAATTCAAAACGGCAGCTCTTCGTGCCGACTGATTCGTGCACTCGGCTCTGATGTGTCATGGGTAAATAACTATGTTTCATTAAATTGGAACGGTAATAGTGAATTATTCCTGCTTCAAAATGATTCCGATGCCCATGTTTTTTCGTCCACATTTATAATTCAAGGCCGCAGTACCCTTTTTGGTTCACTCAATAAGAGTCGGCTATTGTTGGTTAATTCCATTATCAGTAATTCCGCCCTTGAGGGTATATTCTTGCAGACAGCCAATCAAAATGATTTCTTCGTTACTTCAAACTGTTTCTGGGGCTTTGCAAACTGGGTTCAAGGCGCTGTGTCCATGCCGACACTGGCAATCCTGAATGAGTCCATGCAAAAAGCTACCCCCTTAGCTGCTCTTTTCTCCGGACTTGCTGAGGCTCCGGTTTTTATGACTAATTTCATCGAAGATCCCGCTCAGACTTTTCTGCCCGTGGAGAAAGGCATGCGCTTCTTGTCCCCCAGGTCACGTTGCAATGGCAGCGCTGTACTATTCGATGTATTCAGATATCCACATATTGGGCACCAGATCATTCAGGGTAAATAAAAAAGCTGCTCCAAAACGTGCATGGAGCAGCCGGCCCTTCGCTTTCAGGCAGTCTAGAACGTCGACCCATTCGGAATAACAGCGTCTTTGGGTATCACAATAATACCATCTACAACGTAGTAATTACCGAAATCACCATCTACTCTGGTCTCGGAATCTATTCCAATTCTGCAATTAGAACCAATTCTGGCGTTTTTATCGATAATTGCCCGCTTTATGATAGTGCCGTGTCCGATGCCGATATTTGGAATCCCTTTTGAGGCATTTTGAGCTCTGTCTTCCAATGTTTCGTATTGATCCGCACCCATGCATACCACACCGTCAAGGCTGGCACCGGTTTCGATAACGGTTCTGATGCCAACCAGCGACGAAGCTATCGAGGCATTGGTAATGATACAGCCATCGGCAGTTAACGCCTGATTGAGGGTACAGTAATTAAGCTTCGATGCCGGAAGATTGCGGCGATGGGTATAGATGGGGTTGTTCTCATCATAAAAATTAAATTCAGGCGCAATTGAGGCAAGATCGATGTTGGCGTCATAGAAACTGCGGATAGTTCCTATATCTTCCCAGTAACCATCAAAAATATAGGCATTTATCGGATGCTTGTTCAAAATTGCCGGGATGACTTCTTTACCGAAGTCATTGTCCGTACCTTCGAGGGATTTTTCCATAAGCTCCGCATTAAAGATATAAATACCCATGGATGCCAGATATTCTTTCTGCGGCTTTTTGGGGTTGATAAACTTATCCGGGATCCGGTAATCAGATATATCCTTATCTGGTCCGGGTTTTTCCTGAAATTCTGTAATACGTGACTTTGCATCGATTTTAGTAATGCCAAAATCACTGGCATCGGCTCGGGTTACTGAAGTACAGGCAATAGTCAGCGGCGCTTTGGATTCTATGTGTTTTTTCATCATATCAGCCAGATCCATCCGGTATAATTGATCTCCGGAAAGAATCAGATAATGAGTGGGTTTTTGCGGCCGAAAGTGTATGAGATTTTTGCGAACAGCATCGGCGGTACCTTCAAACCAACCGGAGTGGGTTAGTGTTTGCTCTGCTGCCAGAATCTCTACAAAGCCGTTTGTAAAATTGTCAAAGACATAACTTCGGGCGATATGAAGATGCAATGAGGCTGAATTGAATTGCGTTAAAATATAAATCTGCTTAAAGCCGGAATTGATACAGTTGGAAATTGGAATATCCACAATCCGGTATTTCCCTCCGAAGGGCACCGCTGGTTTTGAACGACTTTTGGTGAGCGGATAAAGCCTGGTGCCTTTACCGCCACCTAATACGATTGATAATACCCGTTGCATTGTTGCTACCTCCACAGATCCCAGGTTCATGTCCATTTACCTGAATCCTTGTTTTCTGTATTATAGTATAATGGACTTTCAGAATAACGCCAGTACTATGATGCCTGATTTTTTAAGGGACAGTCCCTTTGCGGCCAATATTTCGCATATATGCCGGATACCTGCCGTCTCGGCAAAACTTGCGGATTTCCCGGACGATCTTGCTCCTGAACTTGCGGGAATGTTGCGCTCACGGGAAATTAATCAACTGTATACCCATCAGTTGCAGGCCTGGGCAGCAATTCGTGCCGGACAGGATGTGGTGATCGAAACTCCTACAGCCAGCGGCAAAACCCTCTGTTATAATCTGCCTGTAGTGCAGGAGCGCTTGCATGATCCAGCAGCTTGCGCCTTCTACCTGTTTCCGACTAAAGCCCTCTCGCAGGATCAGCAGGCTGAGTTAAATACCCTGCTCCAGGCGCTGCCCCAGACTGTCCGGGCTGTTACCTATGATGGGGATACTCCACAGAGCATACGAAAAACGGCCCGTGAACAGGCATCAATCATTATTACTAATCCTGATATGCTGCATTCCGGGATATTGCCCAATCACGCCAAGTGGAGCCGTTTTTTCGCCGCCCTGAAATATATCGTCATCGACGAAATGCACATGTATCGAGGCGTTTTTGGTAGTCATGTGGCCAATGTTATACGGCGGCTTTTACGCATTGCCAGGTTTTATGGAGCAGAGCCCCGCTTTATTTTCTGTTCGGCGACTATTGCCAATCCGGCAGAACTTGCCGAAGCCCTTATCGGCCGTCCGGTTCAATTAATAAACCAAAATGGTGCTGCCAGGGCAGAGCGCTATCTTGTGTTATATAACCCCCCGGTCACAGATGTAGTGCAGGGAATCAGAATAAGTACCGCCCTGGAATCGGTAAAATTATCCGCCTGGTTATTGCGCCAGGGTCTCAAGACCATACTTTTCGCCCGCTCCCGCATGAAGGTAGAACTGATTGCCTCATACCTAAACGAACAGTTTCGAAATGTATTTACCGAAAATCATGGCATCAGGGTAGAACCCTATCGCGGAGGATTATTGCCGAATGAGCGTCGGGCAATCGAAAAAGGCCTGCGGGATGGCGATATTCATGGCGTGGTATCTACAAATGCCCTGGAACTGGGGATCGATATCGGTGGTCTTGAAGCTGCTGTTATCGCTGGATGGCCGGGGAATCTTGCTTCTTTCCGGCAGCAGGCTGGTCGGGCAGGGCGAAGGCAGGGCATTTCCTGGCAGTTCTTTATTGCCGGAAGCGCTCCAATGGATCAATTTTTGTTGGAGCATCCGGATCGAATCCTGGCCGACGCTGCTGAATCCGGTCAGATAAATCCGGATAATATTTATATTTATATGGATCATGTTAAATGTGCCGCTTTCGAATTGCCTTTTTCCGAGAACGATGTGTTCGGTTCAGATCTTCAGGCTGCCCTGGAGTATCTGCAGGAAGATGGTCTGGTCAGAAAAACCCAAGGACGCTGGTTCTGGTCGGACAGTGCTTTCCCGGCAGAAAAACTATCACTACGGTCTGCGACAGCTGACAATGTTGTCATTATTGATGAAACTGACGGCCGCAATCAGGTAATAGGCGAGATGGATCGTCCTGGCGCTAAGGAGTATCTATACGACAATGCTGTGTACATTCACCGCGGTAACCAGTTTATGGTGCGCAAGCTGGATATAGAGAATCGCATCTGTCAGGTTGTAGAGAGTGATGTCAATTATTTTACCGATGCAGTTGTTAAAATCGATATTAAGGTATTAAGTGAAGATCTTGACCTGAATGACGGCCATCTGCGCCAGGTCTGTGGAGATATTTTACTGCGATCGCAAGTAGAAAAATTCAAAAAATTACGCTTTAACAGCCATGAGAATATCGGTTATGGCGAAATTTATCTACCGCCAGAAGAAATTCAAACTCGAGCTCTCATGCTCAGTGCCAGTAGCGATACCAGTTTCGGTAGAAGATTGGCCGCCTTGCCCAGTGATGCTGCCCGGGCACACGTGCTATCGGCCATCACTTATCTGCTGCGTAATCTTGCTCCTCTACACCTGCTATGTGACCGGGTTGATATCGGTACAAGCTGGAATATCCGGGATGAACATTTTGGTGTGCCGTCTTTGTATATCTGGGATCGCTATCCCGGTGGTACAGGTTTGGCAGAAAATTTGCCTCCTTACTTGCAAGATCTTTTTGCCAAAGCTGCTAATCGTATCAGTTCATGCAGTTGTGAGAATGGTTGTCCCTCCTGTATTGGTTTGGTAGATGAGGCCTTGGGTCGATTAGCCGGAAGGAAGAAAATGGTACTACCATTTTTGGGTATGGATTATTGACTTATGGCTACCCTACGCGAGCGTCTGGCGTATCAACGAAAAACATCCTGCTCCAGATCGCCTGAGTTCAATGAGACAGTAAAAGCCTTAACCAGGCTTGATGGCTGGCACCATCTGCACAAAGGTGTATCGATATGTATTCAAAAGGATACTATGCAAGCACAAGCAGTGCTGGATAAGCTGCGCTTGTTGTATTTTAGTGCACATCTCGATATGGAACTAAGCTCTATCTCCGATTGTGTCTTTTTTGATCTGGAGACTACCGGCCTTTCCGGTGGGGCTGGCACTATCGCGTTTCTAGCAGCCCTTGGACGTATTGAAAATAATTCAATAGTCATCAGGCAATATTTCCTTAGTGATTATCCTTATGAGTCAGCTTTTTTACAGGAGCTATGTGCCAGGCTTGCTGAAGCCAAATATCTGGTTACCTATAATGGCCGCAGTTACGATTACCCTTTGTTACGCACACGCTGCATTATGAATGGTCTGGCTCCGCCACCGGAACTTCCGCACATCGATTTGGTTTATACTGCCCGCAGTTTATGGCGCAAGCATCTTCCTGACTGCAGTTTACATACGGTGGAAGCCTTGATTCTTGGCATTAAGCGTGCTCTGGATATTCCTGGTCATCTAATTCCCGGCCTGTGGTTCAATTTTTTGCGTACCCAGGATATGGCTGGTCTGGAGGCGGTTTTTGTGCATAATGCTGATGACATCAAATCTCTGGCGGAACTTTTCTTGTTTATTGGGTCTGCGCTTCGGGATGGTCGTCGCTTAGATACTGCAGACCGCTATGGGCATGCCAGGCTGCTTGCACGGATAGATCCGCTTGCAGCATTGCATACATTGCAGGAAATAGAAGCAATCAATGAAAAGCGAACTGTCCGTTTGCTGCTTTGGCTATATCGGCGAATTCTACCTCGCCAAAGCTATCTTCAGAAAAGGCAAGAACTGCTATACCCTCAGTCCTGAGTAGTCTCGCCTAATTGACCACAAGCCGCAGCTACCGCGACGCCTTTTCTCGATCGCTTGATGACATTTATACCCAATTGCTCAAGCCTGGCGATAAAATCCAGAACTTCCTGCCGGCTGGGCTCCTCGTAGGGCAAACCTGCCACCGGATTCCAGGGTATAATGTTAACCTGCACCTTAAGCGGCTGTATCCATTCTGCCATTTTGGCAGCAGCTTCCGCTCCGGTATTTACACCATGCATGATGGCAGCTTCTAGGGTAATACGATCACCAGTTTTTTCCTGGTAGTAGAGCAAGGCTGATTTCAAGCTGGCCAGATTGTGGGTGCGGTTAACCGGCATCAGCCTGCTGCGCAACTCGTCGTCGGCACTGGTCAGTGAGATGGCCAGACGTACATGGGGTCCATTATCGGCAAGGTCCAGTATACCTTTGGTAAGTCCGCAGGTAGAAATAGTTATTTTCCGGCGAGACAGCTTAAAGCCGTCTTCGTGGGTAAACAGGGTGATGGCTTTTCTAAGTTCCGTCAGATTCAGTAATGGTTCCCCCATACCCATAAACACAATATTCGAAAGCCGTCCCCTTATTTTACTCAGAAAGTGGAACTGTTCGACTATTTCGCCGGCACTCAGGTTGCGTTGCAGACCGAGTGTAGCCGTTTTGCAGAATGCGCAACCCATGGGGCAACCCACCTGTGTTGAAAGACAGGCAGTCAAACGCTCTTCGGCGTCACTCAGCAGCACAGCTTCGACCGCAGCGCCATCGGCAAGCCTGATTTTTAATTTGCCTGTTCCGTCTTTTGCCAAAAATTTGGCTTCTACTCTGGAACTGTATACACCATTAGGTGATAATTCCGTCAGTTTCCGGCGCAGGTCTGCTGGCAAATCACTCATGCTTTCAAAATTATCAGCACCAGAGGCCAGCCACTTGAAAATTTGCCTGCCCCGGAAAGCCTGCTTCAGGCCATAGCTCTGGCACAATTCAGCAGGTAGCAGAGCGCAGGGCGACGGTTCATATCCCGCCCCCTGCAATTCGTGCTCGCTCATGTATGCTTAAGCCTGAATCCGGCTCAGTAAATCCTGTACATGGGGGTTGCGGATACCCAATCTTTGGAAATCCTGCAGTATTTCTTCGGCTTTTTTACGGTCGCCGGTAGCCATGTAGCATTGGGCCAGTTCTATGTATAAACGATAATTACGGGTATCATTCTGTACCAGTTTCTGTAATGATTCTATGGCCTCACTGATTTTGCCCTGTAACCTGGCAATTGTGGCCATGCCGAGTACTGCATATACATCAAATTCGATATCCAGGGCTTTCTCGTAAAATTCAACAGCTGCTTCATAATCACCCATATTGCGGTAGGCATCGCCTGCCCGGGTAAGAATTACTTTGTTCTTTGGGTCGCGGTTTAAGATCTGACTCCAGTAGTGTAATGATTCATCCGGTGCTGTGGTGCCGCGATAACAATCAGCCAGGCCAAACAGGGCGTAAAAATTTTCCGGCTCCTTGGCCAGCGCGCGTTCAAAATAGGGAATACCCATGTCAAATTGTTTTAGCTTCCGGTAGCAGTTGCCAATCGAGGTAAGTACCCGGATATCTACCGCGTCACCCTGAAACTGAACCATCCTGGCCCAGTAATGCAGTGCATCGCGGTATTCTTTAAAGTCATAATGCAAATGGCCTAGCCCAATGAGCGCATAAGGATTATCCGTTTCCATTTCCAGTACACGCAGGTATATTGCCTTGGATTTTTTAAAATCCCGCACCTTTCTGTAGGCATCGGCAATACGGGTAAGTACGGTAATATTCTTGTTGTCATGCAGCAGGTATTGTTCCCAGATTTCTATGGCTTTCTGGTACTGGTTAAGTGCTTTATAGCAATCAGCCAACCCAAACAAAGCATAGTTATTCCCAGGGTGGTAGGTCAGGCATTTTTTGTAATGCTCGACTGCGTCTCGGTACGCACCTTTTTTACGGGCGGCGTCTCCAAGACCTACCAATGCGTAGTTATTTTCCGGATCAGCGTCCACAATGGTCCGGAAATTCTGTTCCGCCTCGGTGATGCGGTTTTCCTTTAGGTATTGATATCCTTTTTTGGAAATTTCCGCAATCTCGAGGTGATCGTGAGCTGCTTGGTCTTCGGGATGGGCCGTCCCAGAAGTTTCCAGCTCATCATGAATGGGGTTGGTGTTATCACTCATGTGTGTCCTCTTCCTCCAGCAATTTTCTTATCGCTAATGCCGCTTTTTCAATCAGCATGTCACAACGCGTGTGTTCATGGGCAAGTTTAAACATTTTAAGGGCATCAATTGGTTGGCTTTTTTCCAGATAGTGTTCACCTACACGGATCAGCCCATCGGAATAGCCGGTGGTCTGGAAGATGCGCCTGGCGGTATCAATCTGTCCTTTGTTGAACAGTTCATTTCCGCGGCGGTTAAGCTGCACTTTCTGACTGGAGTCTATACCTTCGGCGGGTCGGTCTACTGTCTTGATCAATCCGGAATCTTCAAATTGCTCGAACAGTTTTTCATCCATCGGTCAATACCTTTGCACTTTTTTTGCATCTCCTGCCTGGGCCGCGGCAGAACGTATCACAATAACATACCATTACTTACGTATTTTGCAAGTATAATAAACAAGTATAATCAAGAAAAATCTTTTAATCAATGCAAACTGTGCCGGTTTTACATTTCGGCCGTTTCGGCATGACGATAAAAACGTACCGTTGAGCGGCCATATTTGCGTTCATCGGTCATAATCAGGCCAGCGGCTACTGCAGGCATGGCCTCTTTATCCGGATAATGGATTATCAAGATACCGTTGTCTGCCAGCAGCCCGCGTTCGCCGATCATCTCCACCAGTTTGGGCTTAAATTGGTAAGGGAAGGGGGGATCACAAAAAATATAGGACCATTGATCTTTGTTGCGCAGGATAAACCGTTCGACCGGCAGGCAATGGCATTCGATACGTTCCTCGGACAATGAAACATTTTTAAGCAGCTGGGGAAACTTTGCCCGGTCACGTTCTACACAGCAAACCGGAGCGGCACCGCGGCTGGCTGCTTCGAGTCCGATAATTCCTGAACCGGAAAAGAGGTCAAGAAAACTGCCACCCTGCAGCGATCCGAGTATCGAAAATACCGACTCCCGCATCATATCCATCGCCGGCCTGATTTCCAGCTCGCCTTTATGTACCTGTATCGTGCGGCCCTTGTACCTGCCGCCGGTAATGCGGAGTGAACTCATATATACAGCTCCATCATCGCTGCCGCTCTTTCAGTTCACGGGATAAATCACGTTTAACATCTTTTTCCTTGATGGCTTCTCGTTTGTCTCCCACTTTTTTACCTTTACAGACGCCTAATTCGACTTTTACCCTGCCACTACGGAAATGAAAGTCCAGAGGAACTAGTGTGTAGCCTTTTTCCTCAACCCGGCGCTTGAGGCGCTTCAGTTCATGAGCGTGAATGAGCAGCTTTTTAGGCCTGTCCGGATCATGGTTGTTGATGGAGCTGAAGGTATATTCATTGATATGCACATTCTTCAACCATAACTCATCATTTTCAATTGCTGCATAGCCATCCGGGAAGGACAACATGCCCATCCGGATTGACTTGACCTCCGACCCTTCGAGTGCAATACCGCATTCAATGGATTCTTCAACTGTATAATAAAAGTGAGCCCTTCGGTTCTGGGCAATAATCTTGATACCTTCCATAAGTTGCTGTTTTCCTTGTGCATGCAATATTTGCCATAAACGAATACTTGTCAACCCGTGTAAAAAGTGGTAGTGTGAAATTCCGGATTTTGTAAACAGATAGTGGCGGTAGGCATGAAACGTGTAGAATCTTATGAGGCCCTTCGTAAACGGCAACGGCTGTTCTGGCAACTGTCCGGACTGGCAGTATTGCTGTTTCTGGTATCTGACCTTGCCGGCTCCTGGCTACTTAAAACCTATAAAGTCAGCTCCCAGAGCATGGCACCGCTGCTCACTGAAAATACCTTCGTAGTATCTGCGCCTTCGGCCTATGGTCTGAAACTACCTTTTGCCGAATCGGCCCAGAAAATGTACCGACAGCCTGCCCGTGGCGATGTGGTTGTTTTAGCTCATCCTTCTACCCCGGATATGACCTACATAGAACAATTTCTCAATCGTGTGGTGCGTTTTTTCAGCCTGCAGCAACGAGGTACGGCAAAAAGCAGCGATGCACTTAACCGGCCTGTCATTAAACGGGTTGTAGCGGTTCCAGGTGACTTGGTGCGGATAGATAATTTCGTTGTTTATATAAAGCAGGCTGATTCACAGCACTTCCTGACAGAGCATGAAGTATCCGGAAAGGTTTATGACACTCTGCGTGACAGTAGTGTCGAGAATTGGGACGACAGCCTGCCTTTCTCCGGCCACATGGACGAAATTCTGCTTGGGGAAAATGAGTTTTTTGTCGTTAACGATAACCGGTTGCACACCAATGATTCCCGCTTCTTTGGACTTATTTCCCATGAGCTTATTCGCGGCAAGGTGTTTTTGCGCTACTGGCCGATCACCAAACTGTCGTTTTTATAGAAAGTACTTTGAACAAGCCGCAAGCCGTCAGCTATCAAACCCAGGCTCCTTCATTATATATCCATGTGCCGTTTTGTATTTCCCGCTGCACTTACTGTGATTATTGCACTGCTAGTGTCAATAGTCTTCCAGATCAACAAAAATACCTGAACTCCCTGCACCAAGAGTTGGCCTTTATTACTGATTTTTCGCACATTGACCACTTTGACACAGTGTATATCGGCGGCGGCAGCCCTTCCTGTCTGCCGCCCGAATTGCTGCAGCAATTGCTTTCTGCTGTGCAGCCTTTTGTAGCAGCCGGAACAGAAGTAAGCATGGAACTGAATCCAATGGATTGCACGCCGCACTTACTGCAGACCATTCAGAATTCATGTATCAACCGGCTCAGTATCGGAGTCCAAAGTCTGGACGATAAGGTTCGCAAAATCATGCAGCGTCGGGGCAGTGCAGCGGCAGTTATTCAGGTAGTCAGCGAGTTGCTTGTTGCCTGGAACGGTTCGGTATCAGTTGATCTCATGTACGGTCTACCGACTCAGAATCAGCACTCCCTACTGCATAGTCTGCAGACAGTACTGCAATGGCCCATCCAGCATCTGTCCCTCTATGAACTGATTCTGGAGCCGGCCAGTCCACTGGCTGCAAGAATAGGTCAAGGCTCGCTGCGTCTGCCTTCCGACGAAGAAAATGATAGCACATGGCATCAGGCGCTGCAGACTCTGGCGGCCAGTGGAATGCAACGCTATGAAGTTTCAAACTGGGCACTTCCGGGGCAGGAATGCCGGCACAATCAGCATTATTGGCAGATGCATACCTGGTATGGGCTTGGTCCTTCCGCCGTCGGCAATTCTTCAGCTGCTGACGGTTCGTATATTCGGCATTATAATACCAGCGATACAGCAGCCTATTGTTTGGATCCGCTGGCGTGCGCTTATTCGCAGAAAGTCAGTGGCAAGGATGCGCTATTTGAATATATAATGATGGCACTGCGCACAAGCTCGGGTCTGCTGTGGACTGATTTGCAGACCAGGCATCCGGAGCTGCCACCGAAACTACTGCAGCGGCTGCTGTCTTCCTGGCCAGATCACCTGACGATGGACAGCCGGGGCCTGCGTGCCACATCATCAGGTTTGGACCTGCTTAATGGGCCGCTGCAGCAATTACTGACCTTATTGGATGGTATATGAATACTGTAAAGGCCGCTTCGATTCTTTCCATACAATCTCATGTTGTTTCCGGCCATGTAGGTAACCGTTCTGCCGTTTTCCCGCTCGAATTGCTCGGGCATGAAGTACTGCCGCTTAATACCGTGCAATTTTCAAGTCATACCGGCAAAAAGGGCTGGAAAGGTACGTGCTTCTCCGGCGCGCATATCAGGGATCTGGTTGATGGTCTGGATGCAGTACAGGCTCTGGCCGATTGCACCGCAGTACTGTCAGGCTATATCGGAAGTCTGGATATTGGCATGGCCATTATCAATGCCGTACAACGTATCCGTACCTATAATCCGGCCGCCCTATATTGCTGTGATCCGGTTATGGGCGATCATCCGGGCGGTTTTTATGTGCAGAATGAGCTCTTCGACTTTTTTCGCACACAGGCTCTGGCTCTGGCCGATATTGTTACACCGAATCATTTCGAAGCGGAATTACTGTCCGGTTTGACTATCAATACGGAGCTGGACGCTTCCAGGGTGGCTGACCGCATCCATGAGCTGGGACCGAAAATAATACTTGTTACCAGCTGCCTCAGCCAGAACAGCAGCTCGCTACAGCTGCTGCTTAGCTGCAGCGAAGGCAAATTCATGATCGAAACGCCATTATTGCCGTTTCCGGCACCGCCGAAGGGATCCGGAGACCTTTTTTCGGCTCTCTTTCTGGGCCACTATCTGCACAACCACAACGCCCAGGAAGCTTTCGAGGAAAGTACCAATACTGTGTGGAGCATACTGGAACGCACACTGCAGGCCGACCGTACAGAGCTTATGCTGGTACAGGCACGCGATCTGATCAGCAATCCGCCCAGCCGTTTTCGCAGGCGGCGTATAGGCAGCTAGGTACTCCGAACCGGAGATCCAGTTTTTGCTGCTCAGGCTCGATCCTGCAAATTACAGGAACATGAAGTAACGCCCGCGTTTCTCGGCCGCGTGATCCTGTTTCATGCCTGCATTGAATTTTTTTTCTGCTCCGACTGTGGTAGGTGGTCCATGACCTGGCAGGATAATACAGTCATCAGACTGATTAAATATCTTTCTGGTCAATTGATCGCGCAGCAGGCTGTTGCCATATTGGCTATTGGTACTGCCCAAGAGGCCTGCCTGGATAGTGTCGCCGGTAAAAAGCAGTTTGCCTATTTTATAAACAACCGAGTCAGGTGAGTGGCCGGGCACTGATATCACCTCGATAGGCAGATTACAGGCCCGGAATTCATCACCGTCGTGTATGGCGGTATGAGCGCTCCGGTCCGGCAGCATGTTGCTTGAATATACAGTAGCTTGGTATATCTTGAGCAGTGTTTTAAGCCCTTTGATATGATGCATATGATTATGGGTAACCAAAACGTTCTTAATATAGTAGTCGCGCTTTTCTATAAAATTGAGCAGGTTAACGGTGAATTCAGCTGGGTCGACAATAATCGCCTCACCGGTATCGTCATTTGCTACCAGATATACGTTGGAAAACCCGTACAGCGAGTAATGAAAAAAAACGGTCATAGATCCGCTCCTGCCAGGCTGTAGTAAGCTTCCTGCGTGTTGGAGAATTTCCAGGATACATTACTTTGTACCACATCAATAAAGTAGGCCTTTTTCAGGTCACAATCCACAAAATCGGTATCGGTGAAGCAGGCGGAAATAAAGCGAGAATTATATAAACCGGAGTTGCTGAAATCGCAATTTCTGGTTTCTATGCCGTTAAAATTGTTGTGCACCAGCTCCGAATTGGTAAAATTGCAGTCCTGAAGCTTTGAACCGGCAAACGAGCAGAATTGAATATCACTGTGGGTGAAAGCAGTATTCAACAGCGTGCTAAAATCGAAAAAGCACATTCGGAACAGGGTGTTTGAAAAATTGCAGTTACTCATGATCGCCTCAGAAAAAGTACAACCATACAGCTGCCGGCCTTCCAGCTGGATATTTTCCAACTTTATCCCGGAAAAATTTACATCTTTGATAATTATGCTGTCGCCGATGTTTTCAAGCATCCTGCGTACATATGACTCCACATCAGGATGGTGCTGCGCACAAAATTGCTCAGTACCCAAGGCGGGCCTGTCACAGTGTTCCATTGAACAGGAAGAAAAGGAATACATATATCCTCCATATGCCAAGTGTACGTGAGTATCCAGCAGCTGTTCAATACAGTGCCGCTGAAAAAGAATAAATACCGTGAAATCTGTGCTTTTAGCGGAAGCTCAGAAAATATCTCTTGACGCAGTGGAAGGTTTTTTTGTATAGTCTGCTTGTTGTTGATGCCATCTTAGCTCAGCTGGTAGAGCGCGTGACTTGTAATCTCGAGGTCTCCGGTTCGATTCCGGGAGATGGCTTGTCCAGCTTGCTGGGTACTGCATTACGTAATGGAGAGATTCCCGAGTGGTCAAAGGGGGCAGACTGTAAATCTGTTGGCTCAGCCTTCGAAGGTTCAAATCCTTCTCTCTCCAATAGGTCGCCTTACGGCGGCCTTTTTTTTATCATTGTGGTTCCGGAGGAACTTGTATGGCAGATGAGTACTGGTTAAAAGGGCTTCATTTTTCATGCCAGCAATGCTCAGCCTGCTGCCGACATGTTCCCGGCTTTGTGTTTTTGGCAAAAAATGATATACTAAACTTGATACAGTATTTAGATTGCACATTGCCGGATTTTTTAGCAAAGTATGTGCGTAAAATTGATATAGGAACTGGTTTTAGACTAAGCCTGACCGAAACCAGCGCCTTCGATTGCATTTTTTGGTCCCCAAAAGGATGTATGGTATATTCGGCAAGACCGGTGCAGTGTCGTACTTATCCATTCTGGAAAGGGATTCCGGAGCATCAATCGAGCTGGCAGGCGGAAGCTGCTGACTGTCCCGGCATTAACAAGGGGCCATTGGTACCGGCGGAAAGCATTAGAGAGGCGTTCTGGTTACGAAGGTTACATACCCCTGTAGAATTGCCCTATGATCTGGCTCTGGAGGATCTTGATGAAAATTCGTTTCTGGGGAGTGAGAGGTTCAATCCCGACACCACTGACACCTGAAAAGCTGAAAAGCAAGATTTCCTCTGTTGTACAGCGGATCAACCTGGATGACATTGAAAGTCAGGAATCCAGAGAGTTATTTATAGCCCGTCTGCCGGAATCGATTTTTTCTACAGTTGGTGGAAACACTTCCTGTGTGGAGGTAAAGACGGATGAGCATTGCCATTTAATTTTCGATGCGGGGACTGGAATCCAGAATTTAGGGCGACAGTTGGCCGCCCTGAAAAGACCGCTTGCCATTCATTTATTCTTTTCGCATTTTCACTGGGATCATATACAGGGGCTTCCATTTTTCGCTCCGGCCTTTGATCCGGCTAATCATATTACACTGTATAGTCCGGTCAATGGATTCCGGGAAATATTGGCAAAGCAGATGAGTCCTCCATATTTCCCGGTTGGGATGGAAGTAATGCAGGCCTGCAAAGAATTCTGTGTTGTCGAAGGCCACGGGGTTAAAATCGGCGAGCTTACCATCAGGCAAAGGGGCATGAACCATCCTGGAGGCTGCTACAGTTATTCAATTGAGGAGCATGGCCATAAAATAATCTACTCGACAGATACCGAGCTTTCGTCGTCAGATTTTGACAGAACACCGGAAAACGAGCGCTATTTCAAATCAGCTGATGCCTTGATTATCGATACGCAGTATACGCTTGGCGAGGCAATTGAAAAGCAGGATTGGGGACATTCATCGTTCAGTCTGGCAGCGGATTTTGCATCTTCGTGGCAGATAAAAAAGTTGATTTTATTCCATCATGAACCTGGTTACAATGACCAGAAAATCGATACAATATTTAAATCGGCTTCGTGGTATTTGGGCCATCTCGAAGAGCGCGGTATTGAGGTTATTCTGGCTAGAGAAGGTTTGGAAATTGAACTTTGAGGATTTTGCCCGGCAGCAGATCCAGCTTTCACTCAGTGGCCAGGAGCTGTTGCGCCTTTACAATATTCTGCTCTGTCATGAGGATAGTTGTGATGAAAGCCAGTCTGCAGTTCTGGAGAAGATCCGTCAGGAGCTGTATACTGTTTTTTCAATTGAACAACTGGAACAATTATCCGGTCTGGAACCGGAAGCACAGTAAGGAACAGTAATTGAAGAAGAAATCCTTCGATAATCCGAATAAAACAAAACACGGGCGACATCTGTTTAGGCTTATTGCCAATCTGATCGCTGTGCTGTTTATACTCGGTTTTGCGTTGGCTATTGCCAGCTTAGTCCTAATAAAATATCTGGATGCTCCAACTGGTAGGGTGGACCCCGAAGGTGTTCTGTTTACCATTCAAAGTGGTGAAAGTGGCACTGTAACTGCCAGAAGACTGGCAGAGCGAGATATAATCCGCTCGGAATTGCTCTTTAAGTTTTTTATTCGAATCAGCAGGCTGGACAGCAGTATAAAAAGTGGTACCTATCGCATTGATTCCGAATTATCCACAAATGCGGTTCTCCGACTTTTTATCGATGGCCGACAAGTGTTAAAACGTCTGGTTATTCCTGAGGGGCGCACCTTGCGCCAAGTGGCCAATTTGGTTGAACAAGCTGGAATTAGCGGTAGTGAAGCCTTTTTATCTGCCGCCCGGAATCCCGAATTGCTGGCTTCTTTTGCTATTCCCGGAGATAGTGCCGAGGGCTATCTGTTCCCTGATACTTATTATTTTGTTGAGAATAGCGCCCCTGATGATGTGGTCGCTTTTATGATACGCCAGCTTTTTTCACGTCTACAGGATCTCGCCCCAGAGGCCGCTTTGCTGGATAGCTCTGAGTTGCACGACAGGATTATCCTGGCAAGTATTGTTGAGCGTGAGTACCGCATTCCGGAGGAAGCGGCCTTGATGGCCGGTGTGTTCTATAACCGGCTAAATCGGGGTATCGGGCTGCAATCCTGTGCAACGGTCGTTTATGTTATTACTGAAGAGCTGGGCAAACCGCATCCGGCACGCTTGTTCAACCGGGATCTTGAACTATTTAGCCCTTTTAATACATATCGGTGGGCTGGCCTTCCTCCAGCACCTATCTGCAGCCCGGGGTCCGTAGCATTGAAGGCGGTATTCCAGCCGGAACCATCACGATATCTATATTTCCGACTTATTGATGGAACGAGCGGCAAGCATTATTTTTCTGAGACTTTTGACGAGCATATCGATGCAGCTTCTTTGGCGGTAAAGCCCTGACATGAAAAGAATCCCCGACTCATTGATCCAGGATATTATCCAGGCAAATGATATTGTTTCAGTTGTGGGGCATTATGTCCGGCTGCAAAAGCAGGGGAGCCGCTGGATAGGACTGTGCCCCTTTCATAATGAAAAAACACCCTCTTTTGGTGTTCAGGCGGACAAAGGTTTTTTTTACTGTTTCGGCTGCAAAAAGGGCGGTGATGCTGTCACGTTCATTAAAGAGATGGAGCATTGTCAATATATCGAGGCAATTGAACGGCTGGCAGAACTAGCCGGAATTCCAATTGTATACGAAGGTAGCGACAATCCGGCAGAACTGCGTGAACAGAAATTTAAAACCGCTATGTATGAGCTCTATAATCGCCTTGTGGGTACCTTTCATTATTTTCTTGTAGAAGACAAACGGGGGCAGCAGGCACTTACATATATACGCGAGCGGGCAATCAGTCTGGAAACCATACAACGATTTAAGCTAGGCTTTGTACCTGAAGAGCGGGGATGGCTGTATGATTTTCTACTAAAAAAAGCCTATTCGAAGGATTTTCTTGCAAAGAGCGGCTTGTTTTCCAGTAAGTATCAGGAGTTTTCCATTTTTGGTGGTCGCTTGGTTTTTCCTATTGTTGACATTCGAAGCAGACCTGTCGCCTTCGGAGGTCGCACCCTGAAGGACAGTGGGCCAAAGTACATCAACTCTCCGGAAACGGTGATTTTTCGGAAAAGCGAGAATCTTTTTGGACTTGATGCAGCTCTGAATGCAGTGAGGAATGGGAAAAAAGCCATTATTTGTGAGGGCTATATGGATGTTCTGGCCTTTCATGAGGCTGGTGAAAATACGGCCGTTGCTCCGCTTGGAACCGCCTTTACCGATAATCAAGCTCAATTGCTGAAACGTTATGCTGAAACACTGGTGTTGTGTTTTGATTCCGACAAGGCTGGAATCGAGGCTACTTTGCGAGCTTTTAAGGTTGCGGAGAAGCAAAATCTGGCAATTTCCGTGCTTGGTACTGAGGGAGCTAAAGATCCTGCAGAAATCCTGCAGAAATTTGGTTCACTCCAATTGAAAAAAATGGCAGAATCGACTATAACTAGGAACGACTATATAATTGAACATGCTCTGAAGATTGCCTCCCAAGGTAATCGCTCGGAAGCTTTTGATTTTGTATTTTCAAATGCAGCTGAATTGAGTTCCGAGATTCAAAAGGACAGTTTGCTGGAAAGCGTCGCCGGTGCATTTAATATTGATCCCTATTCCGTTTTTGCCGATTTTAAGAAGTACCGGCATGCACCTGCTCAACCATTAGCTAAGTCTGAAAACGGAGCTGCGATTCTGCCTATTCAGGCTAATTCGGTTTATTCGGGGTTCATCGCCGCTTTGGTACTGAATCCGGAATTTTTTCAACTTGTAAGGGCCGAATTTTCTGCCTCTGATTTTGAGCTCGAAGACCTAAAAGACGTCTTTATAGTAATGGAGGAACTGTTCAGGAGAGACGAACTTACCAGTTCGGAAATTATCCCGCGCTTGGCTAATCCGGCACTTCGAACCTTTATTCATGAGAAAGCTGCCAGTGGCGATTATTCTGTTAATCCAGACAAGGTTATAACCGATGCGCTGTTTCGACTGCATTATCGCAAACTGGAAACAGAGAAAGCCCGTCTGGTCAGTAGGATAAAAAGTTATGATCCGGTCCGTGATGCGGACGAAATATCCTTAAATGATTTGCTGTACGAAAAAATGCACCTTGATGGTGAATTAGCTCGCTTGAAGGAAGAGTGGCATGAGCGAAATTGAACTGGATCCCGCAATTCTGAAGTTACTCGAGTACGCTAAGGCAAAAAAGGTCATCAGTTTTGATGAGCTTTCGGATTTTCTGCCGGAGGCAATGCTTAATTCGGATAAAATTGATACCGTCCTGGCCTTGCTCGAAAATAATCATATTCAACTCGAGGAAGAAGATGTAAATCGCGAAGAAGCGCCAGCTCCCGTGAAGGATGAGGAAACTACTCCAAGCACTGAGAAAAAACGCTTGGTATATAGTGACAAAGAAGGAGCGGTGGATGATCCCATTCGGCTCTACTTGCGTGAGATAGGTAAGGAAAATCTGCTTACTGCCGAGCAAGAAGTAGAATTATCCAAGTTGATGGAAGAAGGCGAAAATATCATTAAAAGGATAATTCGGCGTAGCGGTATGCTTATCCCGGAATTTAATCAAATCGCACTAAAAGCCAGACGTGAATCAGGCTCTCAACAACGTAAGGAAAATTCAGAGAAAATTGCTGAGCGTCGTCGTCTTAATCAGTTTTATCGAGATATCCTTAAAGAGACTCAGGCAGATATTAAAACTTACCTGGAAAATAAAAAGCAGATTGTATCCCGTGGCAACTTGATCAAGGATGACGAAGAGCTCATGGCTTTGCGTGAAAGTCTGTTGTTAAAACTGGGTGATACTGATTTGCATACTGAAGAAATCAATATTTTTTCCGAGAAATTTATAAATGCTGCCAAGCGTATAAAAAAGTATCGAAATGAACAGGACCGACTCGAACGGATACTGCAGGTTTCTACTCTCCGCGAAATCAGAACTTTGGGACGAAATCTGACTATAAAAGATCGAAGAGACCAAATCGAATCAGAGTTAGGTATTGATTCCGATGAAATAAAAGAGCGCATCAAGCAAATCCAGATTACCCAGAAAAGATTAGGTGAAATGGAATACTCCTTTGAGAATGATTGTGACTCAATCATCCGCATGGCCAAAGAGATCAATCGCGGCCGTAAAATGATGAAAAATGCCAAAGATCGTTTGATTAAGGCAAATTTACGCTTGGTTGTTTCCATTGCTAAGAAGTACACCAACCGCGGCCTGCATTTTTTTGACTTGGTGCAGGAAGGTAATATCGGCTTAATCAAGGCTGTGGAGAAGTTCGAATATCGCAAGGGCTATAAGTTTTCAACATATGCCACCTGGTGGATACGTCAAGCCATCACCAGATCTATAAGCGACCAGGCCCGTACGATTCGTGTACCAGTACATATGATTGAGCAGATCAATAAAGTAGTTCGTGAATCCAGACAACTGATGCAGAAATTAGGTCGAGAGCCAAGCGATGAAGAAGTAGCCCAACAGCTTGGCTGGCCTGTTTCTAGAGTGAAGAGTGTTAAAAATGTCGCCCGCGAACCGATAAGCCTGGAAACTCCGCTTGGAGAGGATGATGATTCGTTCCTTGGAGATTTTATAGAAGATAAAGATATAGAGAATCCAAGTATACAGACTGACTACAAGTTGCTGCAGGAGCAGATTCGATCTGTTCTGGCCACCTTACCACCGCGTGAGCAAGAAGTATTACGGATGCGTTTCGGGCTGGATGATGGCTACTCCCTGACACTCGAAGAGGTGGGTTTGTATTTTAACGTTACCAGAGAGCGGATCCGGCAGATAGAGGCCAAGGCACTGAAAAAACTGCGCCACTTTAAAAGAAGTCAAAAATTACGTGATTATGTAGATCACTAAATCAGCTTTTTCTCAGACGGCCTAGATTCAGGTCGTCTTTTAGGATGATTGATTCGGATACTGATTTCATGATATCATCTGGCGCTTATTGTTGAGTTCGAAAATAATAAGCGTATTTTCGGGATATATTATAGTAAAGGGTAGTGCAGTGCACCCCTATGTTATTCAGCCTACTTGATCGAGGTGATTACCTATGTTGATGGAAGAATTATTCGAGCGCTTGAGGAAATTTCAGGATTTGCTAATGGAACGAGTGTCTTTGGAAAAGCAGGTTAAGGAACTTCCAAAATCCATCCTCGCTCAGGAAGAGGTTTTGGTACGGGCCAAAAAGTCATTAGTGGAAAAGCA
The DNA here is from genome assembly GCA_018815555.1 of Spirochaetota bacterium. GTDB lineage: Bacteria > Spirochaetota > Spirochaetia > Treponematales > UBA12059 > UBA12059. The sequence goes on along the minus strand of JAHIWF010000087.1, from coordinate 47,473 downwards.
GCAGCGATTTGATGATTTAACCGCCAAAGTCGCCAATACCAAGCAAGAGCTGGAGGAAGTTGTTGACCATAAAAACAAATCCGAACAGCAGATGGACAGTATTTCCAGTCCTCGTGAATTTGAAGCGCTCAATAAGGAAATAACTGAAGCCGGCCTCAAAGAAGACCGTCTGCGTAAAGAATTCAAAGCCAGTGATGAGGCGTTGAAAGAGGCTGTAAGTGAGCTTAACTCAACCCAGATGCTCATTAGTTCGCAGGAAAGTGAAGTTACTGAGAAACGCAACCGTATTCAGTCTGAAGAATCTACAATGTCGCAACGGATTAATGAATTAAAAAATCTTGAGGCTGAAATTACTTCAAGTATAGACCGGGAAATAATATTTAAATTTGAGAGAATCATTAAATCGAAACAGAGCCTAGGTATTGTTTCTGTTAAGGGTTCGGTATGTACTGGCTGTTCGATGATCTTACCAGCACAGTTTGTTAATGAAGTGCGTCAGGGTAATAAAGTTGTATTCTGTCCATATTGCTCCCGTGTTCTATTCCATCAGGAAAGTGATGGTACAGATGATGACCTGCTTATTGATATTGAATCCGGTAGCTTAGCCGAATTTGATGACTTCAGCGATGATTCTGAAGAAGATTCATATGATGACGATGATGATGACGGCCAAGGCAAAGGTTCAATGGAAGATTCTGACGATTAATAACATTTAGGAGTGGATCGGGCTGTCGCCGGATTAATCCGGAGGAAAGTCCGGGCTCGATAAAGCACGGTGCCGGCTAACTGCCGGGCACACTTCTGGAGACGGATGTGTGACAGACAGCGCAACAGAAAGATACCGCCAGCCCTTTTTGACAGGGAGCTTGCTCCATGTGCAGGGGGGCTGGTAAGGGTGAAATGGTGGGGTAAGAGCCCACCGCGCAGACAGCAATGTCTACGGCATGGCAAACCTTACCGCGAGCAAGTTTGAACAGTCAGTGTATTGCTTGTACCGTTTCATGTACGTGAAACAGCTGACGGGTAGAACGCGTAAACGATCCAGATATAATGGGTGGTTTAGATGGATGACAGCCCCTGGAAACAGGACAGAACCCGGCTTATAGATCCACTCCTTTTCTATGTACATATTCAATTGACTATTCAGCATGTAAATGGTACAACTAATCTGAAATTATGCGTCAATCTTCTGCTCCAAAACAAAACTCGACCCCTTTTCTCAAGCAATTATACCGTCGTCGGATCGTATTTCTATGCGTGAGTCTAGCTCTGGTGTTGAGTGCCGTTTTTATTTCCCGCTGGTTAGTGCTTACCCATGCTCGCAAAAAGAGTGTTGTTCAAAGCGAGCAGATAACTCAAGATATTGTTCTTGAGGCATGGCAGCGAAAAGATTATGATCTGATTTTACAAAAGACCGAGGCTGTATTACTCACCGATCCAATGAATGCCTTTAACCTGGCTTTTTACGGCTTCTCTGCTTTTTATACCGGGCTGCAAAGCATTGATGGAGAAACCCGTCTTTCATTAATGCATACATCTGTAATGGCTCTCCGTAAAGCACTTATAATTGGATTACCAGAATTTACTTCCCGAATTCAGTACGTTATCGGAAAAGCTTCCTTTTATCGCGGGCAGGATTTTTATGATGATGCCATCCGGTTTTTATTGGCAGCATTGGATAATAATTATCGGTCGTTTGATATATGGGAATATTTGGCACTGGCATATAAAAACCTTGGTGAAACCCAAAAAAGTATTGATGCATTTACTGCGGCTATATTGGAAAATCCAGACTCGCTGCCACTCCATATGGCAGCAGCATTGGTTCATCAAGAGGCCGGCAATTCAACTGAAACGACGAAACTGGCAAGTCGGGTTTGGCTAGAGAGCACAGATCAATTTTTACGGGAGCAGGCCGGACTTTTATTGGCAGCGCAAAGCATAGAGGCGGGATTATATGAGACTGGTTTGAGCTATATCGATGCAATAAAACTTGTGAATCCCAATTCAGCTGAGGCGTGGTATTGGGAAGGACTTGCGTTTCAAGGTTTAAATGATGCGATACGGGCTCGCGCTGCATGGCGGCGTGCTGTTTCGATAGATCCAATGCATGCGGCTTCACGGATTAAACTAAACGAGCGACAGTAGGAGAGCACAATGGCCAAAAAGGGTTTTTTTGATAGGTTTTCCATGGATATTGGAATAGATCTGGGTACCTGCAATACCTTGGTGTATGTCCGGGGTAAAGGTATTGTGATAAATGAACCTTCTGTTGTTGCCGTGGAGCGCGGTACAAAACGTGTGCTTGCAGTAGGAACAGAAGCCAAACGGATGTTATGGAAAACCCCGGGAAACATAATTGCAATCCGGCCCCTTCGTGATGGGGTCATTGCTGATCCGGACACTACTGAAAAAATGATCAAGTATTTTATTCAGAAGGTAATACCACGGAGATGGTTTATTAAGCCACGTATGGTAATTGGCATTCCTACCTGTATTACTGAAGTTGAGCGTCGGGCGGTCATTGATGCTGCATATAAGGCTGGTGCACGTGAGGTTGAAGTGTTGCCTGAATCCCTTGCCGCTGCGATAGGCTCGGATATACCGATACATGAACCAGCTGGTCATATGATTGTCGATATCGGTGGTGGAACAACCGAAATTTCGGTTATCTCGCTGAAGGATCTAGTAGTAACCAATGCGATACGTATTGGTGGTGATGAATTTGATCTAGCAATAATAAAGCATATTAGGTCTGCGCATAATCTAATTATTGGCGAGCAGACAGCAGAGCGTCTAAAAATCGAGATAGGTAACGCCTCAGCAGAAAAAACGGTCGAAAAAGTGGAAATAAAAGGTACTGATGCAATAACAGGATTACCTAGACGGTTGGAAATAGATTCTGTCGAAGTCCGTGAGGCTTTGCAGGAACCGGTAAATCAGATTGTTGAAGAAATTAAGAAAACGCTTGGGCAAACCCCTCCGGAACTGGCTGCTGACATCGTAGAGAGAGGCATTGTCATGGCAGGAGGTGGTTCACTCCTGAAGGGATTGCCGAAACTGATCGCGAAAGAAACCGGAGTGCCGGTTATTTTAGCTGAACGGCCGCTTGAATGTGTAGCGATCGGTGCAGGTAAATATTTCGAAGCTGTTCGGGGCATTGATATAGCTTTCGGCGCAAGCGGAATGAATTTGTAATTGTATGAAAAAGGCGGAAAGACAGTTATCTAGAATAAGGATCATTGTCTCAAGCTCTTTGCTATTTACGTCGTTGCTGGTACTGCTTCTATCCACCCGCTCGTTAACTGGTGTTCCTGAGCGAGTTGGACTGGCAGTACTTTCTTTTTTTCAACGCGGCTTTTCTGCGGTATCCAGTTTCGTTTCTCAAAGTGTTACAAGTATTTCTGAGCTACGCATACTGGAACAAAAATACAATGAGCTTTTATCAAGTACTGAGCAGTTGCGTAGAATGGAACGTGATTTTGATAGAATCAATCAAGAAAATATTACATTGAAGCAGCAATTAGGCTTTTCAACTGAATTGACATATAAAAATATCCCGGCAAAAATTATTGGAAAAGATCCAGGCAATGTATATTCTACTTTTATTTTGGACAAGGGCTTAAACGAAGGTATAAAAAAGAATGATATTGTAATTGCATATCAAGATGGTATCGAAGGCCTAGTTGGTAGAGTTATTGAAGTTAGTAGATACTCATGTTTAGTTCTACCGATTTTCGATGCATCAGCGTATATTGCAATTCGCTTGCAAGAATCTCGCTATGAAGGTCTTGCCGTGGGCAGCGGAAACGAAAGTCAAAACCTAATAGTTAAGTATATAAAAAAAAGAGCATTGGAGCAAATCAATCTCGGGGACATAGTAATAACATCCGGACTCCAATCGCTATATCCACCTGATATAATGGTAGGACGAATACGTAGAATTCATGAATTGCCATATCTTACCTCAATCGAATTTGATCTCGATCCTGTCGTTGATTTTGATCGCCTTGAGTATGTATTCATTCTGACTGGTGTAACTGAAGTCCTGAATACTATGCAGGAGGGCAAATGATAAAGTCAAGCTTGTTTGGTTTGTTACTCATGATCGGGGCGACAGTTCTACAGAGTACATGGCTGCGTGCAATTGAAATTTTATCGGTTGTCCCGGATTTGCCATTATTGATTTTGATCTATATTTCATTTCGTAATACCTTGCCTAAAGGGCAGGTAATAGGTTTTCTTTCTGGTTTTTTGCAAGACAGCATTAGCGTAATTCCTCTCGGAACAACATCACTGATTCAAACAGCTACTGCTTTCGCTTTCAACGCATTCTCCGGTAAATTTTATATTGATAAATTACTGATGCCCTTTTTATTCGCTGTTGCCGGAACAATAATAAAAGGCCTATTAAGTGAAGTCATGCAATTATTTTTTTCCGAATTCAATGTTTTGTCATATTCATTTTTCTCACATATTTTTTGGCTTGAAATGCTATACACTGCAGTTTTGGCTCCACTTGTCTTTTTCATACTTGGGCTAATGGACCGATTTTTGCTTGGTTCTGAGAAACACCGATGATCTCTTTGATCGATTCGAAGAAGCGCGTTTTTTATATTCTCGCCTTAGTATTTATATTTTCTTCATATTCAATATATTTGTTTTATATTCAGGTTTTCAAAAGCTCTGAATTTACTAATCGAGCAATTTCTATTTCCAGGCAGACTGAGATACTGCCATCGCAGCGTGGAGAAATATTCGACCGTAATTTAGATTCGCCATTAGTTGTAAATAATGATTCATTTGCCGTTTTAGTAATTCCGGCTGAAATCCCTAATGAACTTAAGCCGACGGTTTTTAATAAGTTAGCAGCTTTGTTAGATATTCCATTATTGGATATTAATAAAAAAATACCTGTATCATATTATCGTATGTATCAATCTATAGAAATTGCTAATTCTGTAAGTCAGGAGTTGGTTTTCTCGATAGCGGAACGTAAAGATGAATTTCCAGGTGTATCCTGGCAGTCAAAGCCACGCCGTAATTATCTGGAAGCAGGCTCGTTTTCACATATTATTGGCTATGTAGGTGAAATTACCCGAGACGAATTAAAAATATTGTTTAATAAGGGTTACCAATCGGGTGATATCATTGGTAAGTCAGGGATAGAGAACCAATATGATGAACTATTGCGTGGTAAAGACGGACGTCAGTTCCGCACGGTGGATGTCCGTGGACGGAGTGTCAATCAACCCAACCTGGATGTAATCCCGCCAGTTATGGGAAACAATTTAGTACTGACCATAGATAGAGGCACTCAAATTCTAGCAGAAAAGGCCTTGGGTGATCGCATTGGATCTGCTATTGTTTTAAAACCCGCAACAGGTGAAATATTAGCTATGGTTTCCTGGCCCGGTTATGATGCAAATCTACTGATGGCAAAAGGTGGAAATAATTACTTTGCATCATTGCTTAATGATGAACGCAATCCTTTAATCAACCGTGCTATTCAATCTCATTATCCGCCTGCATCAACAATTAAAATCGCTATGACTGCGGCAATTTTAGAGGAAAAAGCCTTTGACCCAGCAGAGCGAGTTCTTTGTGCTGGAGAAATGACTTTTGGTGATCGCATTTTCAAGTGTCATATACTAAAACCAGGTCATGGTCGCCTGAATTTACAGCAAGCTTTGGCGCAATCGTGTAATATCTATTTTGCTGTTGTTGGTCATGAAAAATTGGGTATTGAACGCATAGTCACTTATTATCGTGATTTTGGTTTTGGTGAAGCTACTGGTATTGATCTTCGGGGTGAAGCTAGTGGTTTTGTGCCAACTCCGCAATGGAAAGAGCGACGCTTTAACGAGAAGTGGCTGGGTGGCGATACACTTAATTTATCTATCGGCCAAGGCTACATGTTAAGCACCCCATTACAGATTGCCAATATGTTATCGATGATCGTTAATGATGGAATTATTTATAAGCCACATGTGTTGAAGGAAGTTCGAAATCAGGAAACTGATGAGGTTTCTTTCAGTTACTCTCCTGAAATTCTTTGGAAATCATCGATAACAAAAGAAACCTTTGATCAGACAAAAGAAAATCTGCGAAGTGTTTTGCTAGAAGGAACAGCCAGATATCCACTTGCCAATAAAGTTGTTCAGATTGCAGGAAAAACAGGGACTGCAGAGGTCGGCCTTTCTGATCGCTGGCATTCCTGGTTTGTAGGGTATGCACCTTATAACTATACAGACATTAATGATGTAATTGTGGTCGTTGTTATGGTGGAAGCAGCAAATGTTTGGGAATGGTGGGCCCCTTATGCAACAAATATAATATTTCAAGGCTATTTCGCAAAACAATTATATGAAGATGCTATACGGGAACTTAAGCTGACTACAACAGTTAGGATTCAAGCAGGAAGGATCGAATGAGCATTATTGAAATAGGCCCTGTATTCAAGCGCACAGATTGGCTGATTATTGCATTGTCGACTTCTTTAACAGTTATCGGAATTATGTTTATTTATTCTTCAGGCATTAATTCTGTAGGTCTACTGGTTTCAGATGAATATAAAAAACAGATTTTCTGGGCAATACTCGGATTTATTTTGCTAATAATTACATTACTGGTAAAACCAAAAATACTAATGGATTATGCCTTTTGGATTTATCTTGGTTTTATAGTTTTACTGATATATACCCGGATTGCTGGACGTGTAGTAAACGGTTCAAGATCCTGGATTGGAATTGGTAGTTATGGAATTCAGCCCTCGGAATTCGCAAAAGTAGCTACTATAATCTTTTTATCCAAATACCTTTCGGCAACTAAACATGAACCCAATACATTTAAAAGATTCCTCCTATCTGTACTGATTGCAGGAATTCCTTTTTTACTAATTCTCGCTCAGCCAGATTTTGGTACCGCGATGGTTTATATTCCGATCTATCTTTTTATAGCTTTTTTTCTAGGTATTAATGGCAAGTATCTTGCATTCACTGTAGGTGTCTCAGCTACTTCTATACTTTTTGTACTTTTACCACTTTGGCAGAATCTAATTAGGGAAGAACCTATAAACATTTTGAGAATTTTCTATGAAGCACCTTATGTATATTATCTTTTTGCCTTATTAAGCGTTGTCTTTATACTAGCGCTGCTTGGTCATATTTATTTCAAGAAAAGATATTATTATTGGATTTTATTCAGCATCATAATTATTTTTATTGGGTTGATTTTAGGTTTAGCTGCCGGTAAGATACTTAAAGAGTACCAAATGATGCGCTTAATTGTTTTTTTTGATCCAAATATTGATCCATTAGGTTCAGGTTGGCATATATTGCAGTCTCTTACTGCAATCGGTTCTGGCGGGCTTGGCGGCAAAGGTTTTCTTCTTGGTACGCATAGTCATTATCGTTATTTGCCAACGCAAAGCACTGATTTTATTTTTAGTATTATATCTGAAGAGCTTGGATTTATAGGTGTATTGTTAATTAATTTGCTTTTTTTGGTATTGCTTTTTCGAATTTATATGATAATGAAAAGTACTAAAGACATGTTTTCGTTGGGTATTTGCAGTGGAGTCTCCAGTTTATTGATTTTTCATTATATAGTTAATGTCGGAATGACTATTGGCATTATGCCGATAACCGGAATCCCATTATGGTTTTTATCGTATGGAGGTTCTGCGCTTTTAACAATTAACATAGCCCTCGGTTTAGTATTAGCAATTGGTTCCAGGAGATAAAGAAATGACAAGTGAAAGTAGATCTTTCTTTGATAAAGTATATCCTTTCCTAAAAAAGGTACAAAAGCCAGCTCGGTATCTAGGAGGAGAATTAAACTCTATTAAGAAAGTAACATATTCTTTTCGTGTAGCCTTATGCTTTCCGGATATTTATGAGATAGGTATGTCCAATAATGCCATGAGGATTCTCTATTCCGGGCTGAACGATCTGGACAATATAGTATGTGATCGTGTATTCACACCAGCAAGCGATTTTGCAAATCTTATAAAGGAAAATAATTTCCCGTTATATGGATTAGACACCTTACAGCCCGTAGTATCATCTGACATTCTGGCCTTCACTGTTGGCTTCGAATTAGCAGCAACCAATATTATTCATACACTCAACTTATCTGGAATTCCATTAGATAAAAGCAAGCGTGAAAATTTTCATCCTATAGTTATTGCTGGAGGGCCAGGCATCAGCAATCCATTGCCTTTTTCTAATATATTTGATGCAATATGGATAGGAGAAGCAGAGCCAGACTTTTTTAGTTTATGTACTGCATTAAATGAATTAAAAAACAATGGTGCGACTCGTGTGGAAATATTGGATAAAATAAAATCTCATCCGGCTATTTGGATTCCTGGCAAAAAGGCAACTCGGAATATATTTAAGGGTTTTTCTGCATTTGCCTCTATTTTAAAATATCCTAAGCCTGTACTAAAACCTGTGCAGCATCATGGAGTTGTTGAAATAATGCGGGGGTGTCCGAATGGCTGTCGTTTTTGCCATGCAGGATATTTCTATCGTCCATGTAGATTAAAAGATCCTGAGATTATTCTGAAGGAAGTTGCTGCTGTTGTCGATCAAGGTTTTACCTCCATTACCTTATCTTCATTGTCAAGTGGTGATTATCCAGGAATTTTCGATCTTGTTCAATATTTAAATAGATTATACTCGGGAAGGGGTATATCATTTCAATTGCCATCCTTAAAAGTTGAAAGCTTTTCGCTGAATATTTTAGCTGAATTATCTGATGTTCGAAAAGGTGCTCTTACTTTCGCTGTCGAAACGCCACGACCAGAATGGCAAAAAGCAATTAATAAGAATGTATCAATTGAGAAAATAATATCTATATTAAAAACAGCAGGTAGCTATGGCTATAAAACAGCTAAATTCTATTTTATGCTTGGTCTTCCGCTTGGTGCAGGTTCTGAGTGCGAAGAACTGGAGATAGTGAAATTTATTGAATCAATAGCCCGTGATTCAGATCTGAATCTCAATATTACACTTTCTACATTTGTTCCTAAGCCGCATACTCCTTATCAGGATAGCTCTCAAATTAGCTGGACAGAAGCACAGAGGCGTATATATGCCATAAAAGATGCGTTGCGCTACAATAAGCGAATAAAAATCAGCTATAATTCTCCATTAATGTCAGCAGTTGAAGGTTTCATAGCTCGTGGCGATGAAAGAGTAGGTAATGCATTAGTTGAGTCATATGAAGCTGGATGCATTTTTGATGCATGGGACGATCAATTCAAAAAAGATGTATGGATCGAGATACTAGATAAACATAGTTTACTCAATTTTCATGAAGCCAGAGAAAGTCGTCCATGGAGTGACATCGATATAAAAGTTTCACCTACATATTTAAAACGCGAGCTTAATAGATCAGTATTAGCAGAAGTGACTAAAGCTTGCAGCGAGCCTTGCATAGATTACTGTGGTTCATGTAGTACGCAGCATCATGTAGAATCAACAACGGACTTCAATAGTAGTGTTTCAAAATTAATGCAAGCTTTAGCTAAGGATCTAGGATCTACATCATACCGTGATGTTACAACGCATAAACTTAATCCATCAAACACTGTAGTCAATCCAGTTCGAACCAGAATAATTTTAGGATTTTCAAAATTTGATAATGCATCTTTTTATGCTCATCACGATCTACATTCCGTGATTGCTTATGCAATTATTAAAGCCGGCTTTAATCTGGAGTATTCTTTAGGTTTTAATCCAATGCCCCGGTTAGAATTATCTGAGCCATTACCACTTGGCTTTTACTCTGATGATGAATATGCTGCCTATATTGTAAATAGTGCTTTTACGGATTTGAACCCAAATTTAGATGATTATATTTATAAATTACAGGCATGGCTTCCTGATACTGTAAAAGTTAATTCTATCCTTGCCATGCCATTGCGCGATGGACTCAAAATTCATTCGTTATCATCTTTGTATTGGGGTTCGGATTATGAGTTGGATTTTAATGATACGAATTTTGCTGTACAAAATATCTGTGACTCAATGCTCTCAGATATTTCTGAATCCGAGAATTCTGTTTTAAAAGAGCTTTTTAGCTGCAGTGTGAATAATTCGAAACTGATGTTTACTTTGCCGGCTACTGGTATCAAGGCCTGGGGCTTATCGAGCATCATAACAAAAGCTATAGGCGAACCCCTGATGCAGACTGGAATTAGAGGAAAACGTTTAGTACAATATGCGCAGCTGCCAGACAATACATGTAGTGTTCGCATCTCGTATCTTGAATTTTTCCAAAAAATCCAGAAAGCGTATATGACTGAAGTTTAGAAACATGCATTAGCAGAGTTGTTCGGCATATTGTATAAAGTCGCCATTGGTAGACAGAATATACATTATAAGAAGTGCTGTAAATTCGGGTTAATCAATTTGCATTGTTATTAAGTGGACAGCTTTGCTATAGAGCAGCTGTGGATTTGCGGAGAAAACAAAAGCAGACGAAGCTGCAAATAGCTGTAAATACAGACCAGTCCCGTTATTACTGGTATAATCAATATCACCAATAACGGGTTTTTGAGAAAACGGAATACTACTACCCGATTTATTCCGAGCAAGTATTATCGTTTGTTGATCTTTGAGTCCACTTATTGACAGTTCTTTTAAAAAGGTATCCCACCGTATGGTTAACAACGAATCTAATTCAATATCAGTAGCGGCATCAAGAAAAAGTTCTGTTCCATTTTCTAATTGCAGAATTCGGTAATAATTCAAACCTGTTCTTGAAGCTAGATAGGAACTAATAGACGTTCCTGGGACAACTTCAGAATCTTGTCTTGAAAGAAAAGCTGTTCGATCGTTACTGGCAGATTCTTGACTATCATAGAGCCGATAGAATATATCAATACCTAAATATAAATATTCCGGATTAATAGTATCACCACTTTTCACTGGACTGAAAATGACTGAGTCAGTGTCAGGTGCAACTACATAAGGTATACTTTCTAATGCATTATAAGTATCAATTCCACAAGAAAATACTATGAATATAAGAACAACTAGCGAAAGCAGTACATTCTTTGTGATGAAAACTTGTCGGTTCATGGTACCTCGCAGCTTTTTATTTTCCAATGACCGGTGGCTCCATGGATTCCAGACAATCAATCAGTTCATAGATAACAACCGGTTTGTTCTTTCCCTTAACCCGGATATTATCAAGTTCGCGAACAATAAATTTATCTTTCACCAATGCATAGGTAAATTCACTTATAATTATCTGTGTGCTATATTCTTTATTGATAGACTCCAGGCGCGATCCGAGATTAACGTGATCACCCATAAGTGTATAGTTCATATGCATTTTAGAGCCCATATTACCAACAGTCATGATTCCAGAATTTAAGCCTATGCCGATGTGGATATTTTTTGCTTCCGGCCAACCTTTGTTGAGTTCTTCAAGTAGCTGCATTTGTTTAAGCGCACATTTACAGGCTAATATTGCATGATCCGCTAGGGATATTGGTGCACCCCAGAAGCACATAATTGCATCCCCCATGTATTTGTCCAAGGTCCCGCCATATTTGATTATCATATCGGTCATAGCGGTGAGATATACATTAAGATGATTAACTAATTCCTGAGGGGTCATATTTTCTGATAAAGTTGTAAATCCGCGTATATCAGAGAAAAAGACAGTAATTTCTTTGTCCTGGCCACCAAGTTCAGGAGGATTTTCAGCTAGTTGCTCTACAACCTTTGGACTTAGATATTTACCAAAAGTCTGGCGTATTTTTTTCTTTTCTTTTTCTTCAGTAAAAACCCTGTATATAACAACAGAAATAAAAGTAAAAATGGAGGCTATTGTTATACCGGAGTAATTAACCAAATAGGCTTGTTTTTCGAATATCAGGTTAACTGCGAAGAAGTAAGCAGCACTTTCTAATAGTACTACTATAAATGCGACAATAGCTGGCGTTCTTGAACTCAGTAAGGCAAAAATGAAAACTATTCCGACGAGGATTAAAAAATTCACCCAATCAGGGACATATTTTATAAAATTACCCATAAGTATGGTATTAAGAGCGTTTGCATGAATTTCGATACCAAACATCATCCCAAGTGGAGTCGGTTTTTCATCGTCTGCCATTCCCGATGAGAATGCTCCAGTCATAAGGATTTTATTAGTACTAGCCATAGTTCGACGCCATGTGGAACTGTCAGAGCCAGGATCGCGATTTGCATATGCTGCAAAAGAGCGGACTGGAAAGGTTTGATTTCCATCTGAGGACTCACTGGACCTACCCCCCATAAAATTAACAACCATTTGTCCAGATTCATTTATAGGAATAAGAATCTCAGGTATCAGTTTAAAAGTACCTTCTTTGACCAGATTTCCATCAGTGTCAAAAATATCATCGGAGACTCTGATGGAATATGGTGCTAATTCACCACTATCGGGATTTTTAATCATTGGATTGCTGATTCTGATATGAGAACCGACTATCACTTCAATGTCATCATATCCCTTATTGAAATAATTCAAAGCCAGAGACAGAGTGATTGCCGGCACAAAGTGATCTTTATAATGCCGGATAATATGATAGCTTTCGGTTTGACCTGTCGCCTCTGAAATTGCGGATACCATTGGGGCTTTTTCTGCAAGAGTGGCTTTTAGCTTCTGTAAGGCGGCAGCACTGATAGGTGTATCGATTTCATGAGGACTGCCATCAATGTCATACCAGGCAAGGCGCTCAAATTCTTGTTCGTTTACTGAATAGCCTGGTCTGATTTCATCTAGGCGAATCAGTTTTAGTAAAACACTAGACCGAAGGATCATTGGTTGTCGTCTGAAAATTTTATCGGGATCTGGATTAAAATTTGCATGACCGTAGCCAGCCGCCGCAACAGCCATTGGTTCTAGTGGCGGGTCGACATTGGGGAAAGCAGGAACCTTCTTCCAATCGCCACTCACCTTTTTTATGCTACCTTTTGTATCAAATAAAGCTTTTTGCCTTAGGTATAAGGGATCAGTTTCGGTTTGAACACCAGTGCCGACGAGGACGGTTTCAAGGAAAACACGATCTGATTGTTGAATAGCCTCTGCAAGCAATGCATCATGTGTAGGATTAGCATCACGATCATTAAAGAAAATATCCAGGAAAAGAGCCGATTCGCGGTTATTTTGATCACTAATTCTGGCAAAAGCGTTGATAAGATGGGCAAACCTGGTCCGCGGGAACGGCCATTTGCCATACTGGTCAAGTGAGCGCTGATCAATGCCTAAAATCAGTATATCATCAGAAATTGCTAAATTGTTCTGTGATAATACTGCGCCTTCTTGAATTGATTTGGTTTCTCTGCCGATTTTAAGCTGAAAGTGGGTGTCCAGAATTTTGTCTTCCAAATTAGCGAAAATGCCAGTAGTCTTATAAATTAAGACGGTTAAGAAAACAATAAAAACCGCAATAACAAGTGAGAATACTTTAACGCTGAAGAAACTTGTTCGCTTCTTGGACATAATTAACTCCCCTGATGAACAAACCCTGCAAGGAATTGCATCCTGCAGGGATCATATAAAGGAGGAAGTTCGGTGAAAAATAGCTTATGCTTATTTACCGATTCCTCTTGAATCGAAGTAAATTATACGGCTTTGTGCAAGCTTTGTCCAATCATCAACCCCACCTTTAACTATTATTTTCGTATAGTTTTGATAGGCTTCAGTATATTGCTCATTTGCTTCGTATAATCGTCCAATATTGAACAATACACGATTGATGTTGGCAACACCTGGATAATCAGTATAAATAGTTTCGAGTGTGACCAAAGCATCAGCCACATCACCATTTTTTTCCTGGGCTATTGCCGCGTTATACATTGCAAGCGGAGCAAGATGTGAATCAGGAGCAGTTTCATAAATTGCTTTATACAGTTCAATCGCCCTTGTAAAATCATTACGACTAATAAAAATGCTGGCACTCAGATTTCGTGACCGTAAGGCCGGATATAATTTTTTGTATTTTGCAGCAAGTTCATTAGAAATAGCCAATATGCTCTCTTCAAGTTTGGTTTTATCTTCATCGACTGCTGATTGCCATGATTCAAACTCGGCTTCAATTTTCTCCAAAAGCGCTGTTGCATTTTTAAGTCTGGACGCAGAAACGGCTGACCAAACACCGATACCGGCAACAATAACAAGCAATAAGGCAAACAGGCTAACAATTATGATGCGATTTTTACGTAAAAAATCATTCAGCTTGGTGAAAAAATTAGGCTCGTCTATGTTTTTTGCCTTTTCTGTGGATTTAACCTTAGTACTCATTGTATTACTCCTTCGGGGGGCTAATTGCCAATTCTTTAATCAATCTGGATAGATAGGTTCTTTGAATATCCAGTGCTTTGGCTGTTTCAGTTTGATTCCAGCTATGTTCTTCAAGCGCTGTACCAATGAAATGCCGCTTAAAAATCATCAGTGCTTCTTTAAGATCCTTACCTTTAAAATCATCAGGCTTGATCGAGCTACCACCAATAAGGAGGTCTTTAGAGCTTATTAGTTTATCTTTGGCAATTACTACAGCCCTTTCTACAGCATTTTCCAACTCACGTACATTACCAGGCCATGCATAGGACAGCATTAATTCCATAGCACTATCGGAAAATCCGGTAAACTGCTTATTTGTTTCCATGGCGAATTTTTTAAGGAAAAAATTCGCCAGTTCAGGAATATCTTCTTTCCTCTGACGCAGGGACGGTACGTAAATTGGCAAAACATTTAATCGATAGAACAAATCGCTGCGAAATTCACCGCTTTTTACTTGCGCAGCAATATCTCGATTGGTGGCAGCGACAATACGTACATCAACCTGTACAGTCGAACTGTCCCCTACTCTTTCGAATGTTTTCTGCTGCAAGACTCGCAATAGTTTTGCCTGTAGCCTGAGCGGAAGATCGCCGATCTCATCAAGAAATATAGTTCCACCATCTGCAAGTTCAAAACGGCCCTTGCGATTTTGGATAGCATCGGTAAAAGCTCCTTTTACATGACCGAAAAGTTCGCTTTCCAAGAGTCCTTCTGGTAAAGCGGCACAATTGACCCTTATAAAAGGTTTATTCCTTCGGTTGCTTTTAAGATGAACCTGTTCAGCTATAAGTTCTTTGCCGACACCACTTTCGCCAAGAATCAAAACTGAAGAATCTGTCTTTGCAACTTTATCAATCAGTTCAAGTTTCTCAAGCAAATCAGGACTTTTTGCTATAAAGACATGATATCCTTTTTCGGAAGATATCTGATTGCGTAAATAACCGATTTCTTCACGGGCTTTTTCTAGATATCGTGCATTTTCAATAGCGATAGAGGACTGTACAGCGAAAATCTCGAGCCACTGCAAATCATCTTGAGTAAAGTATTTCTGGCCCTTCTTGTTGATTATTTCGATCACGCCCATACAGCGATCACGGATAAGCATGGGGACAGCCAATATGCTATATGTTGGAAATCCAATGGACTTTGAAATTTCTTTAGAAAATCTAGAGTCAGTTTCGACATCGTTAACAATCAAGGATTGTCCGCGCTCAGCAACCCAGCCGGCGATTCCTTCTCCAGGATTTAAGCTGAATTTCTTGACGTCACGACCCTTCGGTCCTAAGGCGATTTCAAAATACAGCTTGCCATCATCCTCGTTTTTTAGAACAAGCGAGGATGCTTCACCTTGAGTAAGCCGAGTTGCCGACTCAAGAATTTGAGTAAGCAACTCGGTGGCATCACCATAGTTGGAATTTATAAGCGTATTGATCTCGATCAGTGTTTTAAACTTTTCGGGATCTATACTATTGATCATATCAGTGTTACGCGTCGTCGCGCGTATCGTCTTTCTTCTGCTTCAGCAGATCGCCAAGTGTAAAGCCTTCGCTGGCAGTTCCTTGATCCATAAATTTGGAAATTTCTGCCTGCTGTACTTTGCGGTTAAGATCCTTGATCGACAACGAAAGTTTCTGTTTATCCGGACTGAGTTCGGTAATAACAGCCTTTACGGCTGTACCAGGCTCAAACTTCTTCAGCAGTGCATCCATGTCGTCATCTTTGTTGTCTGATATATTGGCTTTATGGAGAAGACCTTCAATGTCTCCCTGTACTTTTACAAACACTCCAAAATCGGTAACAGAAGAAACGATGCCTTCAACAACTGAACCTGTTTGATAGGCGGTGCAGAAACTTTGCCAGGGGTCATCAGCCAAACGACGAACAGAGAGCCGAATGCTATGATTCTCAGGATTGTTTTCAATTACGATGACTTCGATCTCTTGGTCAACCTGAATTTCCGAGCCTGGATTCCGTACTTTCTTTGTCCAGGAAAGCTCTTCGGCTGGCAAGAAACCATCGATTCCGTCTTCTAACTGAACAAACGCACCAGAAGCGGTAACTTTAACTACTTTCTTTGTCAGACGCATGCCAACTGGGTAATTGGTATTGACGGTTTCCCACGGATTATCCTGAACCTGACGCAGACCCAGTGACACCTTTTGCTGATCCAGGTCATAGCCAAGAATCATGCACTCAACTGAATCGCCGATGTTAAGCATTTCATCCGGCTTCTTTATGCGTTTAACCCATGAAAATTCGGAAATATGGGCAAGCCCTTCAATGCCATCCTCAAGCTCTATAAATGCACCGTAATCTGTGAGTTTGGTTACAGTACCTTTTACGACGGCATCAAGCTGATAGCGTTCTTCGAAGGTATCCCATGGATCCTGCGTAAAATGCTTAAGCGACAGGTTTATGCGACCTTCGGCAGGATCAATCTTGATTACTTTAAGTTTGATTTCCTGTCCCTTGCGCACGAATTCTTTCGGCTTGGTAACATGACCCCAGCTCATGTCATTAATATGCAATAGGCCATCAAATCCACCGAGATCGATAAAAGCGCCAAAACTGGTAAAGCTCTTTACTGTTCCGGTTACCGAATCTCCGATATTGATGGTAGAGAAAAATTCTTCACGACGCTTTTTGATATCTTCTTCCAGCCATTCACGTCTGTTTACAACGATGTTCACCCTGCGTTCAGAATACAGGCGCTCGATGTAAAAAGATGATTTTTGCTTGATCAGATAATCACCTTTTTCGACGCGCTGAACATCAGCTTTAGAAACCGGCAAGAATGCACGTAAGCCATAGCCAAGACTGACTTCGAAACCACCTTTGATTTCTTTTTCAATAGTGCCTTCGACTACTTCATGATTCTTGTGAGCTTCTTGTACGTTTCGCCAATGGACCTTTTCGTCCGCTTTCTGCTTTGAAACGATACTTTCGCCTGATTTTGTTTCCTTTTTCAGGAGAACAACCGTGACGACATCACCAACCTGTGGTGTGTCCTGAAATTCGCTGAGAGGAATTTTACCTTCACTCTTGGCACCTACGTCCACAAAAACGCAGTCAGATGCGACCTGAACCACCCGACCCTCTACAAGGTCTCCCTCTTCGAGGTGATCCATGCTTTTAAGATACTGTTCTTGTAACTGTGTCTGGATGCTGTCGTCAGAGGGTGCGACTGCGCCCATTTCCACTTCCTTAGCCATACGGTTCCCTTGCTGTTGAATTTTCGCGCTTATTTTCGCATAAACAGCGTCTATGGTCAAGTCCGATGTATCCAAATACCATGCATCCTCGGCGATTTTGAGAGCTCCGACCTTTTTGTTGCGATCTATAACGTCACGCTTCTCTATCCCGGCTTTAATTTCCTCAAATCCAAGCTCACTGGTACCTTGATTAAATCTTCGTCTGGCTCTGGCTTCCGGAGATGCGTCAATATAGACCTTAAGATCGGCGTCCGGGAACACAACAGTTGTAATATCGCGTCCTTCCATAACTAGATTGTGATCTTTTGCGTATTCACGCAGGCCTTGGTTTACCTTTTCCCGTACTTCTGGTATGGCTGATATCTGAGCAACATAAAGATCGATCCGGTCGGAATGTAACAGCTTTTCCACATTGCGTCCGTTAAGATGCAGTGCGTGATTGCTGAATCCAAGCTGAATTTTGGGTAGTATTTCAATAATTGCCTGAGTGTCTTCGGGGTTGATCCCGGAATCGAAACTTGCCAGTGTAATAGCCCGATAAAAACTGCCAGAATTAACATAAATAAAGCCATAATTCTCGGCGATCATTCGGGCTATGGTACTTTTACCGGTACCGGCGGGGCCATCCATGGCTATTATCATGATACTACCTCTAATACTCTGAATCATCCTCTGCTTATTACAGAGCCGGAAAACATTTTCTTTAATCCAGCCAACTCAAAATCCTGCAGTGGGCGCCATTTCCCTGATGGCAAATCATTGCTTTCGACAGGGCCGATAGCAATTCGATGCAACACCCGTGCATGCAGTTTATGTACTGCAAGTGCCCGCCTGATTTCTCGGTTTTTGCCTTCCCGCAAGCTGATTAATATAACATTATCAGAAATTAATTCTGCCTGCTCAGCTTTTAATACTTCACCATTATCATTGATTCCGTTTATGAAATCATCTAGAAATTCTGCTGGCACAGGTTGATCGGTAGTAACTCGATATTTTTTAATAATGTTGCTTGATGGATGCGACAGTCCTGCAGCAAAATCGCCATCGTTAGTAAACACAATTAGTCCCGAAGAATATAAATCCAGTCTGCCGACATTGTATACACGTTCTTTAATATCCGGCTTGAATAGATCAACTGCCAGTGGTCTGCCATAGCCATCAGACATCGCACATAAATACCCAGCTGGCTTATTCAAAAGCAAATAATGCATTTTACTTTCAAGCCTCAGATTGACCCCATTTACGGTAATTCTGGCATCTGGTTTTACCTTGGTTCCCAGTTGAAGTACAGGAATTCCGTCTACACAGACCTTACCTTGAGTAATGTATTCTTCGGCTTTACGGCGGCTGCAGAAACCGCTGCGGGCCATGATGATTTGCAGGCGTAAAGGCTCCTGAGGATCAGGGGCTATCAATCGGATGCCTCCAGCTCGAAACGTTCACGTTCCAGTTCATCGAGTTTGGGTAGGTCTGCAATGCTGTTAAGCCGGAAAAATTTCAAGAACTCTTTAGTGGTGCCATATTGTATCGGTTTGCCTGGAGCATCTTTTTTTCCTGTTTCTTTGATAAAACCTTTATCCAGTAGGAAACGGATCATGTTGTCTGCAGAGACCCCGCGTATGGCTTCTATTTCGCCTCGGGTAACCGGTTGTGAATAGGCGATTATTGACAGTGTTTCCAACGCCGCCCGGGACATTTTTTGCTCATTCTTTTTGCCGTAACGATCTTTTAATCCTTCCCAAAGTTCTTTTTTAGGGACAAAAAGCCAGCCTCCACTCATCTGTACTAATTCGAGCCCATGCATCGGACTTGTATATATTTCTGAAAGATGTTCGATGCTGGCTTCTACTAGCTCCTTGGAAAGGCCGCTAATTCGACTTAAAGCAGCTATATCCAGAGGCTCAGCTTCAAGAAAAAAGATGGTTTCGAGGATAGCTGCCTCACGATCCAGATTCAGTTCCATCTTCACTCCGTTTATGGTAGGCTTTTATTTGAATATCACCGAAAAGACGGTGTTGAAGGATGCAAATCATACGAAATTTTACAGCTTCAAGCAAGGCCAGAAAGGCACAGACAATATCAAGTGTAGATCCCTTTCGGGTAATAAGGTCATGAAAGCTAAAAAAATCTCTGGTATCTAGTAGTTCCTGGATGAGTACGGTTTTTTCATTTATCGATACTTCTTCGTATAAGTCAATGATTCTTTCTGATGAGATATCTCCGATTAATACAGAAAAAGATTTAAGAAGATCCCATACATCAATTTCATCCCAAAGTTCTGTATCCGAAAACGGCAATGGACGTTGAATTTTCTTTCGTTCCAAAGACCATTCGGCTTCTAGCTCTTTTTGCTCCATCAACTCAGATAATTTTTTATATTTTTGGTATTCAATCAGTTTTTCAACCAAATCTTGACGCGGATCATCTATTTCCTCCGATAAATCAACCTCAACCGGGAGCAGCATGCGGCTTTTTATATATAACAAGGTTGCAGCCAGCGAATAAAATTCAGTCAGGTTATCAAGACCAGGTTTTTCCTCGGAATTAAGTACCGCCAGAAATTGTTCAGTTATTGTGGCAATTGGAATATCGTAAATACTGACTTCGTTTTTTTTAATCAGAAAAAGCAAAAGATCAAGTGGGCCTTCAAAGTCGTTCAGTAGGAAATTACGGCCATTTGTATTAGGTCCTGATGCCTTCTCTTCAGTTTCTGTTTGCATATTTATTACTCGTTTTCATTATCAATTGCCTGAGGCCAAATTTCCTGGACGTCTATTTCCGATAAAATTTCACTAAATTTTATTCCGCTTACCGGATCATGCAGGTCCATATCCAAGTCTAGAAGTGGCTTTAGAACAAATGCGCGCTCCCGCATAAGGGAATGCGGAATGGATAATTCAGAATTCTCAATTTTCTTATTACCGAACAATAATATATCGATGTCCATGGTCCGTGGCCCGCGACGTAGCTCCTGAGAGCGAATCCGGCCGAGATCACTTTCTATTTTCTGAACAAGGTCTAGCAATTGCTCTGGTGTTCCTTCGTATTCGCCGCTTATAACAGCATTCAGAAAATCCGGCTGTTCTGTCACATACATTGCGGCACTGCGATATAGTGGAGACAGCTTACAAGATTCCATTACCTCAGTCAGGTATTTATAAGCTGTGAATATCAGCTTTTGAGAGTCTCCACAATTTGAACCGATGCCTAAAAATACTTTTGTGCTCAGAACAAGCCTCCGTCCGTAGCGGCGTCCGCTTCGGTACTCGCAGGCGATCGACCGCTTTTTACAGCTTTTGAGCTTACACCTTTAACCATTCCAATTGGTGCTTCAGGCATGTTTGTTTCTGCAGGCGAGGGAGCAGTCGGAACTGCTTGTTTGCCCGGGAAGAAAATTGCACGTACCTTTTTCTCGATTTCAGCAGAGAGTTTAGGATTCTCTTCAAAGGCAAGCTTAACATTTTCGCGTCCCTGGCCCAGTTTTTCATCACCATAGGCATACCACGCGCCTTTTTTGTCAACTATGCCGCATTTTACCGCGGCGTCAACCAGACTTCCGGAGGCGGATATCCCTTTACCAAACATGATTTCCATTTCAACTTTCCGAAATGGCGGAGCGACTTTGTTTTTAACTACCTTTACCCTGACCTTGTTGCCTACGGCATCATTATCACCCCGCTCTATCGTTTCGATGCGGCGAACTTCCAGCCGCAATGAAGCGTAAAATTTAAGTGCGTTACCACCGGTTGTTGTTTCAGGATTGCCGAACATGACACCAATTTTCATTCGAATCTGGTTGATAAAAATGAGGATAGCCTTTGATTTCCCGATAGTGCCGGTAAGTTTACGCAAAGCCTGGCTCATCAGCCTGGCTTGTAAACCCATATGGGAATCACCCATATCACCTTCGATTTCTGCTTGCGGGGTAAGTGCTGCTACCGAATCCACTACAATAATATCCACAGCACCAGACCGGACCAGGGATTCAGCAATTTCGAGCGCTTGTTCACCATTATCCGGCTGGGAAACCCATAATTCGTCAGTATTTACCCCAAGGTTTTTGGCATATACTGGATCCAGCGCATGTTCTGCGTCAATAAAGGCTGCAATTCCGCCCATTTTTTGAGCTTCAGCCACTGCGTGCAGGGCAAGTGTAGTTTTTCCGGAAGATTCCGGTCCATATATTTCGATAATACGTCCGCGAGGATAGCCTCCGACGCCGAGAGCTTCGTCCAACAGTATAGATCCAGAGGGAACAGCCTCGATTCCCTGTGACATCTGATGTGCGCCAAGCTTCATCAAAGATCCCTGACCGTACTGTTTTTCGATATGCAGTCTGGCAACTTCCAGTGCTTTCATCTTTTCTTCAGTGGTGCTGTTACTGTTGACACCATTGCTATCACTTTTTGCCATAATCAGATCCTCCTGCAGAAATTAACGCACTGAGTTAGCCGAAAAAATACATCTGATACTACTATAAACAACGACTTTTGTCATTATTTATGTCTTTATTAATTATGTTTCCTGAAGATATCAAGTGGAATCAGACGGGCAGCTTTTCTAGCCGGTAAAAGGGCAGCAAAGAAAGAGACAATAATACTTGTGACTATGATTGCGGCAATACTGCTGAATTTGATGTCTATAGGAATGGACTCCAGATAGTATGTGGGTTCTAGCAAGCGTATTGAGTCATTGATCAAGCCGTTGGTGGATGAAGCGAATGGAGAGCGAAGTACGTTCAAGGTTTTTTCGATGGCGATAATAATGCTGTTAACATGAGAACTAAGCAATATACCTCCGGCACTGCCCAGGATGCTGCCCAAGGCCCCAAGGCAGGCTCCAGTTACCGAAAACAGGAGGCGCATGTCGGCAGCTTTCGCGCCCATACATTTAAGAATGGCAATCTCATGGGCCCGTTCAAGCGTCATTGTTGATAATGCGCTGGTGATGTTTACAGCAGCTACTATTACAGTAATGGCCATGATCAGTAAGAGCATAAGCTGGGTA
The DNA here is from genome assembly GCA_018815555.1 of Spirochaetota bacterium. Taxonomy (GTDB): domain Bacteria; phylum Spirochaetota; class Spirochaetia; order Treponematales; family UBA12059; genus UBA12059. Next base: position 24,908 of record JAHIWF010000087.1, on the reverse strand, counting down.
TTGGCAAGAGACGCAAATAGATTCCGCTCCAGTTCCTGCCAAGTGTGTAAACGGCTGCCAGGAGTGAGTGTTTGGAGCAAGTGGCTTTTTATGGCAGGAGCGTCTGAGTATGGGTCAGCTACTTTGATGCCGATAAACGTGTCAGAAGTGCTTAATTCCATTACCCGACTGGCAGATGCATAGGGGATACACAGCCAGTGAGCGTCTAGTTCGCGGTATCCGGCCGAGATGATTCCGCGGATAATAAAAATACTGATTCTGGGCATAGTTTGACCAGAACCAATATTCCGAAGCGTAATCAGATTAATCGCCTGGCCAACCGATAGCCCAAGTTTTTCGGCAAGAGCAGAGCCAATGAGGGCATCTACAGGTTGATCAAGGGTCAGGCTTCCGGCCTTCAGCTCCAAGTATTGCAATGTTCGCTCATCCTGCAAATAGCTTGGTTCCAATGCTCGAATTGCGACACCTTCCTGTTTACCGCCAACAAAGACAACCCCGGCAGAGCGTGCCTCCTGCCAGGCGCCATGGATTTCAGGTTTCAGTCGCAGTTCATCTACAAGCGCTTGTTGGCGCAGATTATTCGAGCCTTGCCAAAGTTGTAAGTGGTATGTGCCCAATTCAATATAGCGTGCGGTGATTCCTTGAATCATACCACTTGATACTTGCATGACAATTATCAGTGGAACCAAACTGATGGCAACACTAAGAATAGCACCACGCACGGCTTTCCTCGCAAGATCTTGCGGAATGGCAGCTGATCTGCGACCAAATATAAAACGGCTGCCGATGAACAGTAATGCGAGTTTATTCATTCTTCGAAAATCTCGCCTTCATGCATTCTAAATCGTCGTTTGGCGCGGGCAGCCATTCGGGCATCATGGGTTACCACAACCAGGGTTGTTCCCCAGCTTTCAGCCAGGCTGAACAGAATTTCTTCAATGATCGCCGCACTTCCTTCATCAAGATTTCCGGTGGGTTCATCTGCAAGAAGTATTGCTGGCCGGTTTATCATTGCCCTTGCGATGGCAACACGCTGACGCTCACCGCCGGACATCTTTGCGGGAACATGATGCATTCTGTTAGAAAGGCCAACTTGTTCCAATAAAGCCTTGGCTTGCTCTTCGGCAGCTTTTTGATCGCCATGGGCCATGAACCCGGGAAGTAAAACATTTTCGAGTGCTGAAAAATCTTTGAGAAGATAATGGAACTGGAACACAAAACCTATTTCTTTTGCTCTAAAATCAGATAGTCCTTCTTCGTTTTCCAAATGCAGCTGCCAATTTTGTATTTCCAGTTCACCGGAACTTGGTTTGTCCAATCCTCCGATTATCGATAGGAGTGTGCTTTTCCCGCATCCGCTGGGTCCTACTATGGAAACAGTTTCGCCTGCTTTAATTACACAGTTTACCGAACGAAGAATAAGCAAATTTTCAGCATCTGTAATGAAATTCTTTTTTATATTTCTACATACAATTATTTCATCATTCATGACGTAAAACCTCCGCTGGCCTAAATTTGGTTATTCTGCCTGAGGAGAACCAGGCTGCAAACACGGCTGAAAAAATACCGGCTAGCGTAATAAATAATACTTCAGAAAAAACAATTCGAACCGGGATGCCGGCCATATAAAAAATGTCTGAAGATAGTATATTAAGCTGGCGTAGTCCGGTAAAGCCGGCCAGCAGACCGGCCGCTGTTTCGATGGCCTTAGCAATTGAATTTATATGCATGCTTATAAGTAGTCCGAATATTAAGCCGATTAATGCACCGCCAGTTCCTGTTACCAGTCCGTTTATTACAAATATATGGCGAACTGAGTATACCCTGCCCCCGATTGCTTTCAGAATTGCTATTTCATCCATTCGCTCGAAAATTATTTTTCGCATAGCATAAAAAATATTGACCCCAACAACTAGAAAGATGATCCCTACGAGCAAGAGCATAATTGTTTTCTCCATGCGCAGTGCTCCGAAAAATGCCTTGTTATATGTTCTCCAGCTTTCTATATCCTCAAGCGGGATTCCCAAATCGATCAGTTGACTCATAACCAATATATCATCGAATCTGTCTTTAAGCATAATGCCCCAAAATTCAAGACCTTCAGGCAAAAGATCCGGAATAGCGGATTCGGATAGAAAAGCTAATCCTGAATCAAATTCGTAATATGCGCTATTATAAATTCCCTTTACTTCAAGCTCGGCGAGCTCGGTATTGAGACCATCAGCAACGGACGATTTGAGCACAAGCAATGACAAAGTATCCCCGGTCGCCACTCGTAACCGTCTGGCCATTTCATTCCCAATCAAAATACCATCTGTATTTTGCAGGCTGCCTTGGATTAGATTTAGTCGAGAGCCAAGTTCTGGATCTAAGTGTTCGGGATTATCCGGTATGAATTTCAATTTAACTGGTAAAAGGCTTCCTGCCTGATTGCGAATCATCGTACGTGTTTCTGAAAATGCCATTACCGTTCGAATTTGCGGTAATGAGCTGATTTGATCAATGGTAACAGTAGCTTGCCGGGCGATTCGCAAATGATAGCTGTCCAACTCTAAAACCGATTCTATAAAACCCATCTGAAATCCGTTCATTACCGAAATTATTACAATTAAAGCAGTAACTCCAATGGCAATGCCAGCAGCTGCTGGTATGAAAGATGTACTGGTATCAGTGCCTTTAGTGAACCAGCGGAGGGCGATGTGATTGATCCAGTTATTCAAACTTTTCATAATCCAAACTTTCGCTCCCGGATAAGAACATCGCCCTGCCAGAGTTCCTGTAGTTTACGCACTCCGTCTACATAAAAATCTTTAGCAAACAAGATGCCAGCATCATAAAAGGAAATAATGTAATTCAGTGGGTTTTGATACTCTATTAATTTCTGTATGAATCCAGAAGCAATCCATGTTTCATTTTGAAGTTCTCCGTTCTCGGTATACACATATTCAATTTCCGTTATTGAATGCGAGTTATTATCGTTCAATGTTTTTTTAATTATTTGGCTATGAGTATCATATAAATAGCTTGTTGATAATATCAGCTTGTTATCCTGATGGGTAGTTTCCGTAATGGGCTTGCCGTTCTCGTTATACAGTATTATCGTGTTTGTTGCGGTCTGCAGATCAGTACTTGACGATTCCAATAAAAGTCCATTCTCGTAGCTGTAGATTATTGACGTAAGAAGATTTCCATTATCATTGTAGCTTTCTCGGCGTATTGGCTGCCCATTGACATCAATTTCCAATAATGAAAGTATTTCCTCACTGTAGGTCCACGAATAATAGCTACCAGAATCCACATTGATAAAAGTGCCACTCGTACCAGTTTCGAAGGAGCTAAGCAGAAGGCTTCCATTCTGTAAAATGATAGAATTAAAAGTACCCCGAGTATCTTCCTCGGTACTTTGTGCCGTTAAAGGAACTACGACAAAGGATACGATGAGGAGAATAATGATTGTACGCTTGGCTCTCCCGCTTGTTATCATCTACATATCCAGAAGATCATTAACATATTGAGCAGGATTGAGCTGCTGAATATTACCATAATTCTCACCATTGCAGATAAAAAATACCGGTAATTTCAGCTGTCGGCAAATTGTGGCCAGCATGCCTCCTTTTGCGCTTGAATCAAACTTGGTCATTATAATACCGTCCAGTTTTACTGATTCAGAAAATATCTCGGCTTGACGCAAGGCATTGCTGCCGGTTGTTGCATCTACTACCAGCAGTTTGCGATAATGAGTCACCTTTTCCTGAGCACTGATGATCTTGTTAATTTTCTCCAACTCGCGAACCAGATTCTGCTTGTTATGCAAGCGGCCAGCAGTATCAGCAATCAATAACTCAGCCCTAGAGGCAATGGCCGATTGGAGTGCATCGTAAATTACCGCTCCGGCATCAGAACCATGCGCCTGGGCGATTACTTTAATCTGCAAGCGATCTCCATGAATTTTCAACTGGTCGATAGCCGCGGCCCTGAAAGTATCAGCAGCTGCCAGGATAACTTTATCCTTACCTTGTTTTCCCGCAAAGTGATCTGCTAATTTTGCAGCAGTGGAAGTTTTCCCGACTCCATTGACCCCCAGCAGCATAAGCACAGTGAGTTTGGCTTGGTCGACAGGTAATGTGGCTGTTTTAATATCATCTGCAATCAAACTGGAAAGCGTGTTGCGAATTTCTTCTACCGAGCATCTTTTCCCACGCAAGGCTTTTTTTACTTCAACTGTCAGATGCATGGCATAGGCTGGACCAATATCTGATTCTATCAGTGTGTCGGTAAAATCATCCCAGATTTCGTCATTGACAAGCTGAATACCGAATATTTTTTTTATCTTGTCTCCTAAAGACATAATTCCACCTTAAGTTGCTGTGATGTTAACGTACAGAATCAATATAAATAACCAGGCGATACACTGCATGTGCTCCAAGCAGAATACTTGCAGCCAATGATGGCCAAAAAACAAGTTGGCTTTGTATAAATTTGGATTCGAGTTCATCTTTTGCAATATTCCGTGTTGCTAAATCGATTATACCGTTCTCATAATCGGCGAGAGCTTTCTCTTGTGCCTGATAATACATATTGAATGCACCATACGATAAAATAGAAAACGGAAGACTGGATATCAGATAGCCAAGTGATGTCAAAAATTTTCGCTTTGTTGTTTTTATATCCTCAGGAGCCGAATCGCTCGGCAGAAGACTATAGTTCAGAGTTATTGGCTTTATTAAATCCAAGGCTGAGATCACAGTAAAAACTGTTTCATATCCTTCTTTCTGAATACTCAACAGCGAATTGGGATTAAGTTCTAAGATTTGCAATGGACTGATACCAGCCAGCCTTGTGTCAATATAAACAGATGCTCCTGAAGGTAGGGTATCAACACTGTGTACGGCATTGTTTTCTCTAGCAAGAGTAATCGGAATAGAATAATCTTGTCCGGTAAGCAGATCCATTTGCAGCTCACGTGTTATAAAGCCCGGATGACTGATTGAAAAAACTTGGTTGCCATCTTCATAAATTAATATTTGCTTTTTTGTCTGGATAGCCGGACCGATTGTAAGTTCCGCAGTAGGTGGATCGATTACAAATTCGAGCAGAGCATAATTTCGTCCTAAAAGGGCGGTAAAAAGCGGCCGCCGTATATCAGATAATAATGCGTCGATCCCATCAATCTCAGTATAGTAGCGTTGCTCCAAAAGTACTCTTTCACCTGCATGTAAAAAAATACCAAGATCCAGAATTATCCATTGTCCGTTTTCAGACAATGAACCGTAGATGGAAATTTCATTGGATTTAAAGGTCTGGGTAACATCATCAGGTTGGAAAGGTTTAAGCAGACTTCCATCAGCATTGCTAATGTGAAATTCGAGTTTTGAAAATTGTGAAAAATCAGACACAGCAGAAGTTTCAGGTTCTGCTGCCCTTTTTTCACGTGCTGTAGCCACTGCCGCTTCGGCTGATTTTAGCACAGCTAGTTTTTCAGCGGGATCTACTGTACTTAGCCAAACGGTGTCACGTTTTTTACTGGCACTTGCAACTGCGGTGCGGAAACTTTCAGATTGATTGCTTGTTTTGGCAACAGACAGTTCAGCGATTTCTTCATCGCTGAGTTGGCGTATGCTAATTGAATCAAGTTGGTTTATCAATTGCTGGGGCAATAAGCTTCCCAAATAGGCTAACTCGGGCCGGAGTTTAGTGCTGTCAAATTCATGCATTACAAGTATCGTAACTGCGTCCTGGGCAACAATTATGTCCGCTGAAGGAGAAAGCAAACCCACGAGAAGTTGAATCGAGAGCAAAAAGATACATGCCAGCCGCATATTGGACCTACCCACTTATATGTCCGTATCATCATCGTCATCTGAAGAGATGGTTCCGCCTTTCCAGAGAAAGTGTTGATATGACTGAATGAAGGGATCGATATCGCCATCCATTACCGGCTGAATATTGTTTACATGAAATTTAGTCCTGTGATCTTTTACCATGGTATAGGGCTGGAAAACGTATGAGCGGATTTGTGAACCCCAGGTATTCTCTTTCTTATCCGCAGAATACTTAGCATTTTCACGGTCCTTTTCTTCACGATACACTTCGTATAAACGGCTTTTTAGCACAGACATGGCTAAATCTTTGTTTTTATGCTGGCTGCGCTCATTCTGACAGGTTACGACGATATTGGTCGGCAGATGGGTAATTCGTACCGCACTGTCGGTTTTATTAACCTTCTGCCCTCCAGCGCCCCCAGCGCGGTATGTGTCAATTCGTATATCTTCAGGTTTTATTATGACTTCGATTGTATCATCTAGTATAGGAAGTACCGCGACACTGGCAAAGCTGGTGTGGCGACGGGCATTTGCATCAAAGGGACTTATGCGAACCAGTCGGTGTACTCCGGTTTCGCCTCTCAGCATACCATATGCATACATTCCGTTAATCTGTATTGTGACACTCTTAATGCCACCTTCTGCTTCGAGCATATCGAGCACTTCAGTTTTGAATCCACGCCGTTCAGACCATCGTGAATACATACGGAAAAGTATGCTAGCCCAATCACAGGCTTCGGTTCCCCCTGAACCGGCATGAATTGTTAAAAATGCATCAGCTTTATCAGCCTCTCCGGTCATAAGCTCTAGTGTAATGCCAGCTTCAAAACGAGCCCGGATATCGACAAGACTGGCTTTGATATCATCCTCGAAAGAGTTATCCTGCTCTTCCAATGCCATGCCATAAATTTCTTCCAGACTTTCAGCATCCTTTTTAAGGATTTGCCACGTATCCAGCCGACTTCTGAGCATTTTCAATTCAGACATAACTAGCTGGCTTTTCTGGGGATTATTCCAGAACTCCGGATCCTGTGTGAGTTCCTCTTTTTGATGTATTTTTCGCTCTATTGCCGGGGCGTCAAAGACGCCCCCAGATTTCCAGAATTTCTTTTTTTAGCTCATTGATGGGTTGGGCAAAATCTTCAAGCATACAAACTCCTCTATTGTGCTACTGGCGGACTGACCATAATTCGTTTCCACTTGTTTTCCTTAAGAATTGAAATGGCCAGACGACCTTCTATCGGATACTGGTAAATCCTGATCGTGTCATAATAATCGGTGACTTTGTCGATATCCCGTTTTAAGCCTGAAAGCTGCTTTTCGGATATGCGGCTGCTCTCAAAGCAAGCTCGCTGTACTTTCTCGAATCCGTATTCCGGCAACAAGCCAAATACAGCCTTTCGGGAATCCTCGCTTCCAAGGTCACACATTACTGAAACAAACATACTGCATGGTAGCTTAACCAGCAAAAATTGTCAAAGCCCGAACCTTGTTTCGCAAATAAAGCACTGGAGTTTCTTCAATTCTTCCGATATTATAAAGAGTATGGATACAAGAAAAAGAGCTCTGGTTTTTCTCGTTATAATCCTCATTTCTGGGATGCTTATATCCCAGACTACTGAGCCAGAAAACGACGCTGAAACTACAATTACTCCAGTTTTTGCCCCTTTCCCTGATAAAATCCGTGTAGGCTCAAGAGCTACAGATATAATTATCAGCTGGGAAGACAGTCCTGATGTTCAATTTGGCTATAGTATTTTCCGATCTGAAGAACTTCCTGCGATCGAAAATTATAAGATGGCGGAAAAGCTGGCTGATGTTGCTTCGGATGTTGGGACGTATACTCTAAAATCTACCAACAATGTGGCCTATTATTACTTTATTCTGGCTAAAACTGCTGATGATTCGGTCTATGAAATTTTTATCCCTTTACGCAATGTTACGCTTATGCCGGTTGAAGTTGCAGCCGCCGAAACAACCCCTTCAATAAGTGAGCTGGCGGTAAATACAGTTATGGAATTGAAGGCGGAATTAGCTGTCGATGCAGTAAAGATCTCTTTTAAAAATACACGTTCAGTTCGGACAGTGCTTTATCGGGCAACTGTTCCGGTGAGAAATTCTGTTGATCTATTAAACTCGATCGTTGTGACTGTTTTAGATTCTGGGATCAGCGCTTATCAGGATTATCCGATTCCCGGTGTACCCTACTATTATGCAGCTATCCCTGAAACCAGTCTGAAAACCGGAACAATCAGTTTTACACCCGGTTTGAATTCAACCATAGCTGCTGTTACCATCCCTGCTGGTTTGTTCCGCAGCGGTCTGCCGGCTGCTAATCCGGTATCACGATCTATTCCTTTACCTTACCTGGTTATTGATCGTGGGGTCAGCCAAAATTCAAATTTAGCCCAACCAAACAGATTCATTTCAGTACCAATTTCGGCTGACACAGAAAAAGCGGTAAATGACATACTTCGACAGGCCGGTAAAGAATCAAGTATTGAGCAACCATCCTTATCAAATCCTGGATCATTGTCGACTGTCAGTAGAGGTGAAGCATACCTTTTACAAGAAATTTTGGTGTCAAATTTCACGAAAGATCAGTATGCCGACACTGTGAAGAACCTGAATTTATTCTTGTCGTTGCCCCGCTCCCCAGAAGTAGCCGCACGAGCCAGATTGTTTAAAGGTCAATCGTATGTAAAACTTGGTCTATGGCGCGAAGCATTTTTTGAGTTTCTGCAAGCACAACCGTACTATTATCGTGAATGTACTGTCTGGATAGATTATCTACTGGATATGCTGAACGATTTATAGCTTACTTGCTGGTAAAGCTGCAATTATGGTGTTGACTATACGCTCGGGGCTCATTCTTCCAGCATTAATTATTAGGTCGACAAAATTATACGAATCATTATTGATACTGTATATCTGCTGATAGCGAGCGGTATCCATTTCGTCACGTTTCTGGGTGAACTGTACTATTTCCTCAATAGATCCCCCCTCACGTTGATGCACACGAGTTGCCCGGATTTCTGGATCTGCATACAGATAAATTTTCAGATCGGCCTGCGGGATGAGCCAGATTGCCAGTCGTGAACCAATAACACAATCTGCTTCACCGGCCAGTTTAATCTGATGGTTGTCCAGCATGCGGTCGTATGAGAAATCAGTTTTTGCTTTTTCAAGCAATTCGGTAAATGGAATACCCAGCTCATCGGCCAGATTATGGAAAGTATAATTAATGAGACGACGATGCAGACGTTCTGCCAATAATCTGGAGACGGTTGAATTGCCGCAGCCGCTTTTGCCTGAAATAGCTATGATTGATGAAGTTTTCATTACTCTACATTCCTTAATTGCTCACGAATGTTTTCAATAGCTTCTTTCATTCCAATAACCATATGCGATATTGCAGCAAGAGTGCTTTTTGACCCCATGGTATTTGCTTCGCGGTTTAATTCCTGGCAGATAAAATCCAGTTTCTTTCCACACGAAGGTTCTTGCATTGCAGAGCGGAATGCAGCTAGGTGGGCATCAAAACGAACCAACTCCTCGTTGATGGTATACTTGGCTAGATACATTGCAATTTCTGCCAGAATTCTGTTTTCATCAATCAGATCCCCCATGACTTCTTCAAATTTCTTGCGCAGGGATTGTTGGATTGCAATATCAGCGGATGGGGCAAGTTGTGCAATCGACTGCAGTGAGTCTTGAAGCAATACTAATTTTTGCTCGATATCCTGTTGAGTAGCAGCTCCTTCTCGGGCCCGGTCATTATTGAAGGAATCAATGCATGAAATAAGTGCCGGTGAAAGCTGTTCCCATAATATTTCTTCATTTATAGCCCTATCAGGCTTAAATACAGCTTCGACTGCTAAAATATCCGAGATGCTGAGTCTTGTCTTGATTCCAGCGGCTTTTGCGGCCTCCCGCAAATAGTTGGCCGTTTGCTTAAAAACAGAGAGCTGTATGTGTGCTTCGGGAGAATCATGCAGGCTTTCCTGCCGAATGGTACACTCAATCTTACCCCGCTGAATACGCTTTTCCAACTCTTTGCGGCAATTGCGTTCAATGGGAAGACAAGATGACGGTAGCTGTAGATTTATATCCAGATAGCGGTTGTTCCATGACTTGATAATGATTTGAAAGGTATAATTTTCAATGGTTACTCTGGTATCAGCGTAGCCGGTCATACTGATCATCAGTCGTTCTCTTCCTTTCGTTTTCGGAATAATTCTTGAGATAGAACCCAGTTATCACCAGCCCCAAGTGTAATGAACAAATCGCCCGATCGCAACTGATCATCTATCCATGTAAAAGCATCAAGCGGTTTGCTGAAATATTTTACAGAAGGAGAGTTTTTTGCTACAGCATTAAAAAGAGCCAGTCCGCTTACCTTCCACTCTTCCGGTGCTTTTTCCCTCGCTGAAGGATATATGTCGTGTAAAATTAAAACATCAGCATCTGTAAAAGCAGTGGCGAAATCAGCGAATAGGGCCTGTGTACGTGAGTATGTGTGAGACATAAAGTCAACAACCAGCCTGCGTCCCGGATAGAAATCTTTTAATCCCTGTAGAGTCATTTTGATAGCAGTGGGGTGATGAGCATAGTCATCCATAAACATAATTCCCGAAACTTCTCCAATTATCTCAGCTCGCCGCTTTGAACCAGAAAAGGCAGCGATACCTTTCATGAAATCTGCAGCATTTTGTTGTGACCGAGGGATACCAACTAAATTTTCTAGAATTGCACTGCACACTGCAATTGCCGCAACCGCATCCAGCATGATGTGCAGCCCTGGGATGCGTAAGGAAAAAAAATGATCAGGGAAAATATCAAGTGCAAAGATTCCTGCATGATTGGGTTTTTTAGTTATTTTAAAATCACCATCACAGCTAAATCCATATGGTATCAATTTTATATCAGGTCGTTTTTGGGCTATATCATTTGACAAGGCTAATGCGCCAGAATCATCAGCACAGAAAACCAAGCAGCCATTTTGCGGCAAAGATAACCCGTATTCCAAGAATGCAGCGTATATTGAATCGTAATCAGGATAATAATCTTGGTGGTCGGGCTCAATACTGGTAATCACGATTATTTGAGCATTGAAGTTTAAAAAATGCCTGCGATACTCACAGGTTTCGGCAATAAAAAAATCATCACCCAATATTAGTGTTGATTTATCTCCAAAGCTTTTTACAGCGCTGGCCGCCAGCACAGTAGCCGGAATTTTTAGTGCTGCTGCTACTGTTCCACAGATTGCCGTTGTTGTAGTCTTTCCATGAACTCCGGCGATTCCGCAGGATGGCTGGAGTTTAGAAAATGCGCCAAGAGCCTGAGGATACGTCATCAAAGGTATTGAACACTTTTGGGCAGCAAGTAATTCCGGATGCGAATCAGGCTTATATGCTGCAGAAAAAATTATCAAATCTATATCTGCATTGATATTTTGTTCGGCGAAAGGCAATACAGGTATAGCCAGTTTTTTTAATATTGAATCGGTGTAGAATTCTTCTTGGACATCTGAACCACTGATATGCTTGCCCTTCGAGACCAATAGCTCGGCAAGTGCGCACATGCCAGTTCCTTTGATCCCCACCATGAAAATTCTATGGATGTCAGCCAAAAATACTGGCGCGGTTTCATTCATAAACTGCATTGTCCCCTAGTTTGTGTAGTGATAATCAGCTAAATCTGAAGATAAAGGTCTAGTTGCCGGATAAGTGTTTCGCCCGGAGTCAGTTCCAGATTCCAGCTGCACAGTGTATCGATTCCCTGATCGGTGGGGTTCCATACTCCATGTTTTGTGGTAATTTTATGCAGGCTTATTTTTGCATCCTGCTTTGTTTCAATCCTTAGTGACATAGAGTTTTCGGTCGAAAGGAGATCAACACAATGACAGGCTGTATCAAGATCATCTTCCAGTAAACCAGCCTTGCCGTCAAGAATTACTTGTGCAAGCTCGGAAGGTAGGAGCGCAAGGGTATTGCGCACCGAAAATACGGTATTTACTGACAGCATGGATGGATTGCTGATAGCATACTGAACACTGATTTTCTTTTTGCTAAACTGCAGTCTTTTGGTAATCTGTAATCCAACAGAGGCAATAGGTTGCGCAAAGCGCAAATCAGCAGAGAATACCAGAGAATCAGCCGGTTTATCTGCTTTTTCGGCATGATACGTGCGAATATGATAAGGATGGGAAATTTGATTGCCAATAGTTGCATCATGTTCTTCCGAAATATAGTCAATAAATAAGCCGCAGGGATCTGATTCATCGCTGTCTGTAATAAAAACATCACATAAGTTTCTTCTTGGCTTAAGCCAATCCAGAATAAAAACATTGGCCGCAGCCTGATTCACATAGGCATTAAAGTCGTTAGCCTGCCAGAGGATTTCTTTTTCACCGTCAAAATCGATATCTGCATATATAAAGCCGGATTTAAACGCAGATTTATGTCGGGTAGTTTGTTCAGCTTCGATTAAACCTTTCCATGCAGCCTGGCGAATTCTGGGATCGACAATTCCGCCAAAAGGTGCCGGCCAGAAAGCATCTGCTCCTTGGGCTGCCCAGAGATCTTCAGCAGCATTTTTTTTTCTGGCTTTATCACCCCGAAGCTGACCGATTTGCAAATGCACATACGACATTTTCGAATATAGATTGCGAGCACATGGATGCCAGGCGACAGCCTGGCGCAGGCTGCCATGATTGGTTGCATAGTCATAACGTACCGGATTTATCGCCAGCAATAATTGCCTTGAAGCCATCCCCGGGAAATAGGCCCGACCGGCCGTTCTTCGGTTCTTAAGAAATTTGGTTGGAGTAGTTATATCAATTGAGAGCGTGTTTTTTCTGAACCATACAAAAGTTTGTTCCATTACAATATCCGGTGATTCCAGTCCGGTGTTTTTCCACAAGTTACCGATAGATTCGCCTGACATCATTACGGAGATCAGTTCCGCGTTTTTTCGCTGCTCGAGCACCCTATCTACCGCATTTTCCAGGCTGAGCTTTTTATCAAAAGAGCGGTCACAATCAAATACTGGAAAGATTGTAACACAGCGTCCTTGATCTTCTGTTAGTATAGGAAACCCTGAGCCGGATTCTATGCCGGCTCGCTGAAATTGTTCATCCAATAGAAATGAATAATCAATACCACAGGTCTGCATCGTGGAGGCTAGCCATGGTTCCCAAGAATATTCCTGAAGCCAGCAACCGCGTGAACGCCGACCGAAGCTTTTACGTAGATAAGTTGTAAGCAATTCAATTTGGCCCAGTCTGTCTGGACTTGGAATAAGTGGAAGAATTGGTTCATAAAAAGCCCCACCCAAGAGCTCAACTTGTCTTTTTCCGATGAGCTCCTCGAGCAGCATAAAGAACTCAGGGTGACGATTTTCGAGTTTTTTTAGCAAACAACCGGAAAAGTGCATAACCACACTGATCTCCGGAAAACGGTTGAGCGTACTGAGAAATGGTCTGTAACAAGTCTGATAGGTATCTTCTAATACCGTATCACTTACCCCTTCCGGTAAATGATTATATAATCCCAAAATAACCGCAGTTTTCCGCATCCCGTTTTTCCCTTGCTTTTCAACTATAGCATATCATGGATGATTTATTTAGCAATAGCCAATCTAAAGCTTATTAAAAATGCCATAGAAAAAAACTTTATCCAATCCGGAGAATGCAAGTAAAATCAATCCTACGGTTATGAACAAAATTGGATACCCTCTAAATACGTATGGAATATCTTGAAGTTCCAATCTCTCCATTATATCATTGACCAAAATTGCCGCCGCACAATAACCTAGAACAGAAAAGAAACCGATTCCCATTATTTGGGTCAGGTTTGCTTGCTGCATGCCGGCAATGAGAACACCTAAATAGACAAGCAGAGAAACAGAAACCGGTTCAGTAAAAAAGTCCATAAAAACAAGTTCACTTTTAACGATATATTTTTTATAGATAAGATATAAAAACATGCTTAATGAAAAAAAAGCGAAATAAAAGACCGGTAAAAGATTGATCAGGCCAAAAGGTTGTAGGACATAACGGAAAAAAAGGGCTTGCAGCAATGAAAATAATGTGGTCACTATAGTGATTATCAATAAGCGTTGCCAGGACATAAAGGAGAACTTCATCGAATGAGGTATTACTCCCCAATGTAGCAATATATTGGTTCCGAAAACCGCATAAAAAGCGAAACTAACAAAATTCATGCAGCGCCTCCTTTGGTTTTTCGCGAAACAAATTTAAATACAGCAAATAAGATGCCAATAAGGATAAAAGCACCGGAAGGCTGGAGAAAGATAGCTAATAATGATTCAGATCCGGTATTTTGAGATTTGAAAAGTGTAATTGATCCAGTCCCCAATAATTCACGCAGAAAACCTATAATGACCAGCGCAGTCATGTATAATAATCCTTCGGAAATTTTTTGCCATGCCCAATCCTGATCACTTTGCTTAGAATCCGCTGCAAATATGGTTAGAACCGGAGTAGTGAATGCGAACATAAATAAAACCGGATGTAATTCCTCAAACAAGAACGGAGAAATAATACGCAATAGCGTGGTTACAAAAACCAAGATGAGCGCGTAAATGAAGTTTTGCAGGAAAAAAAAGAAGTTATAATCAGAAAAAAACCTGGATAATGAAACTGTTAGTACTGCGATGGAGATCATGAAAAAATAGAGTGATCCAATAATTAATCCAAGCTTCAGTGATTCGGCAGCTATCAAGATTGGCATAATGCCAAGAAAAAGTAAAAAATACTTATTTTCTACTGAACTATACTGCTGAGTATTCATGGTTTCTCCCTCTCCTCTGGCTGGATATAAGTGCTGAAGCTAAAGGTTCGAGCTTTCCAGAGCAACTCGGGGATATTTGATGTAGGTGTGGTCGTATTATCATTTTCATGAAGTTTAGCTAATTCCGCGAAAATCTGACTGGCTGGAGAACTGTTCGTAGCGTCAAGTTTCACAGTTCTCTGCAGCGTTGCATTTATATCATATCGCAACAAATACCATGAACTGGTTCCGGAAAAATCAAAATGGGTAAAAAGCAATGTTTCGTCTTTCGATTTTATTACAGCTTTAAGATTGTCTTGGCGTACAAAATAGAAGCTGCTTTCGCCTATAGTCTGGTTAGAATTTATTCTGGCAAGATTTTTCCATGTTTTGGTCGAATATAGTTCTGCATACCTTGCTAGTACCACTGCCGCCGCTACTAAAACTGATAGTATAAGAAACAATATTATATAACGAATTATGATTTGCTTGTTCATGCGGATTTGCTCCGCAGTAAAATCTTGATCCGAATTACTAATTTATCAATTGATGAAACAAAAATATTGGCTATTATAACCGCGAAAGCGCCACCTTCAATAAATGCACGATGTCGGGAAAAAATATAGAACAAGAACGCAACTAAAATACCATAGAATATCATTCCTGCTCTTGTTACCGGAGAGCTTACCGGATCAGTCGCATAGTAGAATGTACAAAGCAAGAATCCTCCCATAGTCAGACTAGTAAGAATATTGGTATCAACTGTAGGCAGATCGGAGATTCCTAATCCGAATATTTTTACCAGAACAAGATACATAATAAACAAAGCCGCCGGTATTTCAATTTTAACCAGATTCAATGATATCAGGACAATTGAACCAAGTATGATGAATAGCAAACCGGCTTCGCCTAAGGTATTGGCATTTAAGCCCAATAGAAAATTTACATAGCCTTCTGGTAGTTTTGCATGTAGGGGGTTGAATATCCAAATATTTAAAAAACTGGTAACAGCCTGGTCAGCGCCGGAAATTAGGCCCGACATAATACTAGGGCTGGTATTATAGTATGCATTGAATCCTTCCTGGATCGCAGCCATCGGACTAGCGCCAGTAAGGGTATCCAATTGCCAGTTTAGCGGATTTAGCTGCGGCAGCATGCTCTGAGGCCAATTAACATAAGCAAAGGCAATACCAGCCATTGCTGGATTCATCCAATTAGAACCAACGCCACCAAAGAACTGTCGAACTACTAAAATAGCGAAAATACTTGCCAGTATAGGAATATACAATGGTACAGTTGCCGGCATGGCGGCGGCGATCAATATGCCGGTAAGTACAGAGGCGTCACTAACATAGAATTTCTTATGCATAACCAGCGAAGAAATACCGTCTGTAATAAGTGCAGTAAAGATTGTACTACCCCAGATATATATCGCTGGCAGGCCAAAGAGCACGATAGACCATGCGATAACCGGTATTAATGTAAGAACCGCAATCCAGATAGATTTTCGTCCTGTTTGCCAGGTATGTACATGAGGAGGGATGGACTTACTGATCCGATCATTGTTCATCTTTCAGCTTTTCCTTTTTTTTATTTTTAAAATGTACAGAGAGTGGTATCCGGGAACGACATACATATGAACAAGCTCCACAACTAGTGCATGCATCCAATTGTCCCCGGATTTTTTCTATACTGCCTGAACCAAGTAGCTTGTACATCAAATATGGATCAAGCCTTTCAGGACAAACCTGAATGCAGGCCCCGCATCGAATGCAATTATCGGGAACCCCCAGTCTAGTGGCGGATTTTGATAAAGCCCATACAGATCGGGTTGTTTTAGATACCGGAGTATCCAGATTGGAAATACAACCATTTACCATTGGATTATTGAGTGCAATGATTTCAGGAGCATGGATAAACCCCCCGCACTCTTCTATGAGCCGCCCCACTGGTGTACCTATTCTTACTTTAAGCAGCTGGTGATGTTTAAGTACATCGCCACCAAAAGTAACAAATTGATCTATATGCGGCCTGTTCAGGCTGACTGCATTGTACACTGCATATAAGGTACCTGGAACGAGAAACAGACAAGGGTTTTTGTTCTTATTAACACCTAAAGCGGAGATAATCTGATGTGGAAAGGCTTGTGGATATTTATCGCTGAAGTACTCGATTCGATACTGCAAATCAAAACTTTCGGCAGCTTTTGCAATATTGACTTCAAGTTTCTGGTTTCGTGAGCCGGACAAAGCAACTAACACGGATTGGACAGTGCTGGCTTTTTTAATAATTGCACAACCTTCCATAACCTCATTCAGATATTCTTCCAGTATAACAATTTCGTGTGCCGGATAGTTAGTGCTATCAATAGCATTGATTATCAAAGTATCAACACCATGGGCGTTACCAAGAATTTGGTGAAGCCCAAGACCAGTCGCAGTGCAGGCTACACCTTTTTCTTGTAAAACAAACGATAATTCATGACGATTCAGTGACTGCCATGGGCGTTTGCCAGATATAGCTCCGTTTAATTTAAAATGTCCTTGCAGACTGAGAACCAATGCACGGGTATTAAAGCCTTCTGGGGACGGAATCGTCATGATTTTGCGTACAATTCCCGGAATCGAAGCATGAACATTAAGGGCATTATTGCGAGTTGCCTTGGCTAACAATTGGCCTTCATTAACCAGTTGACCTTCATTAACTGCAAGGTCCGGTTCGCCGGCAGCTTCGTGCTCACGAAAAATCAGCAATGCATGATTGGGCAGATAGGCATTTTCTATTGATTGGCCGCCGACAAAAGCCTGACCACGTTGATATAACCCGCCATGCCTGAATTTTTTGATACGCCTCATTAATCCGGTTGCTCCATATATGATAGCATGCGCACATGCAGTAATCTGGATAAAATGCCATGCCCGAAGAACAAGGCAAGCGCTATTATACTGACAAGATAGGTATGAATATCAAGTACTTTTACCTGTTTAATTTGCCCATTTTCCGCTTGATGGATAGCCAAATCAGGTACGAGTGTCTGAAATGGCATAAAAGCTATGGAATCGAGCTGGATGAGTTGAGCTTCAAGGGACGAAATGCTGTTTGAATATTCTTTTTTTTGGATGGCAATGCCGCTTGGCCTGGAATCCATATAATTTGTAAAATGCACATTATATACACGCTGTCCTGGATCATACGTGCCAATTATCCCTTCGGTCAGGGCATTTTGTACAAAGAGATGTTTGAGCAACAATTCTTGCAGGTCGGAAAACGAAGAAACGTGTAAAATTTCTGTATCGGAAAAATCGGAAGGGTTCGATTTGTTTAATCCTGCTGCGGGTATAGATAAAGCTGCCAAAAACATTACGGTGAACAATAAATATATATAAAAAGCACTGCCAGCCTTGAGTGTACGGGTTGGAAAAATTGGCTTGAAAACCGGTATTTTATGATAATGATAAAAATTATCAGCTTGATAGAGCTGATTTCGAAAACGGAATACTAGGCCGCTTATTAGCATAGAAACAAGAAGCCAACCCAACAGAGAACGGTCCAGCACAATGAATAGTATAATAACCAGACTAACCGGACCTAAATGGGTTAGCACGGAGGTAATGTTGGATAAGGTAATAGCCGGTTTCGGATGACTGCTGCGTATATATGGCAACAGCTTGGTCAGATTATGGGCAGCGTAGATACAGGCGAGCGACAATAAGGCTGCGATGATTGAATCATTAAAAACCGGAACAAGTAGCCATGGGATATAGACTAGTAGCCGATACAGCTGCTTCCGGCTTTTTTCCTGAGTGAGGGTTAGAATTAGAATGAAAAATAAAATGACGAGCCAGTTGTTTTTTGATTCATGATTATTGTCAGACGTATATAAAAACTGAATTCCAGCTGCAGATAGTTGTTCAATAATAAAATCCAATTTGGTAGTGTCTTCATCAGAAAGGTAGATCAACCGTCCTGTATCACCTTCGGCACTGAAGAAAACAGCTAACTCTTCAAAATAGCTTGTCCTTCGGGGATCGCCTTGTATAAGCCGGCGTTGTGCCTGTTCATAGGAAAGCAAGCTTATCTTGGTAAAATCTGTAAATGGTATTGGTATTGTTTCAAGAGCAAGCGGCCTGAGCTGTAGAGTGTTTTGTAATAGATACAGAGCCCGGTTATAATTATCAGTATCTGAGAAAGATAGAACTGAAGGTGAAGCTATGTTGTCAGCATTTATCGCTGCTGGTCTGCCATTATGTTGAAATAGCCACAAAACGCTGCCTGCCACCATGAGCAGTGCGAGGGAACAGGTAATTTGTCTTCTAAATTTCAGAATCAATTTTAGAGTGTACATACGGCAAGGGCAATGAAGAAGCCTAAAAGGCTGCCGACTATTATTTGGGGGATGGTATGCCCGTGCACTTCTTTAACCGGACTGAATACCGTACCGTTAGCTTTAGCTAATTCCCTCCCCATCTGATTAATGGCCCTGGCCTGCAGTCCGGAAGAGCGCCGTACTCCGACTGCATCACGGATGACAACCATGCTGAAGAAAAAAGAAAGAATAAAAACATCGCTGCTTAAGCCGCTGGTATGGGCAATTGCTGTAGTAATGGAAACAGAAAGCGCACTATGGCTGGAGGGCATGCCACCGGTTTTCCAAAAAAGAGTCAGGAGTACTTCTCTAAAACTTCCGGCCGGATGGCGCAATGATGAGATAAGGGCTTTTGCAAATTGGGCTACAAACCAGCTCATGAGCGCCGACAGGAAAACCGGATGCCGTGCCAGAATGATTAATCCACCCATACTAAAACCATTGGTCATTATTCGAAGTCCTGCCTACTAAACGTAATTAAGGAAACAATCAGCTTGACCCTGCAGACAAGCTGTCATAGATTAGCATAATGCGCCAAAATTGCAAAGAGTATAAGGCTGGAAAAGATGACCACAATCGACGCCTGGACAAGATCCTTAAGATCATGCTTCCGGATGCTAGTTTATCGGCTATATTCAAATTGATGCGAACAGGGCGAATTCGGGTAAATAACGCTAAATCCATCCCTGCATACCGGATCTGCGAAGGCGATATAATTTCAATTCCTGAAATAGAGCTTGTAGATACCAGAAATGTTGAGAGCAATTTCGGTTCTGATGCTGCTATTTATTTTCAAACACTGATAATCGCGGAAACTGCCGATCTGGTGCTGGTCAACAAACCACGAGGGATGCTTACACACGGGACTAACGGACTGGATGTACTTGCGAAAAGTTATTTTAGTAATCGGATGGGGACAGCCCTGGCTTTTACACCTGCCCCTTTACACCGTTTGGACAGAAATACTAGTGGAATAGTTGCTGTCTCGGCTAGTTTACGCGGTGCCAACGAATTCAGTTCGGCACTGCATGACGGGAAAATACATAAAGAGTATCTGGCTCTGGTGGATGGAGAGCTAAAAAAAGAGGAATTACTCGAAGATTATCTGGTACGCGATGCCGAAATAAAAAAAAGTGCGCTTTCCACGGACCATAAGGGCCAGCTTGCCCGAACGATCATCAGGCCACTACTGACTACGCATAATTATACACTTGCCTCAATTGTTCTGGAGACCGGGCGAACCCACCAGATCCGGACGCAGTGTGCAGCACACGGCTATGCCTTAAGCGGCGACAAAAAATATGCAGGCAGTTTCCTTGATGGCGGGTATCTTTTACATGCCTGGAAGCTTGAATTTGCTAATGATTGCACTCTTTTCGGCCAGCTACCAGCAACTTTGACGGCCCCTCTGTCTTCTTCTGCCTTGCAGACACTAGGCAGTTTTTTTGCGGAAAATCAGCTGCTATCGCTTTTTTTTGCTTGATTACTCCGGCTGGTATCACTACCCTTATTACTTGGAGGAATACATGGACGAACGAAACATAACACCAAGCCGTTTGCCGATCAGGATAGGGCTTGTTGTAACCATCATTGTTGTGGTGTTTGTCGCCGTAACTGCCATCAGCAGCGTTTTTATGGTGGATCAAACTGAAGTAGCGATAGTAACTACTTTCGGCAAATATACGGCAACAAAAGAAGCCGGCTTGCATTTTAAGCTGCCTTTTGGCATTCAACGCAATTATAATGTACAAACACAGGTTATACAGTCAGCGCAATTTGGCTACAGAACCGCTGAGGCCGGCATAGTAACCCGCTATTCAAGCGGGGACTATTCTGAAGAATCAACAATGCTTACCGGAGATTTAAATATTGTGGATGTTGAGTGGATTATTCAATATCGCATCAATGATGCAAAAGCCTGGTTGTTTAACACGCAGGACAGGGAAAAGACAATCAGAGACATTTCACAGTCGGTAATAAACCAGTTGGTAGGTGATAGAGCGATTCTTGATGTTATTGGTCCAGAAGGCACTGCAATAGAACAGCAAGGACAAGTCATAATGAATGAAAAATTCAATTCATATGGTTTAGGGATAATTGTGACTACAGTTAAATTGCAGAGCATCATTCCGCCAGCTGGAGTGCAGGCTGCCTTTGAGGATGTAAATAAGGCCATTCAGGACATGAACAGATCAATAAACGAAGGCAAGGAATCGTATAACAAAGAGATCCCGATGGCAAAGGGGCAGGCTGATGCCATTATCCAGGTTGCCAAAGGTTATGCAACGGAGCGCATCAACCGGGCAAACGGCGATGTAGCGCGCTTCCTTTCAGTCTATGATGAGTATCGCCGCGCTCCAGCCGTTACCAGAGAGCGGCTATATTATGAAATGATGGAGGCGGTATTCCAGAATGAAACCGGAGTAGAGCTTATTGATGACAATCTGAGCAATTTTATACCGCTCATGAACATTGGCGGAGGACAACAATGAAAAAATTGATTACAGCCGGAATTATCCTGCTTGTTGCCGTAATTTTGTTCTTTCTGATGGGTCCATTATATGTGCTTAACGAAGGCGAACAGGCTGTTGTTTTGCGCTTTGGACAAATCAGAAAAGTTGAAACCGAGGCAGGCCTAAAGTTTAAGACCCCCTTTATTGACAACGTGGTTAAATATACCAAACGTATTCTGTCCTGGGATGGTGATGCCAAGCTTTTCCCAACTAAAGAAAATCAGTTCATTTTTGTAGACACCACAGCACGTTGGAAGATAGTGGATCCGGTAAAGTTTTACGAATCCGTTTCGACCATGCAGGGAGCATACAGTAAACTTGACGATGTTATAGACAGCGCTGTGCGCAATATAATATCGGCTAATTATATGCGCGAAGCAGTACGTAACAGTAACCAGATTAACCAGTCCACTACTCGAGAGACCTTTGAAACCGGTGATTTGGAGGGTTCGGACTCTTTACGTCAGCTTACCCAATCCAATACTGCACATGAAGTTATTGAAAAGGGACGGAGTTCCTTATCCCAAAGCATTTTAAATCTATCCCGGCAATTGACTCCTGACTATGGTATAGAATTAATTGACGTACTGCCTCGACAAATTCGGTATAGTGACGAGCTGACTCCGAGCGTTTATGAGCGCATGATCAAAGAGCGTAATCAGATAGCCCAGGCTTTCCGCTCTTTCGGAGAAGGCCGCAAACAGGAATGGATCGGAAAGCAGGAAAATGAGCTACGCTCAATATTGTCAAAGGCGTATGAAGAGGCTGAAATAATTAAAGGCCAAGCTGACGCGACAGCAAGCCGTATATATGCGGACGCGTACTCCAAGGATGTTGGCTTCTTTAATTTCTGGCGGGCTATTGAGTCTTATCGCACTACTTTGCCTAAATTTACTAAGACCCTGAGCACCAGTGCTGAGTATTTTGATTATCTATATGGTCCTAATGGCCGCTAACATGATCAAAGCAATACTGTCTTGCGGCTAAGAACCGCTTGACAGTGCATAATGAGCCCGATACCCTGATTGGCGGTATCGGGCTTTTTATTTTATATACGGAGTGTAGGCATGAGAAGTATTAAAAATCCTTTTCTGCATCTGGATGGATATAATTGTTTCGGCTGTGCCCCCGGCAACACCATCGGGCTGGCCATGCAATTTGCCGAGGATGGGGAGGAAATAGTAAGTACCTGGGAACCTGGAGAATTGTACGCAGGGTTCAAGGGAGTGCTGCATGGCGGTATACAGGCTACACTGCATGATGAAATTGCCAGCTGGGTTGTATTCATCAAACTGGAAACGGCTGGATATACTTCGAAACTGGAAATGAATTATCTATCACCAGTATATACTAAAAATAGCCCGCTGACCTTACGGTCGAAACTGGTCCGGACCGAGGAGAAGAAGGCCGTGATGAGCACCAGCCTGTTCGACTCATGCGGCAAACTTTGCAGCGAATCAACGGCTGAATACTATATCGTTACCCCTCATATCGCCCGAAAAATGTTTGCCTATCCGGGCTTGGAAGCTTTTTTTGAGCAGGATACGCCAGCGAAAAGCAGACCTTAGGCTGGCACCGCGGCGGTATTTGTCATAACATACATAAAGGCCTCCTTGTGCGCTCTGCACGAGGAGGCCTTTTCGCTATAAAGTCAGATAACTAATTCAGCATAGCCAGCATAACGCCGGCGGCAATAGCACTGCCGATAACTCCGGCCACATTGGGGCCCATGGCGTGCATCAGCAGGTAATTGCCAGGATGCTCTTTCTGGCCGACAACTTGTGAAACCCGGGCGGCCATCGGTACTGCTGAAACGCCGGCAGATCCGATAAGCGGATTGATGGTACCACCGCTAAGCAGACACATCAGCTTTCCGAGTAGTACACCGGATGCGGTGCCGACAGCAAAAGCAGCCAGTCCCAGACCGATAATGGTAAGCGTTTCCAGTTGCAGGAACTTATCAGCCATGGCAGTTGCTCCAACAGAAACTCCCAAAAATATGGTGAGGATATTAATAAGGGCATTCTGAGTAGTATCTGATAGCCGGTTGGTAACTCCACTCTCGCGGAATAGGTTTCCGAGCATGAGGGAACCAAGTAGGGGCACTGCTGAAGGAAGCAACAGACCACACAGGATGGTAACGATGATCGGGAAAAGGATTTTCTCGGTCTTTGATACCTCGCGAAGCTGCTTCATTACGATCACGCGTTCTTTTTTGGTGGTCAGCGCTTTCATGATCGGCGGCTGTATTATCGGCACCAGAGCCATATATGAGTAAGCCGCTATGGCAATGGCCGGCAGCAATTCCGGTTTGAGTTTGCTGGTAAGATAGATAGCAGTGGGGCCATCAGCGCCACCAATGATACCGATGGAGGCCGCTGCATTCATGTCAAACCCGAGATAATTGGCTGCAATAAAGGTTGCAAAAATACCAACCTGCGCAGCCGCTCCGAGCAGCAGGCTTTTAGGATTGGCAATCAATGGACCAAAATCGGTCATTGCACCAACACCCATAAAAATGAGTGGCGGGTAGATACCCAGTTTGACACCCTGGTACAGATAATATACCAAGCCGCCGGGAATAACTTCACCGGCCGCGTCTACGGCATGTTTGGTCATTATTCCGCCTAATGGCAGATTAACCAGAAGCATACCGAAGGCAATAGGCACCAGCAGCAGCGGTTCGAATTTTTTACCGATACCAAGATACAGCAGGAAACAGGCCAGCAGTATCATGACCAATTCTCCGGGTATGAAGCCGAATATCATCATTTGACTGTTGGCAAAGGCCGCGAAACCGGTGGACTGGAGAAATTCCAGAATATTATTAAGCATATATTTACCTACACTCTCCTGCTCAGGCCAGGTCGATCAGAGGGTCACCGGTATTAACCGTAGTACCACTCTGTACACGTATCTGGGTTACCACGCCGTTACCGGCCGCGCAGATCTCGTTTTCCATCTTCATGGCTTCGAGAATCAGCAGGACATCGCCAGCCTTTACCTGCTGACCGGTACTGACTTTTACCGAAAGGATGGTTCCGGGCATCGGAGCTTTAACAGTTCCCGCTCCGGCTACAGCAGCAGTCGGAGCGGCCTGAGCTACAGGAGCCGGTGCAGCAGCCACGGGAGTTGCTGCCGGAGCAGTCTGTCCACCAGCGAGTTCTTCAACACTTACATCATAGGACTGACCATTAACATTAACACGATATTTCTTAAGCATCATATTCTCCTTATATTCAGTTGCTGCTTACGCCACGGGGATGTTTGCGTGTGCGATCCTGGGAACTCCAGGCTGGTGTGCTGACACCGCTTTTGATGATCTCTACAATCCGGAAGCTTCCGTCTTTCTGCCCTGAGCCAGCCTGAAAAGCTGCAATGGCTGCGCTGATGGCTGCGACCAGTTCGGCTC
>JAHIWF010000086.1 GCA_018815555.1 Spirochaetota bacterium | reverse complement strand
TCCAGGGATATCTTCGTGCTTTTTCTGGAGCGCTCCGGCTGGAATGCTGAGCACACGCTGTTTGTCGACGACAACCAAGCCAATATCGAAACAGCTGCAGCACTGGGCTTTGCCACCCTGCACTTTACCGAAGAGGCGGCCAATGTGCGCTATGCACGGGAATGGCTGGGCTTGTGATTCCGGCAGGAAGACTCCTGCCACCCCAAGCCCAGCCCTGATCGAATAAATAAGTAACAAATGTTATACACTCTGAGCCTGCGATCTGGACCTTCCAGCACGCAGGCTTGTCAATCGAAAACTCCGGTCAAGAGGGCACATTGCAAAGATGGCAAAAAATGTCAGGTAAAAATGAAAGAAAAAAGTTACAGTATATACATCTTGCAGATTGTGGAGCAGTTATGGACAAAAATAATCTGAGCATCCAAGCCATAGAAAAAAAGGACGCCCAGGAGCTCACCGCACTGATGATCCGCAGCTTTGACGACGACTCGCAACGGCATCTGGCTCAGGAACACGGCGGCCCGCCCGGCTACGATACCGGTGACTTTATACGCAAGAATGCTTATAATTCTTACGCTAGGGCCTTTAAGGCCTGCCTGGGCGACACTATTGTCGGCTGCATTATCGTCTTCCCGCGGCGCGGTGGCCATAATGTGCTTGGCTGCATGTTTACTGATCCGGCCATGCAGCGCCTGGGTATCGGAAAAGCCTTGTTTGACCATGTTGAAAAGAATTTTCCGGCACGCAGCTGGAGCCTGGAAACACCGGCCTTTGCCAGAAGCAACCATGTGTTTTACGAGCAGCATTTGGGATTTTCCAAAATCGGTGAAACTGATCCGGCTCAGGATCCGATGATCCAGTTTTTATATCGCAAGGAGTATGCACCGGCATGAAGGCGGAAACAGAGGACGATTGGCAACGACGGGTCCGAAGGGTAATCGAGCTGATGACAGGCAGTCTGGATAATCCGCCGGACCTGGATGCAGCCGCAAAGGCTGCCACCAGTTCGCCACGCCATTTCCACCGCTGTTTTAAGGCGCTTGCCAATGAAAGCTTTGCGGCCTGCCTGCGCCGTTTACGGCTGGAACGGGCCGCACAGCAACTGCATGCCGGCCGTCCGGTTCTAGAGGTAGCGCTGGACGCTGGATTCTCGTCTCCCGAAGCCTTTTCACGTTGTTTTAGCGTGCGTTTCGGTCTTAACCCCTCTCGGCTCGGTCAGCTGCCCTGGTGGCAAGGCGAACTGCCTGCCCCCAACGGCCTGCATTTTCGTGCCGGCCAGTATCAGAATGGATTCTTTGCCGATACCAGCAGAACCAGCCAGGCAAGGGTCAGGAACAATGCAGCCATCAACAGCACAGGAACCACCGACGGTAATAGTTTTGGCTATAGTACCGGTACTATGGCTAACAGTCGCATTGTACAACTGCCCGCGCAGAACATTGCCTGCCTGGGCGGCTCCGGTGATTTCTGGAAACTGCCTGTTCTGTGGAAGGATTTTATGCAGTACCTAAGCGGCATGAACCTGCCGCCGCTACCCGGTCGCCTGCTTACCGTATTCGAAGCCGGGTTGCGGTTTAAGGCGGCCTTGCTGCTGCGAGACGGCGAAATTGCGCCGGAAGGGAGCTCTGCCCAGCAGCTGCCGGGAGGATGGTATGCTGTTACCGTGTTTTTTGGCTCTACCGAAGGGATTGGCCCTTTCTGGGAACAGTGGCGTTCAGATTTTTTCGCTCATTCCGGCTGGAGCAAAGATGAAGTGCGCCCCTCTTTGGAATGGTACCAGAATGAGAGCCCTCCGGAGCTGCCGGAACTGACTCTCACCCTGCTCTGTGATCCGATATGCAAATCCAATGAACTGTAAAAAGTATCAGTGGCAAATCTGTGCTTGTGTGTCAGGACCAGCGTACTGATTTACACCTGTCCCAGACTCAGGTCGCCATGAATCTTAAGCATACGGCCGTCCAGGTCTACGTCCAGTTTGCGTTCCGGGAAATGCCGCGGCAGCAGGTCTTGCAAGAGGCCGCGCACTTCGTCGCGGATGGCATTCCGCTCTTCTGGCGGCAGCTGTTCCTCGGTAGCCAAAACAATTTCGACCAGATAGCCGCGCCCAAGCTGACTGCCGAAACCGGGGTCAAAAAACACACCTACATTGAATAGGCCGTCAGCTTCGGGATTGGCGGTCTGGCCGCGCTCCGGCCGGTTGCGGCGCAGCTGCCAGCGGCCGGAATACTTGTCTTCGAGGTAGTGGTCTATCTCGTCAAACATCACTTTTAGGCGGTCAAACCACTCGACTGTTTTGGGATGCTTCATGCAGCAATTTTAACACACAAGCTCAGCCCTGTTCCAGCGAATGCAGCTGGTCATGGAATTCCAGGCCGTAGATATCCAGCACCGACAGAAAGAAGGCGGCGATGATCGGTCCGATGATAAAACCGAAGATGCCGAACACACTGATGCCGCCAAGTGTAGAAAAGAATATCAGCAGGTCATGCATCTTGGCGTCGCGACCCACCAGGCGTGGCCGCAAAAGGTTGTCAATATTGGAAATGACCAGAGTGCTGACCAGCAGAATGACCACGCCCTGTACCGGGTGCCCCAGCAGAATCTGCACGATGCCGGCCGGGATCAGCACCAGCCAGGCTCCCACCATTGGAATAATGGACAGGATGACCATTATAAAACCCCACAGCAGCCACGACTGTACGCCGGTAAAAAGCAGGGTAAGCGCGCCTAGCGTTCCCTGTACCAGGCCGATCAGCAGGGTACCTTTTACCGTAGCCCGCGAAATCAGCACAAAACGCCGGTACAGCATTTCTTCATATTCGTTTTTAAGCGGGCTTAAGAATTTAAGCCGAAGCAGCAAACGCTCGCCATCCATAAAGAGATAAAACATAACAAAAAGCATGATAAATATATTACCCAGTACTGAAAACAGCCCGGCAGAGGTTTTGTTGACGATGCTGCCGCCCAGCCGGCCCAGCGTGCTGAGGCCGTTGTTGATAAGCTCGCCCCAGTTGATGTCGGCTATTGGTAGCTCACCGATCAGCGGCAGCACCAGGGTCGGGGCCTGCAGGCGCAGCTCCAGAGCGGCGGTGATGCGCTGCACAAAGGGTCCGGCACTGGCGTACATTTCGATAGTCTGCACGGTAGCTAGGTGTATAACCAGGTAAGCAGGAATCAGAAAACCGAGCAGAATGATAAGGCAGGTGAGCAGCGATGCAAAGCCGGGTTTAACTTTTGGCTTTCGTACTATCCAGGTATAGATGGGGTAAAATAAGGTGGTAAAAGACGCGGCCATCAGCACTGGCACCAGGAAGGAGCGTATTATGGGAATGAAGGCCAGAATCCCCAGGGCCAGCAGGATTAGCAAGGCGCGCTGACTGAGTTTGTCGCTGGCACTGGGAGCGAGGCTGTCTGCCGGCAGGGTGCTGCGCATAGTGGCTTGAGCGGCTGCGTCAGCCAACGAGGGGGTGGCAGCCGTTTCGACTGATGGGGCAGACGCTGCCGCTACTTTGGTCGTGGCTGCTTTGCTTGTTTTGCTGGCAACAGGCTTCTTTGCCGGCTTGGTCGCAGCAGCGGATTTGTGGCTTCTTGTCTTTGTGGCTTCCCCTGTTGCGGGTGCTGCCGATGCCGTTACCGCTGCGGGCGGTGCCGCCGATTCGGATTTCTGGCTGGTTTTATTCTGCTTCATCAGACTTCCTTTACAATCCATGGTAAAATAAGCGCAACAGGAGCTATGGTATGGATGAAACAGCAAACCTGCGCGGGAACAGAATAGCGCACTTGATTGCCGGAGTCAAACTGTTCGATTGGGACGGACCGACAAAACCACTGTTTGATGAATGGCGCGAACTGGGCATTAACTCGGTTTTTGCAGTATCGGACCGGCTGGCTGCCGACCGGGGTTTTCGGCAACAGGCCGCCGACCAGGGGATAGCAGTTTTTATCGTTGCCCAGCTGCTGATGAACCAGAGGGCTTTGGAAGCCAATCCCGAACTCTATGCCATCACCGATAAGGGCGAAAGGGCGATTGAGGACTGGGCGCATTTTGTCTGCCCAACCCGGCCGGAATACCGCCGCGCCCGCTACGATCATTTCCGCCGCCTGGTAGAGACGCAGCAGCCGGACGGCATCAGTCTGGATTTTATACGCCACTTTGTCTTCTGGGAAAAGCTGCGGGCCGACAGCCCGGCCGAACGTATCCTGGAAAGCTGCTTTTGTGACAGCTGCCTGCAGCAGTTTCAGGCAGACAGCGGCCTGCACATTCCCGCCCGCTTGAGCGGCACTGCCGAAAGAGCAGCCTGGCTGCGGCAGGAAGCCCATAGGGAATTTATCGAATGGAAGTGCCGGCTTATCAGCGACTGGGCGGCCGATCTGGCCAGCGAGCTAAAAAGCATCAAGCCGGATTTGCTGGTAAACATACACACCGTTCCCTGGCTACCCGGCGAATACGACGACGGACTACGGCGGGTTGCCGGGCAGGACCTGGCCGCCTTTGCCGGCTTTGCCGATTATCTGTCGCCAATGACCTATGCCGGCATGCTGCAGCGCGATCCGCCGTGGATCAGCCAGCTTGTGGCAACCCAGGCTAAAGTCGCGCCGGGACGACTCTTGCCTTGCATCCAGCTGCGGCCGATCGGCGAAACCGAAGCGGCCATCAGCGACGAGCTGTTTGCCCGCTACATCGACGCGGCCCTGACGCCGGACAGCGCAGGCCTGCTGCTGTTCGCCTGGGACTGGCAGCAGCTGGCCGGCGAAGCTACAAAAAAAGCAATTCTGCAGGGCCGGCTGGCTGCGGCCCGGGAGGCCCGCAACAACTCAACCCTCGGATAAATCGCTATCCGGCTGCTTTACCACTATCCGGGCGAGTGTCAAACTCAAGCGCAACCCGATAACAATATACGCAATCAAGGCATACACCATTGAATCCAGTGCAAAATGCAGGGCCGGACCAACCATTTGCAGATCGTTAATATTACCGACAAGTTCCAGAAGACCAAGGCTTCCGCCGACAAGGGCGACAGTCAGGAAGCTTCCGTTCAGAAAGGCTGACCATTGCTTGGCGAAGTTACGTTGTACTTCCGTTATTGCGGATTTTGAGCCAGGCTGCATAAGCTGGATAACCTGGCGTACGCCAGTCGGTCCGGAAGCAGCGACAACGAGATAACCGGGAAGGAGCAAGGCCAGCAATAGGGAGCGATACTCGAAGAACGAAAGGAAGGCCCTCAGCGGCCATTTGATAAAGAGCCAAAGCACGGCTAACAAAATGAGCAGACTGATCATGACCGCAGCGAATGGCCGAAGTTTAAGCCTTACTCGTGCAGCCCCGGGCACAAGCCGATTCCCTGCCGGCGTAACGGCTGTAAGGCGGAAACGCCAGGGTTCAAGCACAAGACGTACCAGTATTGCGGCTAGACATACGGGCAGGGCTCCTGCTGCCATAGCTTCGCCAATAAGATCCGGGCTTTCCAGGTCCCGCATCATTGCAATCAGATTGACAAGGAACAGTAATGTTCCGGAAACATAGAGTGCATTACCAATACTTTTCAGATCGCTGTTACATAGACCGGAGTCAGCCACACCCTTAAAGCGGGGATATATGCCGACAGCACTGATTATAAGCAGTCCCAGGAAGGCTTGAACAATGTGAAGGAACGGCATACGCAATTCCAGCAAAAGAAATACCAGGCCAATAGACAATAAAACACCAAGAATAACAAAAATAGTAGTCTTTTTCATGTTTAGATTCCTCCTGTTCCTGATTCAAGCTGCCATGAATGCTGAAAGTATTCGATAGCATCATGTACTAGCTCAGACTCGCGCAATGCATTATTCAGCAACTCCAACCCGGCATAGCTCTCAGACTGTTTGGCAACACTCCAGCTTCCAGAGCCGATGCTTACACCGGAATAACATAAAACGAGTGCGGCGGCGGCCAGCCAAAGCCGCACAGAACGTCGCTTCTTTGTCATGGACTTGTAGGCTAGCTTCGACTTGCATGTTGTCTGAAGCGGACGGGTTTTAGCCTCGTCCAGGGCCATCCGGTACAAAGCCTTCAAGGCCGTTTCAGCGCGTGCATTGGTTTTCATGAAAACTCCTGTTCATAAGACTCTGCCAGCTGCCTGCGCAAGCGGGCTACCTTCCACTTAACCGATCCAAGCGGTATTGCCAGCAAGCGGCTAATTTGTGGATACGAAAAACCTTCGGCAAACACTAGATGCAACAGTTCGCGCTCACGGTCTTTCAGGCCGGACAGAAAGCACTGCACCAGCTGCAGTTCCTCCCGCCGGAGGTAGGCTTGTTCAGGACCGGCGTGCGCAGAGAAGGCAGTTTTGATGAATGGTTCAGGATCTTTTGCAGGATGCAATACATGGGAATCCTGTCGTTTGCGCCACCGCAGCAGGTCGATGGCCTTGTTGCGCACAATTCTGTAGGCCAAAGCCTTGTCGCCCGGACCGACAATCCTTCCCGCGGCGCAAAGGGCCGCCCAGGTATCCTGCAATACTTCTTCACGGTCTTCGGGCAGCAAACTGCGGAACGAGAAAAGATATACACTCAGGGCAGGCTGCCAGGTCCGCCATAATGCATCCGGAATGAGCTCGGTATCAGCCACGGGCCAACCCGCCAGCTGCAGTCTTTGATATAAATTCGAAGCGTTTTGCCATTGCCATACAGTATACAACGAGGAAGCAGGCAAACGGTTGGTGGGAAAAGCTGCTCAAATCAGATTTTTTTTTGGTTTCGGCACTCGCCGGAAGATACGTCCGCTGATACGGGCCAGCGCTGTACTCAGCAGTATGGCCGTAGCGATTACCAGGGCAACCAGCACTGTCTCAAAACCGGCAGCCATGGCACCAGGCCAGTCTTCGGAAATGATCAGGTACACGCTACGGTACAAGCCGTAACCCGGAACCAGCGGAATGATGCCGGGAACGATAAACAAGGTAGCCGGCTGCCGGCGCAGCAAGGCCAAAACTTCGCCACAAAGCCCGACTGCCAGGGCCGCCAGAAAATTGGCGGCTGCCAGCTCTGCGCCTAAGGATGAACACAGGCGGAACACCAGCCAGCCGGCCGCGCCGCACAGGCCGGCCCACAGCAGACTGCGCCGCGGAATATTAAAAAGAACGGCAAACCCCAGCACCGAGAGTCCGGCATACAGAGCTGACAAGAACAGATTTACAGCCATGCCCAGGCCACCTTCAGTACTACACCGGTGCCCAAAGCCATGCCCACCGCGATAAATACCGCTTCGGAGAGCTTGGACACGCCGGAAACATAGTCGCCCGACAGAATGTCGCGCAGCGCGTTGGTAATTGCCACCCCCGGCACCAGGGGCATCAGTGCGCCGACGATCACCGCGTCAAACTGCAGCGGCCAGCCTAGCAGCACGCCAAGCCGGGCAAACAGCAGGGCCACGGTGGCCAGCAGTACTCCGCCGAGTATGCTGCGGATATAATACGAGCGTACAAACAGCACTAGGCGATCCAGGCCGGCTGTAACCAGGGCGGAAGTAAGAAAGGCGGCACAGAATTCGGGCAAGGTGCCGCCGTACAGCAGGGCAAAAAAGCCGGCAGCCACACCAGCAAAAAAGGACCGGGTCGGCGTATTAAAGCGAGGCGCCCGCTCGATATCACGCAGAGCCTGCCAGGCCTGCGCGCTGTCCAAATGCCCCTCTGTGTACTGCCGCGCAAAATTATTAAGTAGGTCGATTATTTCCAGATCGATGGCGGCACCGCGCAGGCGGATCACCCGGGAAAAATCCCGGCTGTCGCTGGAGGCTGAAAAAAAGATGCCGGTCGGTATACAAAAACACTGTACCTGTTCCAGCTTGCCGGCCAGGCACATGAGCTCGATGGTTTCTTCGACGCGGTAGGTTTCACCGCCGTTGGCCAGCATCAGCCGGCCGGCCGCCAGGGCAAGGTTGACCGCGTCGGCAGCCGGGTCATCGTGCATGAAAAACTCCTCTTAGCTGACAATTACGCATAGCGCTCTACTCAAGCTCGGCCGGGGAAACTGCGGACGGGCGGCTTAAGGACCTGGCTGCCGGTCGATAGGATGGAGCCAGATAGCGCCGGGTTTTCTTGGTATGGCTGGCTGCAAACAAGCGCCGGAAGGGCGGCAGCCGCTGCAGCCACAGCAAAAGTGGAGCGAAGACAGAAAAAACCAGCACATGCGCCGTTGCAATAATAATCGTCACGGCAAGGATATTAGCAGCCACAGATCCTGTTCCGGACAGAAACCAGTCCGGCCGTACAGCCTGCCAGAGACCAAGGCCAGCTGCCGAGAACCCGACAGCAGCCAGTACAAACACGAGCAGTCTGGCTACGGAAACATTGATGGCCCGTGTCGGACAAATATTGATACAGCGATTGCAGCCTTCACAGCTGAAGTTCCACCGTGGCAGAGCTTTACCATCCATGCCCGCCGAACCAGTCAGCTTGATGGCCTGGACCGGGCAGGTGCGCGCGCACAGGCCGCAGGAAGTGCAGTCATGATCTGCAATATACGTATAACCAAGAATGCGCCGCCCCAACAGCAGGTAGAGCCTGCCGATGACAGACAATAAAAAACCGGCGATGCCGCTTTTCTGGATTTCCTTGTGGCCGGCCAGAAGATTTTGGGCAAAAGTCCGGGCCATAGCATCACCGCGTATGGTAAGTTTATCTTGTGTATCAGAATCAGGAATATTGACGAACTGGGTCCAGTTTTCAGTATAGCTGGCGCTCTGAGCCAGGCTTACCGAATAACCTTGCCGGGCAAGCAGGCGGGCGGCGGCGGATGGAGCGGAAAAGCTGCCGCCGCCATCAACAGCCAAAACACCAGCCGGCATTCCGACACCTGGCTGCAAGGCAGCGATATAGCGAATAACCATTGCCGGCGGCATCCAGGCATAGGTGGGAAAAGCAAGTATCAGCGCGTCTGCAGTACAGATATCGGCGTCGGGTTCGTTACTGTTCAGCCCCTCGATAGACTTACATCCGACTGTATGCCCGGCTGCCCGCAAAAGCTCAGCCACCTGGCCGACCGCGCGTTCGGTATTGCCGGTTCCGCTGAAATACCGTATCGAATACTGCATAAAATTCTCCTGTCCCAGCCTGTACTTTTATGCCAGTCCTTGTCAATTGCC
>JAHIWF010000085.1 GCA_018815555.1 Spirochaetota bacterium | reverse complement strand
GGTGGAAAAACTACCGTGCTTAAGCTGCTGCGCAAATACCACAGCCCCGATGCCGGACGTATCATGCTGGATTTCCACGACCTGCGCGACGTTTGCAAGGACAGCTACTTCCATCATGTTGCTAATGTAGAGCAGCAGGTGTTCCTGTTCGAAGATACCATCCGTAATAACCTGTGCCTGTATAAGGACTATAGTGACCAGCGCATACAGCTGGCTCTGAAACAATCAGGCCTGGAAGACTTTGTTGCAGCCCTGCCACAGGGGCTGGACAGCATGATTTACGACAATGGCCGTAACATCTCCGGTGGCGAACGCAGCCGTTTGGCTATCGCCCGGGCCCTGCTGGCCGGCGCTGACCTCATCTTCCTGGATGAAGCATTCGCCAGTCTGGACGCCACCACCGCCTGCGCAATCGAACGCACCCTGCTGGAACTGGACGGCGTTACTGTGGTGAATGTATCCCATGTGCGTTTCGAGGAAAACCGGCACTTGTACAGCAAAATATTCAGTGTACACAACCGGTCGGTGCAGGTGGCCTGAATCACGGCATGCTTATCCGTACCGGTTGACCAGGCTCCCGGCCGCTAGCTATAAATAAAACAGCCCCGGATTGCTCCGGGGCTGAATTTTTGGTGACCGAGCTTATTTACTCTCTGATTATCAGTGTGTATACCGGCTCGATGGTGTACACCTTGCCGGGCAGGAAGTTGAAGTTGATTTCGGCCTGCATGGCACCGGACACGATGCGTACATTGCGCTGGCCGGACAGAATAACGAAGCTGGTGGCGTTACCGGGCAGATTCTGTTTTACACCGTCAACATAGACGCTCATCTGGGTCAGGTAATTGTTTACCAGTTCCTTTGCACGGCTGGTCTGCTGCAGCACTACGTTTACGGTGGCAGTAGCCGGCTGCAGGGTTACCGGCAGGGTGGTGTTGCGGGTAAGATTAACTGTGGTGTTGTAGTCCAGATAGTTGGGGGCTGTAACCTTTACGGCATAGTTGCCCAAAGGCAGCGTCATTGTATTGCCTTTAATTTCAGCATTGTTGATGTAGATCTTGGCACCGACATTGCCTGGGGTTACGGCGATTGTGAGGTTGGCTGTAAGGGGCACCAGTGTTACCGGAACAGTCATATTGGCCGTTACATTTACACTGGAGTTAAAATCCTGGTATCCGGGGGCGGTAACTTTGATGCTGTGGGTGCCGCTGCGCACTGTGGCCACATTGCCTTTTATTTCAGTATTGTCGATGAAGATTTTGGCACCAACATTGTTGGGTGTAACATTTACAGTAAGGTTAAAATTGCTTACGGGGGTGGTTTGGGTGGTACCCCGTTGGGCGAAAATCATGGCAGGCATCAGCAGGGCTGCAATCAAAACAAGTACAGTAATTTTATTCATTATAGCTCCTTTTCCTGCTCACAAGTACCATAAAATTCTGGTTCGTGGCTGGATATCAACTAAAATAGTCTATTGCATAGCAGGTTACAAGCTATAGCTTGTTCTTCGAAATAATAATAGCCTGCCCTATACAGGCAGGCTATTACAGGTCAATAACGATTAGCGGATTTCATCAACTCCTACAGGTGTAAAACTATTCAACACACGTGGTGTATCGTAGCTGCCAAATGAGTAGAACAAATAACCGGTTGGTGTACCACCTGTAACTTGTATGCGAAGAATTCCGAGAGTAGCTTCGGCTGTATCAACGGGCAGGGGCCAAGTTCCGAAGAGAGTATCGCCTTGCATAATATAAACTCTGGCCTCGGCTCGTTCTTTGAATGTAGTAGCATCAGGATTTCCGGTAAGCGTTCCGCCTTTAACAATGCCGCCGCTTGATACATAGCCATTATCAGCAACCAAGCCACTATCATAATAGCCATAAGCATCAAGATAATAGCGCAAATAGCCGCTACCAGCACCAAAGGGATTGCTAATGATTCGTATGGTTTCAACAGCCTGTTCGCTATTTACTACGGTATCGGTTACCGGATCGAATCGGACGTCGCGGTCGAGGGATACAGTAGCGGTGCCGGATGCTGGATACTGCGGCTGGCTATAGCCTACAGTATAGGTTGAAGCGGCCATATCTTCATCATTATCGATTACAAGATAGCTATCGACATCGATTTTGCGATTTTTCCATTTGGCGATCAACAGGATTGTCTGATCGGATTGGGTGGGGTAGGCAAGCAGCTCTTCAGTCACATCCTGGAAAAGACCCGATACTTCTACTTCGGTGGGTATAAAAGTCCAGCCAGACTTTGATCCGCTCATAATATAGCGTCCTGTCGAAATATCGGTAATAATCCAGGAGCCATCACTCATAACTTCACCGGTAAGCGCTGCTCCGCCGGCAATCGGGGTTAAGGATACGGTTGCTCCAGTCAAAGTAATTGCTT
Source organism: Spirochaetota bacterium (assembly GCA_018815555.1). Classification (GTDB taxonomy): domain Bacteria; phylum Spirochaetota; class Spirochaetia; order Treponematales; family UBA12059; genus UBA12059. The sequence goes on along the minus strand of JAHIWF010000085.1, from coordinate 7,005 downwards.
GCCCTGTAGTCGATTCCCCTTTCCAGTATTCCTCAGTTGCCACTGAAGTACTTTCTGCCATTACATTGACGGCAGTACCATTAACACTCATCGCAACGCCGAACAGCCATTCACAGGCCGACATGCTGAAGGCCAGCAGTACGGCGAGAACAATAATAGTGACTTTTGTCGTCTTTTTCATAGATCCTCCAGATTTAGGGTCGTTGTGGGGCCTTCATGTAACGCCCCAGTATGGCTTTAAATATACTGCATGGCGGGGCGAAATCAATATGCTGGGCCTTTATTCTTACTGAAAATTAATAAAAGGCGGCCTGCGCGCACCTGGTCAAGCTGGCCAATCCGCCGGGCATTTTAGAAATCTTCTATATTACACTATTTTAGCGAATGCTCTTGTATTAACCCTTGCGGGATTTAGCCTTGTAGAATCTGTATGAGGAGGCCTCTATGAAACGATTCGTTCTGGCGGCACTGCTGGTACTTTTGGCAGCGGTTATGGCATTTGGGCAGACCCTGGCGCTAACTCCGTCGGTGGATTCGCTGAAAACTACGGTAGAAAGCGAGTATTCTGTAGTGGCCGGAGATACCTTAAGCCTTATTTCGGCTAAGGTGTATGGCGATTACCGCTATTGGCCGGTGATTTTCCTGACCAACAAGTCTAACGTGTTTAATAATCCGGAAGTAATTGAGCCGGGCATGATGCTTAAGATTTACAAGCTGCCGTTCAAGATTTCCGGTATCGACGCGGTTTCCAAACTGCTGTTAGCCGAGGTTTACCTGCAGACCTACGAGGCCTATCTGTCTCTGGGGGCGGATTGGATTAATGCCCGCCGTTGGGTATTGCTTGAGAGTTTGTTTGTTAATGAGGATTTGTTCAGTAAGTCCAATCCGCGCGTTGAAGCTTCGGATTCTAACTGGTACGGCAGCCGCTGATCTTGCCCCGTTCTTTTTAATACCTGAATGACCCGCTCCTGATCAGGGGTGGGTCTTTTTTCTGCCTCCCGTATTTGCTTGACGCCTGCCGCTTCCCGGTTTATAACGGTAAGGCCGTCTTTTTAGGCGGCACGCTGTCTGTGTACAGCGTATCATTCCCAAAGGAGGTTGTATGGCTTTAGGATGTAAATACGGTACCCACCGTGTGATCGAGCCGGTCGGCGCCATGCCGCAGACTGCCCAGCGTATCAATAATGATATGTCGGTGGTGTACGACAACGAGATGCTTCTCGATGTGATTGCTTTGAACATCGATTCGGCCAGTTTTACCCAGATCGAGGAAGAAGCCGGGCACGACAATGACAAGATTGCGGCCAAGATTCTTTCCATCGTGGGCGAGCGCGGCAAGCAGCAGAATCCGGTTACCGGATCCGGCGGCATGTTCATCGGCAAGATTGCCAAAATCGGTTCGGCGCTGAAGGATCGCGATCTTAAGGTTGGCGACAAGATTGCCAGTCTGGTTTCGCTGTCGCTTACGCCGCTGAAGATTACCAAGATTCTTAAAGTAATGCCCGAGGTTGACCGCGTTATGGTTGAGGCTCAAGCAATTCTTTTCGAGAGCGGTATTTATGCCAAGCTGCCCGAGGATATGGACGAGGGTCTGGCTCTGGCCGCGCTTGACGTTGCCGGCGCTCCGGCGCAGACTGCCAAGCTGGTAAAACCGGGTGACTCGGTACTGGTACTGGGTGCTGGTGGCAAATCCGGTCTGATGTGCTGTTACGAGGCCATGAAGCGGGTTGGTCCGACCGGCCGCGTTATTGCCAATATCCGCAACGAGAAGTACGTTAAGCCGCTGCGCGAGATGAACCTGTGCCACGAGATTGTTATGGCTGATGCCAGCAAGCCGGTAGAAGTGCTGAACGGCGTTCTGAAGGCCAACAAGGGCAAGGAAGTGGACATTGTAATCAACTGCGTGAATATCGCCGGTTGTGAGATGGCCAGCATTCTGCCGGTGCGCGACGACGGTATCGTGTATTTCTTCAGTATGGCTACCAGCTTTACCCGGGCCGCTTTAGGCGCTGAGGGTATCGGCAAGGACGTTCTGATGATTATCGGTAACGGTTATACTAAAGACCATGCCGAGATTACTTTGTGGGAGCTGCGTGAAAACGCTCAGCTGCGCAAGTTCTTCGAAGAGCAGTATGTAAAGTAAGCAGGGCTGCGCGGCTGTGTGGCTGTTGTGGTCGGGTTGATAGGTAAAAAAAATAGCATGACGGGAATTGGCATGCTTGTTTTTGGCTGTGCGAGGGGAGAATGACGAGCCGGTTCACCATGGGGTGTGTCTGGCGGGGGCAGTTCATTTCCCGATCCTGTGTGGTTGTCCGTCGATGGCACCGGATTTTGGCGCGGCAGTTGTGACGTGAGCAGACAGTGGTGGCTGTAAGGCCGCATAGCTGTCTCTCGCCCCAGGGGCTCCCCGTCCCTGGCGTGGCGGGCAGGAGATCCGGCCTGAATGGGTCCTCCGATCTAAGCTGCTTGCTGTAAACCGTGGTTTGCCATCTTTGCATTGCATGACGAACAGACGTGAACCACAGCCATACGGGTACTGCCGGCTATGTCGCAACCAGGCGGTTCCGCGAATTTTCAGGAGGTTTTTATGCCGATGAACGGCAAATTTGTTATAACCTGCGCCTGTACCGGCGCCGAGACGACCAAGGAGCAAAACCCCGCCTTGCCCATTACTCCCGAAGAGGTGGCTAAAACCGCCGAAGAGTGCCGGGCTGCCGGGGCGGCTATTTTGCATCTGCATGTGCGGGACGACCAGGGTAAGCCGACCCAAAATGTCGCCCGTTTCCGCGAGGCTATCGAGCTGGTGCGGCGAAAAACCGACATTATCATCGAAATTACCACCGGCGGCGCGGTCGGCGATACTGCAGCCGAGCGCCTTCAGCCGGTAATGGAGCTGGAGCCGGAAATGGCTTCCCTGGACTGCGGTACGGTAAACTTCGGTGATGAATATATAGTTAACACATTGCCGGTGATGCGCGAGTTTGCCGCTGCTTTCCAGAAGCACAAGGTGCGCGCCACTCTGGAATGTTTTGACCTTGGGCATGTGTATGCCAGCCATTATCTGATTAAGGAAAAACTGCTGGCAGAGCCGTATCATTACGGTTTTGTCCTGAATGTACCCGGGGCGGTTCCGTATACTGTCGAGAATCTCTCGGCTTTTATGAAGGCCATGCCGGCGGGAGCTGATTTTACCGTTATGGGCATCGGTCGTTCTTCATTGCCTGCACAGTACGGCGCTATCGCCAACGGCGGCTGGATCCGGGTTGGCTTTGAGGACAATGTGTACTTCAGTAAGGGTGTGTTGGCAGTGAACAACGCCCAGCTGGTGGAACGCGCGGTGCGTATCGGCCATGAGGCCGGGCTGGTACCGGCTACGCCGGATGAAGTACGGGCCTATCTGGGTCTGCGTGGGAACTAAAAGGAGAATTAATTATGCATGAATATCCGTCGTTTGATTATAAAGAGATTCCGCTGTACAAGGATGTTACACCGGAACAGTGGAATGACTGGCACTGGCAGATGAAAAACAACATCAAGGATGTTGAGACCCTGGCCAAGGTCATCCCGCTTACCGAGAAAGACAAAACCGACATTACCGAAGTATTGAAAATTTTCCGCATGGCCATTACGCCGTATTATGCGTCAATTATTGACCGCAAGAACCCCGGCTGTCCGGTACGGCTGCAGGCGATTCCGCGCCTGCCGGAAACCCATTTCGACGAGAGTGACCAGGATGATCCGCTGCACGAGGATGCCGACAGCCCGGTGCCGGGCCTGACTCACCGCTACCCCGACCGGGTGCTGTTGCTGGTCACCCATATCTGCTCGATGAACTGCCGTCATTGTACCCGCCGCCGCATCGTGGGCGAAGAAGACATGAACATGATCGACGACCATGTGGACGCGGCCATCGAATACATCAAAAAGACACCGGTGGTGCGTGATGTGCTTATCTCCGGCGGCGATCCGCTGGTGCTGTCCGACGACAAGCTGGAGCGCATTATCCAGAAGATCCGGGCCATTCCGCATGTCGAGATTATCCGCATCGGCAGCCGCACTCCGGTGGTTATGCCGCAGCGTATTACCGACAATCTGGTTAATATGTTAAAAAAATATCATCCACTGTACCTGAATACCCATTTTAACCATCCGCGCGAGATCACCGCCGAAGCCCGCGAGGCTTGCCGCAAGCTGGCCGATGCCGGTATTCAGCTCGGCAACCAGAGCGTCCTGCTGCGTGATGTAAATGACTGCCCCGTGCTGATGAAGAAACTGGTGCAGAAACTGCTTACGATCCGGGTAAAACCGTATTACATCTACCAGTGCGACCTGTCACGCGGTATCAGCCATTTCCGTACGACGGTAAGCAAGGGTATCGAGATTATCGAAAACCTGCGCGGCCATACCAGCGGCATGGCGGTTCCGACCTTTGTGGTGGACGCTCCCGGTGGCGGCGGCAAGACGCCGGTTATGCCCGACTATCTGATAACCAGCAACGACAAACGGGTTGTGCTGCGCAATTATGAGGGCGTTATTACCACCTACGACGAGCCGATCGGCTATCACGAAGACTGCGGCATGTGCCGTATCTGCTATGACGAACCGCAGCTGAATGCCACCTGCGGCGTTGCCCGCTTGCTGTCCGGTGACGACAAGGTGCTGGAGCCCAAGAATTTGGTACGTGCCGGCCGGAATCCGAGTAATCAGACTCCGCGCGGTACACATCATCCATAGAATTTTTGCGGACAGAAACCGGTGCATAGCGCATGCGGTTTCTGTCCGTTTCCGGAGCGGTTTCACGGCAGGCTGTCTGCCGACAGAGACCGGGCCGGAAACGGAGTCAGAATTATCATGAATTTTGCTTATGACTCATTGTCCGGCAATGTTAATTTTGTAAGTGGTCCGGAAAAAAATTGCGGTAAAACCAGCTTTATGGTCGCTGCTCTGACTGCCTGGCGAAAGCAGCATCCGGGGCAGAGCCCGGCGCTGATGACGGTCGGCTACGATGGCGAAACCCGCGACCTTTTGTCCGGAGTGCGCAAGCCGGCAGTTCCGGTGTGTGCCGGCGATTATTTTATTACAACCGAACGCTTTTTACGCAGCTCCGGCTGCGCTGCCGAAATTATCGATGTGGTGCCTGGTTCTACAGCACTGGGTCGCTGTTGTATGGCACGGGCGCAGCGCGACGGGATGGCCGCCCTGGTCGGGCCGGAGGGAAACAGCGCTGTGGCCGCGGCTATTGGTCTACTGCGCGAGAATTGCCCGGACCGGACTATTATGGTAGACGGTGCGATCAATCGCATAACCCAGTTGGCTTCTGTGCCGGACGCGCGCCTTATTTATGTGCTGCGGGTGGACCGCTCCAGCCTGAACCGCAGTCTGGAACGCCTGCAGCGGCTGTCCCTGCTGCTGCGCCTGTCGCTGGTGGACTCGGTAGCCATGGGGTCAGACCCCCGGGGCGGGAAAGCGGTATCTGGCGCGGGGTCTGACCCCCGGGGCGGGGAAGCGGTATCCGTCAGGGGGGCAGACCCCGGGTGCGCAGAACCGGTATCTGGCGCGGAGGCAGCCCCCGAGGCGCTGTATCTGCCGGGGGCTCTGACGCTGGAAACCCTGCAGACGCTGCCGATACGCTGCCGTGCGCTGCTTGTGGACGATTTTACCAAGATTTTTTTGGGGGCGGCCGAGTTGCGTTCATTTTTGCGTACCCGGCAATTGTATGTACGCAATGCGATACGCTGCAGCGGAATTGTGGTAATTACCCGCGGCCTTACCGATAGCGAGCTGGATGACCGGATTGACGATGCATATCTGCGCGGTCTGATTTCCTATAACCTGCACCGTCAGGACCAGTTACAGCCCGACGCCGGCATCAGGTAATTATAATGGAGTCTTTTATGGATACACAAATGAATGTGCAGGATGCCTGGAGTTTTGCACAGATGGAAGATTTTTGGGGATTTTACCAAGCGCTGACGCCCTGGGGGCGCGACCATTACGATCGCCGCCAGGTAAGTGCTGATATCGGCCGGATCAGCCAGTCTCATGACGATATCGAACTGGCGCTGGCTTTCCTGCAGCGCCTGGAAGCTGATCCCATAGCGCTGGATCGTATCAGTTTTCATCTTAAACGCATGCCGCGCCTGCCGCTGGAACAAAAATCCGAGTACGAATTGCTGGAGCTGTTTCAGGTTAAGAAATTTTTAGCAAACTACCGGGGCTTGCTTAGCCGGCTGGACCCGGAAGTCTGCCGTCAGTTCGGCCTCATTGCTCGTTGCACGGAATTGGCGGCCGAGCTGGACCGCGGCGGTTCCGATGCCGAGACTTTTTTTCTGGCCGACACCTACCATCCGGAGCTGGGGCCGCTGCGGCGGCAGCTGCTGGAGCTGGATGCCCAATTACGCGCTGCACGTTGCGCCCGGGAAGCCCAGGCCAAACTGGAACACGGCCTGCTTTTTGACGGGCGGGATTTTATCCTGGTGCAGCGCGAAAAACTGCCAGCGGCCAACGAGCTGTCGGCACATTATCTGGCAGAAGCGTATGATGACCAGACCGTAATGCTGCGGCTTCTGCCGGATGCCAGCCAGCTTGCCCTGGCCGGCCGGCGCGAACAGCTGCTGGACAGCGAGCGCCAGCTGGAGGCCGCTGTGCTGCGGCATTTGTCCGCTCTGGTGGCGGCACAGATGGCGGAGTTGCAGGCGGCGGTTTTAGCCGTTACCCGTTGGGATCTGGCGCGCGCCGGAGCCTTATTGGCACTGCAGTTTGCTATGGTACGCCCGCAACTGAAAGCCGCCACCTCCACGGATTTGCCGCAGCTGCAGAGCGGCCGATTCATTCCCTGCCAGCAGGAATGCCACCAGCTGAATTTACAATACGAGGCTCTTAACCTGAATCTCGAAGCCTCTGCCGCCGTTCTGTTCGGGTCAAATATGGGCGGCAAAACCGTGGTGCTAAAAACCCTGCTGTTTTTTCAGCTACTGGCTCAGGCCGGACTGTTTGTGCCGGCAG
>JAHIWF010000084.1 GCA_018815555.1 Spirochaetota bacterium | reverse complement strand
GATGCCGCTGCCGGGCACTCTGCAAATACTTGAAGCGCCGCACGATGTGCGACTGCAAATAAACGGCTCCAGCACCGTTATGGGTGCCGGTGAACATATACAATGGTTCTCGACCAAGGAGTACCGCGGGGGCGAAGCCAGTTGGGATCTGCCATCGGGAACTTGGAGCTTAAGCGCATCCTACCGCAGCAGCACTTCCGAACGGAGCATTTCTGTAAAACCGGGCAATTTCGTCCGTATCCGCATCGAAACCAAAGATGGCGGGCTGTACATCAAAGAGGAATAATCATGTCATTAACAATAAAACGCATACTCATGCTTTTCATGGGAGCCCTGGCCGCCAGCATCAGCTGGCCGGTTCTGCTGTTCATCCAATATCACAAGGCAGGCTTTCCCAGTTATCTTATATTTACCATGGTGCAGGGAATGATACTCGGGCTGGTCTTCGGTGCGGTATTCGGATCGTTCGAAGGCATTGTCGTTTCGTCCCGCCGCAAAGCGTTTCTGGGGATGCTGTTCGGCGCGGCCTTCGGTTTATTCTCCGGAGCGCTGGGCATGCTGGCCGGTCAGGGCTTTTTGCTGCTGGCAGCCAACAGCCTCTTCCGCAGCCAGGCCGACCGCTTGTACCGCGGACTGGTATTTGCCAACGGTATCGGCTGGGTGCTCATCGGCCTGTTTGTGGCTCTGGTGGAAGGCCTGCGCTCGCGCTCTCCGCGCAAACTGCTGATCGGCCTGATCGGCGGTGTTTGCGGTGGACTGGCCGGCGGAACAATTCTGCAGTTGCTGCTGCTGTATTTCCCGGGCAGCAGTCTGTGGCTGCTGGCCGGCCTGATACTATTTGGCCTGGCACTGGCCGGCTTCTATTCATTTTTCGAAAACCGTTTCTCGGCCGGCACCCTCAAGCTCTTGAACGGCGCTATAAAAGGCAAAGAATACCAGCTTACCAAGCGCGAAACCGTCATCGGCAGCGACAATGGCTGCGACATAGTCCTCGCTGGCTACCCGGGAGTGCTGCCCCGCCATGCCGTGGTGAAACTAAGCGGACGGCGGGCCAGCATCGCCGCACTGGATAAGAAAGCTTCACTGCTGGTAAATGACGAAGCCGCAGCCGAAAGCCCGCTGCGCCGCGAGGACGTTTTTGCGCTTGGCAAGGCAAAATTCTTTTTTGGCTTCCTGCCGGCACTGCTGGTTCTGCTGCTGTTTTCCCGGCAGCCACTGGCTGCTCAAAGCTTGACAGAAGCAGCAGGCAACGGCCCGGCGGCCCGGATTACCCAGATAGACAGCGGCCGGCTGCTCACCGAGCAGACTATCCGGCTTTTTGTAGACGCCAGCCGCATAGGCTCTGGAATAGACATAACAACAGCCCGGGACTATTTTAAAGTTCTGGAATCCGCCGACGGTTCAAACTACCAGGATGTGGAAGTAACAAAAGTAGAACGCAATACCGCCCGTGATGAAGGTATTTCGTTTTTCTTCCTTCTGGATAACTCCGGCAGCATGTGGGATAACCTGGACGGACAGGCGAGTGCCGATCCGTCAGCCTTGCGGGTAACTCACGCTGTTAATGCCATCCGCAGTTTCCTGGGCAGTGTTTCGACCCGGGACCGCGTTGGCCTGGCCGTGTTCAATACCCGATATTCGCTAGTGCAGGAGAGTTCAACCAGTATAGCCGGCATCAATGCCGCACTGGAGGCACTTAGCCGGCCGGAAAGCGCTGATGCCTACACCGAGTTGTATAATTCAGTTGGCCAGGCCATGTCCAATTTCGGCGAGGCGGGACGGCGCAGAGTGCTTATTGTGCTTTCGGACGGGGAGAATTATCCCTACCTGACCCGCACCGGCACCGACAGCCCACAATTCGGCAGCCAGCTGGCCAGCGCCGGGGAACTGGTACCACAGGCAGAGTTTGAAGGCATCAGCATCTATTCGGTACGGCTGGGACCACAGCGCGACTCGATCATCGGTGACATAGCATTAATGTCCGGCGGGCAGGTTTTTGACGCGGCAAACCAGAACGAAATGGAAAACGTGTATGCAACCATCCGCAGGCAGGTACTGGAGGAGTACACCGTCAGCTACCGGGCACCGATGCTGGATTCCAGTACCCGCACCGTTAAGCTGCAGTACCTGGACAGCTCGAACCAGGTTCTGGCCGAAAGCCAGCCGCGCTCCTACTATGCCGGCAATCTGCTGGGCGGCGGCGGCGGCAGTCCGCACTGGTACCATCTGCTGTTCATTCTAATACCCTCTGCGCTGATTGCTCTGTTCATGCTGTTCCGGCTGGAAAAAGAAAGCTCTCAGGCAGCGCTGCAGCTACTGGCCGGATATAAGGACATGCAGACTAAAGTTTTTAAGCTGAATCATGCCCAGACCATCATCGGCGGCGGAGCAAAGGCGGACGTAACCATAGCCGGCAACCGCGCGCTGAAGGACCAGCATGCCACCATACTTTTCGACAAGGACAGCGGCAGCTATACCGTCGCCGGCGCTGACCTTATGGTAAACAACAAGCCGGTTAGCCGGCGCAGGCTAGAGGCCGGAGACGTGATAAACATGGCAGGTACCATTGTGGTATTCGACGACAAGCTCAGCCGGCCAAAGCCGCCAGCTTCTCGCGGATAAACTCGCTCTTCTCGCGCAACCCGATCGGTCCGGTGGCTATCATCAGCACATTGGGCCGGTTGGGGTCCAGCTTCATCTTCTGGCCGCTTTCCTTCATCAGACGCAGCAGCCGCTCGATGGAGATGTTAGCCACCTTGGAGAATTCAACGGTAACAAAACCGCGGCTTTCTTTTAACGAAGCAACCGACAGACGGCGGCAGAGGATACGGATTTCGGCCAGAGCCAGCAGACTGGCCGCTTCTTCGGGCAGCGGACCAAAACGGTCTTCCAGCTCGCGCAGAAGGGCATCCAGATCGTCCTGTCCCAGAATCGAGGCAATCTTCTTGTATATTTCCATCTTTACCGCCGGCTGCCCGATATAGTTGTCGGGAATGAAGCCGGAATAATCCAATTCCAGGTAAGGCTCTTCCACTTCCTTGTAGCCATCCTGCGACAGCCGGGCAACTGCATCGTCCAATAGCTTAAGATACAGGTCGAAGCCAACCGCCATGATCTCGCCGGACTGTTCGCGGCCAAGCAGATTGCCGGCACCGCGCACTTCCAGATCCTTCATGGCGATTTTGAAGCCGGAGCCCAGCTCGGTAAAGTCAGAAATGATCTGCAGCCGCTTCATGGCCAGCTCGGAAAGGGCTCGTCCGTCCGGGTAAAACAGATAAGCATAGGCCAGGCGGTCGGAACGCCCCACTCGCCCGCGCAGCTGGTACAACTGGCTGATGCCGTACATATCGGCGCGGTCAATAATGATGGTATTTACATTGGGAATGTCGATACCGTTTTCGATGATGGTAGTGGAAACCAGTACATGAAAGCCCTTATGGATAAAACGGTGCATGATGTCTTCCAGTTCGTGGCTGGACATCTGGCCGTGGGCGCTTTCTACCATTACTTCGGGCACCAGGCGCTGAATAAAGGCGCGGGTATCGTCCAGGGTCTGCACCCGGTTATGCAGGAAAAACACCTGGCCTTCGCGCTCCACTTCGCGGCGGATAGCTTTGGCAATCAGGTCGGCCTGGTATTCATCCACCACAGTCTGAATGGGATGGCGGTTGATCGGTGGAGTGGTAAGCACCGACAGGTCGCGGATCTTGAGCATGCTCATGTGCAGGGTACGCGGAATCGGTGTGGCGGTAAGGGTCAGGCAATCAATACTGGCCCGGATTTCCTTCAGCCGCTCCTTGTCTTTTACACCGAAACGCTGCTCCTCGTCGACGATAAGCAGGCCCAGATCCTTGAACACCATATCTTTCTGCAGAATGCGGTGGGTACCGACCACAACATCGATACGGCCGGCAGCCAGATCCTGCAGCACCACTTTCTGGTCTTTTTTATCCACGAAGCGCGACAGCATGCCGAAGCTTACCGGCAGGCCGCGGAAGCGTTCGATGCAGTTTTCATAATGCTGTTCGGCCAGAATGGTGGTAGGAGCCAGGAAGGCCACCTGCTTGCCGCCCATCACTGCCTTAAAGGCGGCGCGCATGGCTATCTCGGTCTTGCCGTAGCCGACATCGCCGCAGACCAGACGGTCCATCGGCCGGGGACTTTCCATGTCGCGCTTTACATCGTCGATGCAGGTAAGCTGATCGACGGTCTCTTCGTAGGGGAAGGCCGCCTCGAAGGCAGTCTGCCATTCGCCGTCAGGAGGAAAGGCAAAGCCGGGAGCCATTTTGCGCCGTGAATAAATCCTGATAAGCCGTTCAGCCAGATCCTCGACACTCTTTTTTACCTTGTTTTTGCGATTTTCCCAGGACTTGGAGCCAATGCGGTCCAGCCGGGGCGCTTCGCCCTCGTTGCCGATAAAGCGCTGCACCAGGTTTGCCTGTTCGATGGGAACAAAAATATTCTCGTCGTCGGCATACTCGATTTTTACGTAGTCGCGGTCATTACCCAGCACCTTCATGCGCTCGATGCCCACAAAGCGGCCGATACCGTAGTTTACATGCACCACAAAATCGCCGGGGCTCAGATCCACAAAGGTATCGATGATGCGTGAGCGGGCACTTTTTAGCGACTTGGGCACCTTGCGCCGGCGGCCGAAAATTTCACTCTCATGGATAAAAGCCAATTTCGACTGCGGCAGGGTAAAGCCGGCCGACAGGCCGCCTGAGTGTACCAGAATCCGTTCGTCGTGCAAAAGCGAAGCGATGCGCTCGGCCTGTATAGCATTTTCGGCAAATACATGCAGCTCGTAGCCGCTCTTCAGCAGGGTTTCCAGTTCTTCCTTGAAATAATTGATATTGCCGAACCACGAACGCGGCGCTTCGCAACCCAGACTGAGCCGGTTTACGGCCTCGGTATCTTTAAGTGACCAGGTAGACAAAAGGCGCGGCACCCGCTTTAAAAAGGCGTCAAAATCGATAAGAATGCGCTCCGGTGGCGGCACCGGCGCATCCAGCAGGGCCTTACGGTACAAGCCGGAGTACTCACGGAACACTGCATCGGATTGGCCAAGCAGACGCTCGCGTTCCAGCGCGATAACAATATCGTCGCCGGAAAGATAGTCGAATATTGCGGCCGGCTCAGACCAGGCCAGCGGGAAATAGTTTTCCTCACCCTTAAACTCGCCGTGGCTGCGCAGGGTATCTAATAGATGTTCCAGAGCCTGTTCATGATTATCCAGAGCCGATTTGGGGCAGGAGGCCAAGGTTAGGCCAAGCCGCTCAATAAGGGTTTCGTTCCAGATCAATTCGCGGGCCGGCCGCAACAAGGCAGTAGCCGGTTTATCCGGCTGCGAGGCCTGCGAAACCGGCTCGAACAGGCGCAGTTCCTCTACTTCGTCAAACTCGAACACCACGCGCAGGGCAAACTCGTCCCCCGGCATGTACACATCAAGCACCTCGCCGCGCAAAGCAAACTCGCCGGGCAGACTAACCCGCGGCACGCGCAGATAACCCCAGGCCGTCAGCTTGTCGGCTATGGCCAGACTGTCGATACTGTCGCCCTTGCGGATGCGCAGCAGGTTTTTTTCAAATTCATCGCGCGGCGGCACCGGTGTTATGGCAGCCCGCTGACTGGCCACGATAATACGCGGACCGTGATCGTCGAGCAGAGCCGCCAGAGCAGCCGCTCGTTCGCCAAAAATGCTGGAGCGCGGCTCAACCGGCCGGTAAGCGGCGGCCTTCCACCAAGGGAACAGCAAAGCCCCCACCCCCAGGGTAGCACAATCAGCGGCAAAGGCCTCGGCTTCGGCATCCCCGGGCAGAACAACACAGATCCGCCTGCCCAGACCATCACTGGACAGAGCCGCCGCCACAACAGCGGCCAACGGCAGCTCGGTATCGGTGCAGTCTATAGGAAAATAGCCCCCTCCCGCCAGGGAGAGCAGCTCGGATAAAGAGGAATGAGCCATCAGGCGTTCAGAAAACGTTCGTAATTTCAAGGTCTGCATAAAAGTTACCGATATACTGGAAGGTAGAACCGGAAAAAGCCGGCCATAGCCCTCCACCATGATTGAATGTTGGAGTATACTACAGTATTGCTTGAGCGCATACAAGGAGTTGAACGGTGTTCTTACGAAAAACCAGTGCCTGCCTGATTCTGTTGGGCCTGTTGCTTTCCGCCGTCCACGCGCAGCCGAGGGTAACTATACAATTTCATGACAAAACGCTGTATTCAACCAGCAGCGATATCATGGTACGGGTGAGTATATTCAACGACAGCACCGAGGTGTACCGCTTCCGTCTGGCCGATGAACGGCGTCTTTCGTTGAATCTGGAAGCCCGTACCCTGAGTAACCGCCAGCTGCCAGCCTCCAATACCTGGCTGCGCACCATGGCCGCCAATACCCCGGCGTATTACCGCGAACTGAGCCTCCTGCCCGGCGAAGAATACTCTTTTATAGAAAATGTGCATGACTATGTGGCCATTAATGAAGCCGGCACCTATCTGCTGCACTGCGTTTTTTCCCCGGAACTGGTCGGCCGACCACAACAGGAAGGCCTGCGCTCCAACGTCCTGACGCTTTCGGTACGACCAGGATCGCCCACCCCGTCGGCTGCCGAACAATTCATCGCCGGCACCACCGAAATTCTGCGGGCCCAACGTATTCCGCCCGACGAAGTGATCCGGCGCACCATCACAGCGCGGCAGAAAAGCCACTGGAACGAGTTTTTTCTGTACCTGGATCTGGAAGCCATGCTGCGCAACAGCGCCGAACGCCGCCGGGTATACGACCGCGAGTCCGATGACGGCCGCCGCCGCATGTTGTCCGAATTTAAGACTGAACTGATGCAGGGCGTAGTGGACACGGATATCGTAGTCGTTCCCTCCAGTTTCGAAATAGTAGAAACCCGCTATGGCATGCTGTACGGCACGGTAGATGTCCTGCAGAAATTTGCCTATGACGGCTTCTTCATGGTAAAACAATATATCTACGAACTGGAAAAACGCGACGATATCTGGAACATCGTCGCTTATACCGTAATAAACAAGGGCAGTGAATGAAGGCGCTTCTGATTATCGACGATGATACCACCAGCCAGATTGCCTCATTCTACCTCAAGCCGCTGGGCATGGATATTATCCGGTATCGCGATCCGCTGAAGGCCTTGGATAATCTGGACGAGATACTGCCCGACGCCATCATCATGAGCGCACGCGATTTCCCGCGCCACTGGAAACCCATCGTGGTCAATATCCGCAGCCAGTATTCCAAGAGTGACTGTGTAATCGTTTTGCTGAAAGGCACGTTCTTCCCCTTCGAGGAAGCCGCCAAAGCCGCCCATCTTGGCGTAAACGGTGTAATTCGCGAGGCCCTGGATGACCCGCTGGAGCGCACCCGCTTTCAGCAGCTCTTTAAGCGTTATGTACAGGTTGACGAGGCCAGAATCACCGACCGACGGCCATTAACCACCTGGGACAAGCTGGACTTCATATTCAGCCACCCACAAACCCTGGCTCCGATAAGCGGCTGCATAGAAACTATTTCCTCCTCCGGCCTGTCCATGAAACCGGATCATCCTTCGCTGTGCAGCGACCTGGAACCGGGCACCGTCATCGAGGATGCCGACCTGCGCATCGACAAGGCGGTAGTCAGTTTTACCTGCACCCTCATCCGTCGCGGCGCAATTCTGGCTTTTTCCTTTGATGGCATGCCGGAAAACGACCGAAAACTGCTTTTGCAGTACCTGGCAGCAACTCCCGAGCGTCAAATGAAGGCATTAATCCAGCAGACGAGTTGAATAAATCCAACTTAATCAGTATTATTGCTTTGCCATGGCACCAAATAACACTTGTAACGAAGATCAGCTGTCCGATTTCTCCCGTAAACTCAAGGCCGTAGGCCATCCCGTGCGGCTCAAACTACTGTGTTTGATTGCCCACGAGGAAGACCCCTGTGTCTCCGATCTCTGGCAATGCCTGCAGCAACCGCAGCCGGTAGTGTCGCAACACCTGTCCATACTCAAGGAAAATGGCATTGTTGATTCGGAAGTACAGAAAACCCGCCGCGTTTACTCGATAAAAGATCCGTTCATTAAACAGATGATCAAAGACATGCTCGCAGTAATTGAAAACAACAAAGCCGGCAACTAAACCAGCCGCCTGCCATTCTTAGCTCAGCGTCTTACTGCACTCTGCGGGTCGCGTACGCGTTCGGCGGCAAGCGCCGACCAGGGTGCAGCAGAGTGGCGGACCAAGTGCTGCCAGATATATGAGGCAGCAGCCCGATTAGCATAGGCACTGTCGACATACAAGGCATCAGCCAGTGTAAATAGCAAGGCATACAAATCCTGCTCTGCGATATACGACATAACATCAGGACGATCCCGGATATAATCAAGAAAATGGGCCAGCCCGGCCCAGCGGTAATCCCGGTCGCGGGTGCTTATCAGCTCGATACTGGAGGTGATAACCATACAGGACGCAACCGAGGCATGTTTTACCGCCGACCGGCCGTGTTCCAGCATGAAGGTAGCCAGTTCACGATTAGCCTGCAGCGAGAACCCCGGGTCAATACGGTACAGCGTCATAAATTTATCAAAGCCTTCATTACTGAGGGTGCGCAACATGGCATCGCGCAGATACGGATCAATAGGCGGATCTCCGGTAATCGGATCATCAACCAGAATCCGTTGTAAAACTTCTTCCCAGCGACGTAAATTATCCTGCAGCCTGTACAGATCAGCCAGCTCATACTGAAAATGATACACATCCTCAGGTATTTCCAGTGATGCCCGCTGCTCCAGAGCCCGCATAAACTGCAGCTCAGCCAGACGCACCTCGCCTTCCAGCAGAAATACCCGGCCCTTCCAGAACTCCGCCTCCGGATAGCGGCTAAGCAGCTGGATCTGCTGGCCAAGCAGGTACAGCGAATCATCCAGCGAATCCAACGCCCGGTAATCCATAAAAATAAGCAGAATCTCGATAAAGGTACGATGGTTTTCCGAGATACGCAGCGAGCGCAGGTGCTGCAGGAAGGCAAAGGTAGAAGCCTTATAGTGCTTCTGCATCTGCAGATATTCATCTGGCAGGAAATCTTCGGCACTGTAGGCTGCCAACAGCGCTGTAATGGAATCAGCGGCGTCCATATATTGACTCGTTTCCGCCAGTCGCTGCAGATTGGTCTGTACCAGGGCAAAAACCTGCCGGCGGAAGAGTATGGCACTGTCGAAGGCGGCCAGTGCGTCGCCAAAATCCCGGGCGGTATACAGTCGCTTGCCCCGCTCGAAACTTAACCAGGGCGGTTCACCGGCAGCATTAAAGCGCAGAGTAGAGTACGAGAAAATAGTTTCGGATGATAAACCGGTTCCGCTCTGTGCCGACAATGGCAGCACTGACATACACAGAAGCAGCAGCACCGGAAAAAAAGCAGCGCTCTTGTGTTGCGGAAAGAAACGGCCTGCCAGGTGTTGCATGGTCATAATACTCCCTCTCTTGGATTATCGGCAGTAAAAGCCGCCATTTCAGTCCAAAATGCTGTTAATTGACCGCGTAATGCTAAAAAATGCGGTACCAGAACTAATTTTGCACTTGCCGCCGACCGCCCTTTTTTAGTATCTTCGAGCTCGCGAAGCATACCTGCTTCGTATTCCGAAACAACTGAACCGCCCGGCTGGACACACTACGTCGGTATCGGGCGGCACCCACAAACGAAAGGGAGATACAAGAGAATGGCAAAGCAACTCATGTTCAGCGAAGATGCCCGCAAGAAACTGCTCTCCGGTGTAGAGCAAATGTCAAAAGCCGTAAAGGTTACTCTGGGCCCCAAGGGACGCAATGTCCTTCTGGACAAAAAATTCGGCGCTCCGACCGTAACCAAAGATGGTGTTTCTGTCGCTAAAGAAATTGAGCTGGAAGACCCCTATGAAAACATGGGCGCCCAGCTGCTTAAAGAAGTAGCCACCAAGACCAACGATATAGCCGGTGATGGTACCACTACCGCTACCGTTCTGGCTTACAGCATGGTAAAAGAAGGCGTAAAAGCCGTTGCAGCCGGTCTTGACCCGATGGGTATCAAGCGCGGTATGGACAAGGCTGTTGAGCTGGCCATCGCCGAAATCAAGCGCATGAAGAAAGACATCAAAGAAAAAGATGAAATTTCCCATGTTGCTTCCGTTTCCGCCAACAACGATTCCGAAATCGGCAACCAGATCGCCGAAGCCATGGAAAAAGTCGGCAAAGACGGCGTTATCACTGTGGAAGAATCCAAAACCATGGACACCACCATCGATTTCGTCGAAGGCATGCAGTTTGACCGCGGCTATCTGTCACCCTACTTTGTGACCAACCGCGAAAACATGACTGCAGTATTCGAGAATCCCTACATCCTCATCCACGAGAAGAAAATCTCCAGCATGAAGGATCTGCTCCCCATCCTCGAGAAGATCGCCCAGACCGGCAAGCCGCTGGTGATCATCGCCGAAGATGTAGACGGCGAAGCCCTTGCTACCCTGGTGGTAAACCATATCCGCGGCACCATCAACGTCTGTGCCGTTAAAGCACCCGGTTTCGGCGACCGCCGCAAGGCCATGCTCGAAGATATCGCCATCCTGACCGGCGGCGAAGTCATCAGCGAAGACCTGGGCATGAAGCTCGAAAACACCGAGATGGCTCAGCTCGGCCAGGCCAAGACCGTAAAAATCGACAAAGACAACAGCACCCTGATCAACGGCGCCGGCAAACAGAAAGACATTGATGCCCGCAAGGCCCTGATCAAGGCTCAGATCGAAGAAACCTCCAGTGACTACGACCGCGAGAAGCTGCAGGAACGCCTGGCCAAACTGGCCGGCGGTGTTGCCGTTATCAACGTCGGTGCAGCCACCGAAGTAGAAATGAAAGAGAAAAAGCATCGCGTAGAAGACGCCCTGTCGGCTACCCGCGCAGCCATCGAAGAAGGTATCGTACCCGGTGGTGGTATGGCCCTGATCCTGGCTTCCAATGCCATTCTGAAAGCCGGAACCGACAACCTGAACGAAGACGAAAAAGTCGGCTTCAAGATTGTCCGCCGTGCCCTGGAAGAGCCGATCCGCCAGATCGCCGAGAATGCCGGCGTTGACGGCGCCATCATTGCCGACAAAGCCAAGAATGACAAAAAAGGTCTCGGCTTCGACGCCGCCAAGATGGAATGGGTAGACATGCTGAAAGCCGGCATCATCGATCCGGCCAAGGTAACCCGCTCAGCCCTGCAGAACGCCGCCTCCGTGGCCTCCCTGCTGCTGACCACCGAATGCGCCATCTCCGACATCCCCGAACCCAAATCCGCCCCCGCCGGCATGCCCGGCGGCGGCATGGGTGGAATGGGTGGTATGGGCGGCATGGATTATTAATCCAAGCCAACTGTATAGCTAATGTGCAGCCGCGCCCGCAAGGGCGCGGTTTTTTTATAAGCCCGCCCATACCAGCCATTCCACCCATGGGGCTATAGTTCCGCGGCGAAGCTGCGGACGCGCAGCGTGCCGTTCAGGGGGGCGCCCCGCCGGTCGCGGCGAGCGCCAGCGAGCGCGACCATTACAATAATTTCCACTCGGGGACAAGAATCCGAGAGGATTCTTGTCTGGGTGGTATGGGCGGCATGGACTACTGATCCAGAAACCTGTATAGCTAAAGTACGGCCGCGCCTCGCAAGAGGCGCGGTTTTTTGTTTATTGGCCCGCCCATACCAGCCAGGCCGCCCATGCGGGCTATAGTTCTGCGGCGAAGCTGCGGACGCGCAGCGTACCGTTCAGGGGGGCGCCCCGCCGGTCGCGGCGAGCGCCAGCGAGTGCGACCAATATAATAACTTCCACTCCGAATGCCTGTAGACATAGTCAAAATGTGGCAGTAGGATTTTCAGGGAGGAAAGCAATGAGCATCGAACAAGCCCGCCGCTGGCTGCAGCTTTTTGGCCGAGACGGCGATATCCTCGAATTCGAGGTATCCAGTGCAACTGTTTCGCTGGCAGCCCAAGCGCTGGGGACTGAGGAAGGCCGGATTGCAAAAAGCATCGCACTTAAAAAAGCTGACAGTACCATCATACTGGTAACTGCCGGAACGGTAAAAATTGACAATCGCAAGTACAAGGACCAATTTGGGTGCAAAGCTGTGATGCTGCAAGCCGAGGAGGTTCTACAGCGGACCGGGCATGAAATCGGCGGTGTTTGTCCGTTTGGGATTCCGGAGAATGTCGAAGTTTATCTTGACCAGTCGTTACGGCAATATGACTATGTATTTCCAGCCTGCGGCAGTGCCAATTCCGGCATCAAACTGAGTTGCGCCGAGCTGGAACAACTCAGTCGCAATCCCGGCTGGGTCGATGTATGCCGTGAACGGGAAAGCAATCCTATAGAACTAAAATAGGTCCGGTAAAGTCTTCGTCACGATAACGTACCTCCACCAGCCGCAGCCCGTAAGCAGCCAAAGGACCAGGTGTGCGGGTGCGATCAGGAGTCTCAAGCAACTGCCGCACCAGATCGGGTTTTGCCCGGCCGACACCAATCTCGGCCATAAGGGCGGCCATGATGCGAACCTGCCGATTCAGGAAACCGTCAGCACTAAAGTACAGGTCCAGCAGATGCTTTTTCCGCTCCAGCCGCACTTCGGTCAGCTCGCGCAGAAAATTACGGCTGTCGGTCTTTGCGCCGGTAAACGCG
>JAHIWF010000083.1 GCA_018815555.1 Spirochaetota bacterium | reverse complement strand
TATCTGGCCAGACTGCCGGCGCACCTCGTGCACGCGCGCATCAAAGGCATCGGTAATGCCACGCAAGGCCTGCACCGTAAGGGCGGCGGCCAGATCAGCGGTACGGGCCAGTTTCCAGGCATCAAAAGCCGCCAGGCAGCCGATGGCCGTCATGCATTGGGTGCCATTTATTAGCGATAAACCTTCTTTGGCCGCCAGCTCCACCGGCTGCAATCCGGCCAGCTTCAAAGCCTCAGCGGCAGGCATGCGCGACCCGCGGAAGAATACATCACCCATTCCGCACAGCGCGATGGCCATATGCGAAAGCGGGGCAAGGTCGCCTGAGGCACCTAAGGACCCCTTCTCCGGAATTACCGGAACCACATCGGCATTCAGCATATCTATAAGGGCCTGGATGGTAGACAATCGAGCTCCGGAATGTCCGACAGCCAGGGCATTGGCGCGCAGAAACATCATGCCGCGCACCACTTCCGACGGCAGCGGATCGCCAACACCAACGGCATGGCTCATGATCAAATTCTTCTGCAAAAGCGCATTGCTCTCTTCGTTAATTACCACGTCACAAAATTTGCCAAAGCCGGTTGTTATGCCATAACGGACCAAATCGTCCTGAACGCAGCGATCTACCACCGTCCTGGCCGCCTCAATCCGCTCAGCAGCGGCTTCGCTCAATTCGGCGCGGGCACCATAACGCGCCACCAACACTACGTCTTTAATGGTAGCTTCAAGTCCATCGATCAGTATGACATCCATAGCTTCCAACCTCTTTCGTACCGGAAATTTCTACAAAACAGTGCACCGGCAAAACATGGCTCAATGATACCATGAAATCACCATTTCGACGAGTTACGCTTTCATGTCAATAGTTAAAAACCCGGATAAAAGCTGTCGCAGAGCTACAGCCCCAGCAGGGTAAGTACCGCCCGCCAGAAGGCTTCCTCGTCCAGACGCTCTTCCAGCCGGGCTTTTATCAACGATTTTAAGGCTGGCGGAAAAGCATCCCAATACAGATCCTGCCAATTGCTCATCCATTCCCACAATTCCTGCTGCTTGCCGGCTGGCATCATGCCCAGCGAGTAATCACAGAAATCACGTACCATCATCAACTGGGCGTCGGCAGGCAGACCAGAATCAGGAATTCTTCCATCCATATCGACCAGGCCAGGTCCGCCAGCTTCGTATTCGCTTTCGGAATTCCGGCTTCTACCGAGCACTGAGGCCTCCGCCTGGCCTACATAGTGGTCCAAGAGCGCTTCTACCTGCGCCTCTGTTGCCTCCGGGGCATTCCGCCGGATCAGTTCCTCGACGTAGCTGCGGACCGTACGACGCAGGCTCTCCATACTGCCCTGTATACCCTCATTGATAGAAGAAGCCATTCGACTGGCCATGGCTCCCGGGTTCAGCCCGCCCATGGCAGCAAAGCGACCCATATCTTGCCGCCGTCGCTGCAGAGCCTTGGTCACTACTTCCAATTCCGCTTCGGAGGCATGGTTGAGGATAAAATCGAGTACTGCCGGTAATTCGGGGGTGCGGGCGGCCATGCAGCAAGCATACTACAGCCGGCCAGCCCCGCCAAGTATAAACTGGAATTTCAGCGGATAAAAGCCGGCAGAAGCTGGAAAAAAATATCCATTCATAGTAGGCTGAGGAAGAAAAGACCGGCCAGTAAGACCGGTTTTCTATCCAGCTATACCATGGAGATACAGCATGCCCGTTAAACGAGATTTTGGACTCAAACTCGACCGCATAAACCCGTCCGAACGCGGCCGCCTCATATCATATATCAACTTGAAACTTGCCGGCATGGGGCTTTCAGTATACTCACACGAAGGTACAGCGTTTTTGGAACTGGCCCAGGAACTGATCACCAATTATCGCGAAAAAGGGCGCCTGTTGGCCGACTACCTGCCCCCAGCCGATGCCCGTATCCAGGACTTCCTGGATTCTTACTTGTCCGATATTTCCGAAAGCGACCGGCCGCGCCTGCCTGCGCGCACCCTGGTACTGGACCGCTATGGCATGGCCCGCGAACTCTCGCTGCCGCCCAATGCCGACGACTACGTTTCACCAACCCTGTCCTCCTACCGCATCCGTAACGGTGTCCTGCATAATCCGGCCAACGACCGCCGCACCACCGAAGGCGTATTCCATATCGCTGAGGGCGGACTCCCGGCCCCGCCCGAT
>JAHIWF010000082.1 GCA_018815555.1 Spirochaetota bacterium | reverse complement strand
GGAAGCATCGATACGTTATGAACTGGCCAGAGTGTTTGAGTGCCGACCGTTTCTTTCGAAATGCCAGCTAACTCTAGATGAGAATATGATTTGGCTCAAGAAAACAATTACTCCCGGGAGCAAGAAGCTCAACTATATGCCCAAATATGCTCTGGTTTGCTGAGTGGGAAGTTTTTTGGGATATGTACAAGCTTCGAGGAACTAGCAAAACTTTTTCGGGTTTTTCCCGACCAGTATATTGACATTTTTTTGTCATTCTGGCATTGTTCATCTCGCTGATTGATGGTGGATGTAGCTCAGTGGTAGAGTCCCAGAATGTGGCTCTGGTTGTCGCGGGTTCGATCCCCGTCATCCACCCGTTTGTATTTCACCGGGTGACCGATACAGTGTTGTGTCTGTCATCAGGCGGTCTTGCGACGAGCGTTCGTAGCTCAGCTGGATAGAGCGACGGACTTCGAATCCGTAGGTCGGGGGTTCGACTCCCTCCGGACGCAAGAGAAAAAGAATTGGGCCGTTAGCTCAGCTGGTAGAGCAGCAGACTCTTAATCTGCGGGTCGCAGGTTCGATCCCTGCACGGCTCATTACACTTTTTCGCGAGTCCGCTTGCCGGCGGTTCTGCGTTAAAGAATGATGAGAAAAGTTAAAAAAGGTGATTGACAAAGTTTGCCGGTTTCCGGTATCTTGGCCTCACCTGAGGTTCCGGGCGAGAGTGGTGAAACTGGCAGACACGCCAGACTTAGGATCTGGTGCTTCGGCGTGAGGGTTCAAATCCCTCCTCTCGCAAAGCAACATTGGTTGCCGGGCGAGTACAATATGCGGGAATAGCTCAGTGGTAGAGCGCCACCTTGCCAAGGTGGATGTCGCGGGTCCGACTCCCGTTTCCCGCTCGTCAAGAAGGCGGTCCGGAGAAACCCGGATCGCCTTTTTTTTCATCGAAATAACGCCGGCCGCCGAAGGCCCTGCGATATAAAGGGGATAGTAGTGACAGTAAACAAGACATTCGACAAACTGGAAAATTCCGCAGTCAAACTTAATGTAACAGTAGCCAAAGACCAGGTTCAGGCTTCATATGACGCGCTGCTCAAAGAGTACATCAAAAATGTTCAGCTTCCGGGTTTCCGTAAGGGTAAGGTTCCGGCCAATGTGCTGGAGCGCAAGTTTGGTGACCAGCTGAAGGTCGAGGCCATGGGCCGCATCATGGACGACGCGGTTGAAGCCGCTTTGGAAGGCGAAAAACTGGTACCGCTGAATTACAGTCAGCCGCAGTTGGATGGTCAACCTGAACTTACACTGGGCGAGGATTTTAGTTTCGCCATCAGCTATGACGTATTTCCCGAAGTTGTTGCCGGCGATATTGCTGGTGCTTCCATAGAACTGCCGGTCTGTACTATCGCCAAGGCCGACGAAGAGCGTGAACTGGCTGAAATTCGCGAACGAAACGCCATTGTTATGGACAAAGCTTCCGGAGCCAAGGCTGCAAAGGGCGATGTGGCCACTATCAACTATGTGGAACTGGATACCGAAGGCAATGAGATTGAGGGTAGCAAGCGCGAAGACTTCGTATTCGAAATTGGTTCCGGCTACAATCTGTATAAACTGGATGACGACATTATCGGTCTAAAAGCCGATGCTGAAAAAGTGATCGAAAAAACCTTCGACGCTGATTATGAGTATCCGGAATTGGCCGGTCAGACCAAAAAAATCCGCGTAACGCTTACCAAGCTTAAAGAGAAGAAACTTCCCGAATTGGACGACGATCTGGCCCAGGACGTTTCCGAGCAGTTTAAGACTCTGGCTGACCTCAAGGCCGATATCCGCAGCAAGCTGGACAAGCGCCTCGAGGATCAGCTGAAGAGCCTGCAGGAAAAAGCCCTCATCGATCAGTTGCTGGAAAAAGCCACAGTGGTGCTGCCGGCATCTATGGTTAACGCCGAACTGGACATGCGTCTGCGCAATTTGATGGAACGCATGGGTATGAATGACTTTAACCAGTTCCAGCAGATTCTGAGCATGAGCGGTAAAACCCGCGAGGATCTGTATGGCGAGTGGCGCCCGGATGCCGAGAAGGCAATAAAAACCCGCCTGGTGCTGGATAAACTTATTGCCGACAGCGACTATACTGCTTCCGATGAAGAATTGGCCGCCGAGTATGCCAAAATGGCTGAAGGTTCGGCTATGAGTGTCGAGCAGGTTAAAGAAGAATACGAACGCCGCAACATGGTGGATTACCTGCGCGACCGCATCAAGGAAGACAAACTGCTTGCCGCTCTGGCTGCCAAAGTCAGCATCAAAAAGGGAAAAAAGCTTGCTTTCGTGGACTTGATCAAAGAAAATAAGTAAGTTATAGGACGGATAAGCCAGGTCGGGTGGCTCAGCTTATGCTGGGCCTTTTCCGAAGGGGCGGTCCGTCCAAATTTTTTCCCGGTAGATACAAAGCCGGTGAATCCAGGGGTGCATCGTGACAGAACAAATGAATTATAATATTCCGGTTGTAGTGGAACAGACCAGCAATGGCGAGCGCGGCTACGATATTTATTCCCGGCTGCTTAAAGACCGTATTGTATTTGTTGATGGTGAGATCAATGATATTACTGCCGATCTGGTGGTGGCCCAGCTTCTCTTTCTGGAATCTCAGGATCCGGAAAAAGAAATTGATGTGTACATTAACTCTCCCGGCGGCAGTGTAACTGCCGGTTTGGCGATTTATGACACCATGCAGTACATCCGTCCGGATATTAAAACTATCTGCATGGGGCAAGCCGCAAGCATGGGCGCTTTGCTGTTGGCCGGCGGCAGTGCCGGCAAGCGTTTTGCGTTGGAAAGCTCGCGTATCCTGATTCATCAGCCCTGGGGTGGTGTACAAGGCCAGTCTTCCGACATCAGCATTCAGGCCAAAGAGATTGTACGTCTGAAAAAAATGACCATCGACTATTTTGCCCTGCATGCCGGCAAGACCCCCGAACAGGTGGCCTCCGATATGGAGCGTGATTTTTTTATGTCAGCCCAGGATGCCATGAATTATGGCCTGGTAGACAAGGTTCTGGAACGGAGGAAGCATGGCCCGGTCCAAAAGTAAGAGCGGCGGCGAAGACTATCAGGAATGTTCATTCTGCGGCAAAAGCGCTGAATTTGCCCGTCGGCTAATCGCCGGACCTGGGGTGTATATCTGCGACGAATGTGTGCAGGTGTGCAACCGCATCATGGCCGAGGACGTAAAAGTCTCCGGCGGTTCGTTCGAGATGGACGTTCCCAAGCCGCACGAAATCAAAGAATTTCTCGACGAGTATGTTATCGGCCAGGAGAGTGCCAAACGCGTTCTTTCGGTTGCCGTGTATAATCATTATAAACGCATTGCCAATGCCGGCAAACTGGCCGACGGGGTGGAGCTGGAAAAAGCCAATGTGCTGCTGATGGGGCCTACCGGTACCGGTAAAACCCTACTGGCCAAGACTCTGGCCAAGAAGCTGAACGTTCCCTTTGCAATAGCCGATGCCACCACGCTTACCGAGGCAGGTTATGTCGGCGAGGATGTCGAGAACATTCTGCTGAAGCTTATTCAAAACGCCGGCGGCAATATAGCTGAAGCCGAGCGCGGTATTATCTACATAGATGAAATTGACAAGATTGCCCGTAAAACCCAGAATGTGTCCATTACCCGTGACGTTTCCGGCGAGGGAGTGCAACAGGCCCTGCTGAAAATAATCGAAGGCACGGTGGCCAGTGTGCCGCCGCAGGGTGGACGCAAGCATCCGCAGCAGGAATATCTGCATATAGACACTACCAATATTCTGTTTATTTGCGGCGGCGCGTTTGTGGGGCTGGAGAAAAATATCGAAACGCGCGTGGCTAAAACGCCATTGGGCTTTGGTGCTGATATAACCAGTCGTAAGCAGAAGAATCTGGCACAGCTGTATGATCACCTGCATCCGGACGATCTGGTGCTGTTCGGTCTTATCCCTGAATTTATCGGCCGTCTGCCTATTCAGATTGCACTTGATGACCTGAAAGTTGAGGATCTGAAGCGTATCATAACTGAACCGCGTAACGCCATTCTCAAACAGTATGCCGAAAGTTTTAAACTGGACAACGCCGAGCTGGTATTTGAGCCAGAAGCCATCGAAGCCATCGCCGAACAGGCGATTGCCCGTAACACAGGCGCTCGAGGTTTGCGCTCCATCGTCGAGAAAATGCTCCTCGATATTATGTTTGACATCCCCACCGATGCCGAATCCAAACGGGTAATAGTAACCCGCAGTACCGTAATGGAAAACACACCGCCGGTGGTGGAGGAGCGCAAGAAAAGCGCATGAGTATACTGGAAAACCTCCGCCCCAGGCATGATACCAAAGAACTGCCTCTGGTGTATGTGCACGATGTGGTGGTTTTCCCGAATGCCCTCTCTCCGGTTTTGGCAGCTACTAAATTCTGTACAGCTGCCGCTGATCTGGCTTTAGCCGCCGACAAGCTTATTATTCTCGGCCTGCTGAAACAAAGCCCGGCTGATTCCAATACAGAGATAGATATACATGATACCGGCACGCTTGCACATATTGTTCAGGCGGTAAAGCTGGGAGACGGCTCCACCCGCTTGCTGGTGGAGGGCCGTCAGCGGGTGCGTATCAAGCGCACCGTGTACCGCAAAGAGTACATGACAGCCGTATTTGATCTGATCGATGACAGCCCTGTGGTCGCGGATTCGGAGCAGCAAAAAGAACTCGAAGTGATTTTGCAGATGATCCGCAAAGATTTTATAGCCTATGCCGAACTGACACGGAAAATCCCCCCGGAAACCATCCACTCACTCAAGCGAACACAGGACCCGCATCTGGTTTGCAATATGATAGCCAATTCTATCGGCCTGAAAACTGAACGCAAGTATGAACTGCTTTCGGTAATACCGGCTAAAGAGCGGCTGGAAGCGCTGGCCATGGTGTTGTCGCAGGAAATAGAGCTGCTTGGCTTGCAGAAGAAAATATCGCAAAAAGTTCGTGCCCGGATGGAAAAAACCCAGAAAGACTATTTTCTGCAGGAACAGATCAAGGAAATTAACCGCGAGCTGGGCCGCGAGAGTGAAGATAACGAGTATACCGAATTATTTCTGCGTCTCGAAGCTAAAAAACCGCCGCAGGAGATACTGGACAAGGCCAAGAAAGAACTGGCCCGCCTGTCCAAATTGCAGGCCTTATCGCCGGAGGCCGGAGTTATCCGGGCCTACTGCGAATGGCTGGCCGATCTGCCCTGGGAACCTAAACCTTTGGAACATCACGAGCTGAAAGCAGCCCGCGATATCCTGAATGAAGATCATTATGGCATGAAGAAGGCCAAAGAACGGATTGTAGAGTATATTGCTGTCCGCCAGCTGAATGAGCAGCTGAAAGGGCCGATTCTCTGTCTGGTCGGGCCACCGGGTACTGGCAAAACCAGTCTTGGTCGGTCCATTGCCCGGGCGCTGGATCGTGATTTTGTGCGGGTAAGTCTTGGCGGAGTGCGTGACGAAGCCGAGATTCGCGGTCACCGTAAAACCTATGTCGGCGCCTTGCCGGGCAAGATTCTGCAGAGTATGCGCAAGGCCGGTTCCGCTAATCCGGTGTTTCTGCTGGACGAGATCGACAAGATGTCCAGTGATTTTCGCGGCGATCCGGCCAGTGCACTGCTGGAAGTTCTGGATCCGGAGCAGAATTCCACCTTTGTAGACCATTATCTGGAAATGCCCTACGATTTATCCGGTGTAGTTTTTGTTACTACTGCCAACAGTGTGCATACCATACCGTATCCGCTGCTGGATCGCATGGAAATAATCGAAATACCCGGTTACAGTGAATTTGAAAAGCTGGCCATTGCCAAAGAATTTATCATTCCCCGGCAGATACGCGAAAACGGGCTGGAAAAAGCCGACCTGCGCATCCGGGACGATGCCGTTCTGGAAATAATCCGGCATTATACCATGGAGTCCGGTGTGCGTTCGCTGGAGCGCGAAATTGCCCGGGTTATCCGTAAAACCGCCGAGGCTGCCGTGGAATCCGGTATCAACTCCGCCGACGAATCAATTAGCAGCTATAAAAAAATATTGTCCACCAGCTCGGTGGCTCGTCTGCTCGGCAAGCGGCGCCATCAGAGTGATCTTTTGTTTGCTGAACCGGTAGCCGGCCTGGCTTGCGGCCTGGCCTGGACCGAACTTGGCGGAACCGTTTTGCCGGTCGAGGTAAGCTGCTTTGAAGGCGACGACGGCCTTATTCTTACCGGCAACCTGGGTGATGTGATGAAAGAAAGCGCCCGAACCGCCCTGAGCTTTTTGCGTTCGCATGCCGCGGATTATGGGCTGGTACAGAAAGATTTTGCCGGCCGCAGCCTGCACATTCATGTACCGGAAGGAGCCATTCCCAAAGACGGCCCATCGGCCGGTGTAACCCTGGCCGCCGCGGTGCTATCGGGCCTAAGCGGCAAGGCCATAGAGGCCGGCTGGGCCATGACCGGTGAGATATCACTGACCGGCAAGGTGCTGGCAGTCGGCGGCATAAAAGAAAAATTACTGGCCGCGCATCGCAATAAATTATACAAACTGGTGCTTCCCGAAGCCAACCGCAAGGATTTTGACGATGTTCCACCGGAAGTAGCCCGCGATCTTAATTGCCATTTCTGCAGTACTATTACTCAGGTGCTGGAATTGTTGTTACCGGAATGCACTGCCGCCAAGGTGAAAACCGGGAAGACAGGCAAAACCGCTGCTGCAAAGCAGCTTAGCGTAAAGCAGTCTGTCGAAAAGCAAAGCTCCGGCAAAAACTCCGGCCGTACTGGCAGTGGCAAGCAAGCTCCGCTTGGCAAAAAACCAGTTGGATCAAAGCCCACAGGCAAAAGTCCGCGACCCCAGGATACCAGCGCGGTACCATACGTCAGAACATGAAGCAAGCGAGCGCCGATAAGCGGCAGCCCAGTCCAAAAACCGGTCTCCGAAAAAATACCCCGCACTTTGAAAATCAGGCCGAGCGGGTGTTTTTTCTGATCCGCCGGCTGGTTCTGGCTTTGCAGTATCTGGCACTGGTTGTTTCCCTGTATCTGGTCTTTTTGTTCATTATAGGCTCGGCGCACGGTTTTACCGACCCAAATTTGGAAATGCTCATGGATCTGCTGCGTTTCAGTGCCGGAATGGGTCTGGTCTTGGCCCTAGTCTCTGTCGGACTGGCCATTTTCGCCCTGGTGCGCCGGTATCGGGTATCTATTTTAGCCTGGCTGGGCACCCTTCTGTGTGGAATCTTAGCTTATATTCTGCTGTTTGCTTTTTCGTCGTTGCGCCTCTTGCTGGGCGGACTTGAGCACTTCTCCTGAATCAGGGTAGAATCACTCCACAAATACAGTCTTCGGTACTAATGGCGCATTAATTAGCCGCAGCACCGGGGAGCAAGTAAACGCAGGAGTAAACCATGAGTGTCCGAGTTCGTTATGCCCCGTCTCCTACCGGCCTACAGCACATCGGCGGTGTGCGCACCGCGCTGTTCAATTATCTGTTCGCCCGTTCCATGAACGGCAGCTTTATACTCAGGCTCGAAGATACCGACCGCACTCGCTCCAAAGATGAATATGTACAAAACCTGTATGACACCTTTAAGTGGCTGGGTTTTTACTGGGATGAAGGCCCGGATGTTGGCGGACCCAAGGGGCCGTATATCCAGTCTGAGCGTTTTGCCCTGTACCGCGAGTATGCGCAGAAACTGGTCGACATGGACAAAGCTTACTATTGCTTCTGTGGGCAGGCAAAGCTTGACCAGAAGATAGCGACTCCGGCCGCCGCTAATGCCGCCGCAGTGGCTGACGTCGACAGCCAGGAGGACAACGCCCAGGCCGAGTCCGGCTATGGTTATAACCGGCATTGCCGCAGTATTGACCCGGCCGAGGCCCAACGCCGCGTCGACGCCGGCGAGCCCTATGTTATCCGCCTGAAAATCCCGCTGGAAGGTAGCACAAAATTTACCGATTTGCTGCTTGGCGATATCGAGTGGAAAAACGCCGATGTTAATCCCGATCCGGTTTTGCTGAAGAGCGACGGCTTTCCGACCTATCACCTGGCAAACGTAGTAGACGACCATACCATGGAAATTACCCACGTTATGCGCGCCCAGGAGTGGATACCTTCCGCTCCGCTGCACATGCTGATGTACCAGGCCTTCGGCTGGACCCCACCCAAGCTCTGCCATCTGCCGATGGTGCTGGGCCAGGACGGCCAGAAACTGTCCAAGCGACATGGAGCTACTGCAGTCGACGAGTTCCGTAAAAAAGGCTACCTGAAAGATGCGCTGATTAATTATGTGGCCATGCTCGGCTGTTCTTACGAAGACGGCCGCGACCTCTTTAGTCTGGAAGACCTGTCCCGGCTCTTTAAAATTGAGCATATCAACAAGGCCCCTGCGGTATTCGATTACGTAAAACTGGAGTGGTTCAACGGCCAGTACATCCGCCAGCTGACACTGGAGCAGCTTGCCGGGGCGATGACACCGTATCTGGCCGATGCCGGATTGGTGCAGGCTTCACCAACGCCAATCGAGGCAGCCTTAATTGCCCAGGCAGCACCCTTGGTGCGCGAGCGCCTGAAATATCTTACTGATGCACCGGAGGCCCTGCGCTTCCTGTTTGCCGAGCCGGCTGTTCCGGCGGTAGAAGAAATGCTGCCCAAGAAACTGGATGCCGCTGCCACTGTCCGCTGCCTGACCACCGCCCGTGCTTTGCTGGTGGAGATAGGTGTAGCCGACCACGATACGGTTGAGGCCGCTTTCCGGGCCAAGGCCGAGGAGCTGGGCTGCAAACTGGGTGATATGCTGATGCCGCTGCGCATGGCCGTAACCGGAACCAAAGTCAGTCCGCCCCTGTTCGAAAGCATCCATGCACTCGGGGTAGAGAAAGCCTTGCCGAGAATAGACAAGGCCCTGGCTGTTCTTCAGGCTGCCGGATAAAACAGTTCTGTGCCGCTTGCTGGAATTCGGCGGCCGCCAACTGTAACACATTACGCCGCCGCTCTGTAAAAAGAACGGCGGTTTTTGCAAGGAGACCCTGATGGTAGAAGCCCGACGCGCCGGCCTGTACGAACGCCTGTACACCCAGCTCGAACCTTTGATTAAAGAAAAGTCACCTAATCTGCTGTCCGGTATGGCCACCATTGCGGCCCTGCTGCACGCCAAGTTGCGCCACCACTCCTGGACCGGCTTTTATTACGTGGCCGCAGCCGACGAGCTGCAAGTCGGCCCGTATCAGGGCCCGGTCGCCTGTCAGGTGCTGAAAGGACGGGGTGTCTGCCTTCAGGCTGTGCTTGACCAGGCCGCTGTGGTCGTGCCTGATGTACATGCCTTCCCCGGACACATCGCCTGCGATTCACGCTCACGCAGCGAGATCGTACTGCCGCTTCTGCGCAACGGCAAGGTAATCGCCGTGTTGGATATCGACTCCACCGACCCGGCCATGTTCGATCAGGACGATGTAGCTCCGCTGCAGAAGATTTTGGGACTGCTGGACGGGCTGAAGGCGTAAGCAAGCTGTTATGAATATGTAAATCAATTATTATAAAAGGATTGACTTCGTAATAAAACAGAAGTACAATCGAGCCTCAGTACATCTGAAACCTTCTTTTAAGGTAGGTTACAATTCGATTTGGAGGCTCTATGAAAAAGCTGATTTTGGGTCTTGTTTTGATTTCCGCTGTCTTTTTTTTGAGTAGTTGCGACTATGGACTCGCTGATGGTAGCGATCTGGTAGGAAGTTGGACCGGTACACTTGTGCTGCTTGAGCAGACTTATGTGTTTAATGCGGACAATACCGGTAGTTTGACTAGCTTGGGAACAAGTACCTTTACCTGGGATGTGGTTGCTAATAAGCCGTACAAGTTGTTGAATATCGTATACGATGATGATTCATCTGAAGTACAGTTCGAGTATTATTTTACTCTTGGTGGTGGAACTCTGCATTTGCACAGCACTGAGGGGACAGCTTTGTGGATGAATCTGGATAAAGACGTCGAATAAAGATTCCCTGAGCAAGTATGAATAGCTACCCTGGCGGGTAGCTATTTTTTTTGCGTGCGCCCGGCAAGGCGCACCCACTAGCAGGTGCAACGAGAAATCGCCTCGTCCTGTACAAGCCCGATAAGGGGAATTGTTAGCCGAACGCCAAGGGTGTCTATCGCGAGGTGGAATCTGAAGGAAGGCGAAGGCAAAACGCTGGCTTGACGTACAGAAATCACATACGAGGCACAGGAAGAGGACAAGAAGGCGCAAATCTTTAAAGTCCAATACTTATTCAGAATCTTTTCATGCATATGCGGCAGGTATAAGCGTGAAGGTGGGTGTGCATTACCCGGGGAGGTCTGATAGAGCGCAGTAGACCGACCGGAGCATCGCAAGTTTCTCGGATATACCATTGTTGGACGGGCCAAGGCACAATTGATACCAGCCAGACAATCCAGTGACCGGCTGAGGACGAAAGTCAAAGTTCTCTACCGGAAAGCCCGAGGCTGGAATATAGGTGAAACCATTGCCGTGTTAACGCGAACCCTCCGAGGGTGGGTGAACTACTTCAAGCTATCTGCATACAAGAAGATATTTGAAGAGCTCGACCAATGGTTACGGCGAAAGCTTCGGTGCATATTGTGGCGACAATGGAAACGACCTCGAACGCGCTATAAGTACCTGCTTAAACTTGGGCTTGAAGAAAATCGAGCCCGGCGGTTAGCGTAGAACGGCAGGGGTGCATGGTGGAATGCTGGGGCAAGCCACATGAATCAAGCGATACCAGTGATAATCTTCGAGAGGCTCGGACTTCTCTCCCTTTGCCAATCAATGGTAAAGTTTCAATGCAGTTTATGAACCGCCGTATACGGAACCGTAGGTACGGTGGTGTGAGAGGACGGCGGGAGTAAGCCCTCCTCCTACTCGATTATTTTACGAATTGCTCTCTATTCTGTCGTTGCTTTGTTTTCTTAGGGGAGGGACCAGACCCCGCAGCGGCGGGTTTGCGCTTTGGCGCAAAGGCGGCGCGAGGAGGCTGGGCCCGGGGGGCGTGTCTGACCAGGGTTATTGCCGGGTTTTGCCTGACCCCCCCCGGCTGCTTTGCTACTTAAAGCTTGTGCTGTTTCCGGTGCTCAGGGTATACTTGATGCTGCCGTGCCTCTGAAGCACGGTGTCAGGAGTATCTATGAATGAATCTGCGAAAGCAAATGCCGGCAGCAGTCCGGCAGGCAATGAAATTTCGCCAGCCGGAGCAAGCGAACGCGTGCCGGGGCTGGACTTTGTGCGCGAGGCGGTTAAAGCCGATCTGGAGGCCGGGCGTTATCAATCGGTGCTGACTCGTTTCCCGCCGGAACCGAATGGTTGGCTGCATATCGGACATGCCAAGGCCTTCTTTATCGATTTTGAGGTCGCCAAGGATTTCGGCGGCAAATACAATCTGCGTTTCGATGACACCAATCCCGAAAAAGAGGATCTTTCCTACGTAGAGGCCATCAAGCGCGATATCCGCTGGATGGGCTACGACTGGGAGGACCGCGAGTATTATGCCTCCGATTATTACGAGTATCTATACGAGCTGGCCTGCAAGCTGATCCGCAAGGGGCTGGCCTATGTTGATGATCTGAGTGACGAGGAAATCCGCGAGTACCGCGGTACGGCGGTGCCGGATAAGAACAACATTACGCATACGCCGCCGGGGCGCAACAGTCCGTACCGCGAGCGCAGTGTGGAAGAAAACCTCGATCTGTTTGCCCGCATGCGCGCCGGCGAGTTCGCCGACGGCGCCAAAACGCTGCGGGCAAAAATCGACATGGCGCATCCAAACCTGGTTATGCGCGATCCGGTTATGTACCGCCTGCGCCGCATGCCGCATTACCGTACCGGCGACAGCTGGTGCATTTATCCGATGTACGATTTTCAGCATCCT
>JAHIWF010000081.1 GCA_018815555.1 Spirochaetota bacterium | reverse complement strand
TGCCGGGCCGGACTGCCAAGCGGCTTGCCAAGTGCCGATACAGACCGTATTATGCCAGAGCGCAGTATAAGGAATAAAGCTGCAGCCTGTACAGCATCCGGAGGATAGGTACTTGGACTATTTGTTTATCGGCCGCCTGCTACTGTCTTTTGTTATTGCCGGAACCTGGGTAAGCCTTACCAGTCTGCTGGCCGAAAAACTGGGCAGCAAAATCGGCGGACTGATTGCCAGTCTGCCTTCGGTAATCGTAATTACCCTTATTTTTATCGGCCTGGACCGGGGTCGCAGCTTTGCCGCCCAGACCGCAGCGGCCGTTCCCATTGGCATGCTGGTAAATACCGGTTTTCTGCTGGTATTTATCGCAACTGCCCGCTTTGGCGCTTTTCGGGCAGCCGGGCTGTCCTTGTGTACTTGGCTGGGACTTACCCTGCTGTTTAACCTGCTGCCGCCTTTCGGCCTCGGCCTCGGCAGCCTTTTGTATAGCACCGGCACCTTGCTGGCTTTTCTGGTAGCCGAATACCCCCTGCGGGTGCGCTCCGTGCCCAAACAATCGCTGCGCTTCAGCTGGCTTACCTTTACCCTGCGCGCCTTCTTTTCCGGCTCGGTGGTGGCGGCGGCGGTGGCCCTGTCGCGTGTCGCTCCGCCCTACCTTACCGGTATCATTGCCGCCTTTCCGGCCGTTATGCTGTCCACCATGACCATATTGACCAAGGTTCGCGGCGCGGCCTTTGCTGCCGCCACCGGAAAAATTATGCTTATCTCCATGTCCAGCATTATCGTGTATGCTGCTTTGACGGCCTTTCTGTTTGGCCCGCTGGGTCTGGCTCTGGGCAGCCTGATCGGCTATGCCGGAGCCGCTGTCTGGTTATTTGTGTTCAGACTGGTTTTACGCCGGGTACACTAAAAGCCTTGACCACAAGTCCGCAGTGCTTTGATCTTTAGCCGATCAAACCAGGTAAAGAAACCAAAAAGGGCCAGGCTGTAAACAATGAAAAAAACAGAATGAGACTGTATGATCCAAGCTCAAAAAATGCTGAAATCCTTTCCATGGTTTTTTCGCGGGCCTTAAGCCGCATAAACAGACCGGAACGGCCGAACCAGGCAAGATAGGCCGCAGCCGATATAACCAGTCCCATGGCCACGGACATGGAGGCAACAGCTAAAATTCCTACAATCGGCTGGTTCATATAGAAAGCAAACATCAGTACCATAATGGTTCCGGGGCAGGGAACAAGGCTGGACAAAGCCAGGATTGAATATATGGTGCGGCCATGGGTAGCGTGCTCATGTGACTCATTGCGTACCAGCCGACGCAGGGTACGTAGTATCAGCCACAAAGCCACAGCTACCAGAATCAGCAGAGTAAAGCCATCCAGCCAAAGCACCAGGGTTTCGGTGGCCATGCGTGAGGCCAGAGCTCCGCGCAGCAGGCTGAGCAGCAGCAGGATAAGACCACCGGCGGCCGAATGCACCACGGCTGATAAGAATCCGGCCAACAGGGGTTCCCAGGCCTTGGTCTGCCGGGCCAGAAACAATGAAAAAATGATGGTTTTTCGGTGTCCGGGGCCGGCTGCATGAAACAGGCCATAGACAAAGGCCATACCGAGGATCAGCAGCAGCGGTCCGGAGCCCGGCTCGGCCAGAAAAGCCTCAAAAGCCTGGGCCATACGTTCGCGGAAGTCGACCTGCAGTCCGGTCCAGGCACCCGGCTGCACTGTCGGCGCAGCCGGAACAGCTTTTTCCGGCGCACCAAAAATCGGATTTGCAGACACGGATGATAAAAAAATAACAGATAGAATAAGGGAACAAAGCAAGCGTCTGCTAAAGTCAGCATGCATTATTGGCCCACCTGAATATGAATTTCTTCCGGCCAGGCAGTTTGCAGCCCCTGACGCCAGGTGTCATAGACGGTATTGTCGTTGGCTGCACCGGCGGGATTATAGTATATCGGCGATTCCCGGTTCACCTCGCGTTGCCAGCGGATGGCCGGCTTGGTAGAGCCTAGCTGGCTGATGCGTACCGGGTCATCCTCGTAGCTGATAGCACAATAATAGGTGGTATCAAAAATGGCAACATGGAAATCGGTACCAAGCGATCCAGCAGCTACTGGCACGCGAAAGCGGTATACAACTCTGGCATCCTTTTTATGAACCGAAAACTGTTCTACACGGTCCGGACTGCTGCGTTTTCCGTTAACCCGGATTATGGTCCAAAAGCCGTATTTGCGAAGGTTGATGAAGGCATTATTATACACCATATCAGTTTCATCCTGACTGAAGACGCCATTAGCATCCTTGTCGAACATGGAAAAGATTTCAGCACTGAAAAAGGGATCGAAGGTCCACTCTTCCCAGAAGCCGGTGCAGTTGGTACCTTCAAATTCAAAGTCCAGCCGGACACTGAAGGCGGTATGCGGATGCGCGTATATGACCAGCTGTGCTGCCAGCAGCAGTAAGGCAAGAGCAATAATTTTTTTCATTCAAGAGCCTCCATGCGACGACTCCAGTCCAGCAGCGCTTGGCGCAGGGCTTTTATGCCAAGCAGGGAACAATGCTGCTTGTTTTCGGAGACACCACCTAGCGCTTGTACCACATCATCGTCATGGATGGCAAGAGCTGCCGGAATAGTTTTTCCTGAGACCAAGCTGCACAGCATACTGCTTGTGGCAATAGCAGCCGGACAGCCATAAGATTTAAAACGGATATCGGCAATAACACCCTGGTCTACCCGCAACCATAGTTTTAACTCATCACCACAGCCTGGATCGCCTATACAGGCATAGCCATTGCAGGCATCCTCTGCCAGTTCGCCAACATTACGGGGATTGGTAAAGTGATCGATCAGAGTTTCAGTATAAAAGAGCATCGGGCCGGAAGACATGGTTCCGGCTTGGTTTTCAGGCATATGCATTCCTATTCATCTAGCTTGTCATCTATTTCAGCCCTGCAATAATAGCAAATGCCCATAATTATAACAAGCAGAGAGCCTGCAGCTCCTGCAGCAAAAAGCAAGCGTACTATAAAACAGTACTTGACATTTAGAGCATATGCCCATATCTTATTATTGAGCATATGCTCATTATAATTATCTACAAGGAGGCTGATATGCCAGGATTTGATCAAAGCGGCCCTATGGGCCAGGGACCGCGCACGGGTCGCGGAATGGGACAATGCGGAATAGGATACAGAAGCGATTACGGCCGGGGTGCCGGCAGGGGCTATCGCTGTCAGAGCTTACGGCGCAGCGGTGCAGGCTTAGGCTATCGCGGCCGCGGACCGAGCCCGTTTTTCAGTTCTGATCCGACCAGTCAGGATAATCGGATAGCATTCGAACAGCAGGGATTACAGGCCAGACAGGCTTGGCTGCAGGCTGAACTGGAGCACACTCAAGCACTGCTGAAACAAAGTGCCGGCTCGAGTTCCACCGCCAGCCCTACAAAAGAGGATTAATACAGTTATATGCCGACACTAGCAATTGCCAGCGGTAAAGGCGGCACTGGCAAAACCAGCCTGGCAGTAAACCTGGCCAGCTACCTAGCAGGCGAATACCGGCTGCTGCTGGCGGATCTTGATGTAGAAGCCCCTGATTGTGCTCCCTACTTCGGCAGCAGCGCCGACTCGCAACAAGCGCCAAGACTGCTGCAGGAAGTCTATATTCCGGTACCACAGGCAGATGACAGCCGCTGCAACGGCTGCGGTGCCTGCAGTAGGGCCTGCCATTTCGGTGCCCTGGTGGCAATTGAAAATACGGTGCGCATCAATGAACTTTTGTGCAAAGGCTGTGGCCACTGTGTCCGGGTCTGTCCGACCGGAGCCTTGCAGGAAAGGCCGGTAAGCGCCGGGAAAGTATGTGCGCTTTCTCCGCTGCCGGGACAGGCACCGATCGAACTACTGTATGGTTTATTGAATATCGGCGACATCCGCACTACCGCCGTAATTGACGCCGTAAAAAAGAAAGCCGCTGAGGCCACTGCAAGCGCTCCCGGACTGACACTACGTGACTGTCCGCCCGGAGCAAGCTGTCCTGCGGTACGGGCCATCCATGGGGCCGATTATTGCATACTGGTAGCTGAACCCACCGCATTTTCGCTGCACGATATGGAAAAAACCGCCCGTATGGTATTGGCCATGCATATCCCTGCCGGCATAGTGGTAAACAAGGCCGGAGCCGGCAGCGGCGATGTAGCGGCACTGGCACGCAAACTGCGGCTTCCTGTTCTGGCCGAGCTCCCCTGGCAGCTGGATATTGCCGAACACGGAGCCAGGGCCGAAACAGCACTGGATGTACCGGAAATGATTGATTTTCTGTTCAAGCTTAAAAAGGCCCTGCAACAGATGAAGCTGCTTGGCGTTGGCGAAGGAGGTCTGTGATGTACCAGATTGCGGTCGCCAGCGGCAAAGGCGGTGCGGGCAAAACTTCTATCAGCGCAGCGCTGGCTAGCTGGCTGGGAAACAGTGCAATCAGTTGTGATTGTGATGTTGACGCGGCCAATACAGCACTGGCGATGGAGGCAGTGATTCAGAGTTCCGAAATCTACTACTCAGGCACCGCCTGGGAAATACAGCAAAGCAGTTGTACTGGCTGCGGCCGCTGCGTACCGGTTTGCCATTTTGGCGCAATACACATGCAAAAAACTCTTGCGGTAATCGACGAAGCTCTTTGCGAGCGCTGCGGAAACTGCGTCGGAGTTTGCCCTTCAGCTGCCTTTAAGCCAGTACAAAAAACCGGTGGTGAACTTTTTATATCAAAAACGGCTAATGGCAGTCTGCTGGTTCATGCCGAATTGCTGCCGGGAGAGGATACCAGCGGCAAACTGGTTCGGGCAGTACGCCAAAAAGCCGAGGAACTGGCCACTGACCAGCAGACCTTCTGCATCATCGACGCACCGCCGGGAATAGGCTGTCCGGTAATTGCAGCCCTGCAGGGTTGTAACCTGGCAATAGTAGTTATCGAAGCTGGCCAATCCG
The DNA here is from genome assembly GCA_018815555.1 of Spirochaetota bacterium. Classification (GTDB taxonomy): domain Bacteria; phylum Spirochaetota; class Spirochaetia; order Treponematales; family UBA12059; genus UBA12059. The sequence continues at coordinate 1,158 of JAHIWF010000081.1, read as the reverse complement.
GAATCCGTGATGCCAAACGCCTTTTTGAACTGCTGGCAAGCATGAAGCGTCCCCATGCCAGCATAATAAATAAAACCGGCATCGATGCAGGGGCAGATGCCCAGGCCCGCCAATTGGCCGGACATTTCGGATCCAGGATACTGGCCGAACTGCCGTATGATAAGCGCTTCAGGGAAGCTACCGAGCAAGGCATTGCCTGGCATACGTATACAGACAGTTTTGTGGCAGAACACAGTTGCAGCTTATGCACGGCCGTAATACAGATTAAAGGAGAACTTGATGATAAAAGCCATACCGACAGATGACAAGCAAACCGTATCCAAAGCATTTGGACGGGCAAAATGGTTCGCGCTTTATAAAGACGGCAGTAAAGAAGCCGAATATCTAGACGGCAGCGGCAATGCCGAACATGGCGCTGGAACCGGGGCAGCCGCCAGCCTGATTGAAAAAGCGGTGCAGCAAGTATTCGCGGCCGAAGTTGGTCCCAAAGCCTATGATGCCCTGGTAGCCGGTGGAGTGCATATCAGCATAGTAAAAGCCGGAACCACACTGGCAGAGTTAGTCTAAGCGACTAAAAGAACAAGCCTGATGCTAGCGAGCCTCCCACCGCTACGACGGGGGCTTGTCTAAAGCTAAAGGTATTTCTATACTGCAGTAACTGGCATATGCCAACTATAATTTGGAGCGTATATGAGTAATGATTCTGGATGTGACGCCACCGCCATTCCCGGCATAGGCGATGAAACTAAAAGTGGCGGCGCTAAAGTTAAGCGTGTTATTGGAGTTGTAAGTGGCAAAGGCGGCGTGGGCAAATCCACCGTTACCGTGCTGCTGGCCCAGGCCCTGGCCGCCCGCGGCCGCAAAGTCGGCATCCTGGATGCCGATATTACCGGCCCAAGTATTCCCCGCCTGACCGGGCTTTCGTCGTTCCGCGGCGAAAACAACGGCACCCAGCTGATACCGCTGGTAAACGAAGAAGGCATCAAAGTTGTATCCATCAATTTTTATGTCGAAGACGAAGCCACCCCGGTGGTCTGGCGCGGCCCCCTGTTATCCAAAGCAGTGGAGCAGTTCTGGAATGATACCGACTGGGGCGAACTGGATTACCTGCTTGTGGATTTTCCTCCGGGAACCGGAGATGTACAGATAACCGGCTTT
>JAHIWF010000080.1 GCA_018815555.1 Spirochaetota bacterium | reverse complement strand
GGGCCGCACCAAACAGGAAGCGGTCGAGCTGCGGGTACGCGAGATTGCCAGCCAGTCCGAGCTGCTGATGGAAGCTAATGAGGCAATATCGTCGATAGCCAGTCAGACCAATCTGCTGGCTATGAATGCAGCCATCGAGGCCGCGCACGCCGGTGAAGCCGGCAAGGGTTTTGGCGTAGTTGCTGACGAAATACGCCGGCTGGCTGAAACAGCTGCTGAGCAATCGCGTACGATTGGTGCCGAGTTGGCTGTTATCCGGCAGTCAATTGCTGAGGTGGTTACCGTATCGGCGGAGTCCGGCGAGGCTTTCGCCAACCTGGCTGCCGGCATCAGTGCTACCGGAAATGTGGTGCGCGAGGTGGAAAGCGCCATGCACGAGCAGCGTGAAGGCTCGCGCCAGATTCTGGAAGCCCTGCACGAGATGAACGGGGTTACCGCCCAGGTACGTACCGGTGCGGCTGAAATGACCAGCGGCAATGCTCTGGTGCTGGAAGTGATGCAGCGCCTGGCCGAAGTGTCGCATACCATTGCCGGCTCGATGGACGAGATGTCGGCCGGTGCCGCCGACATCAGTCGGGCCGCCCAGGAAGTCGCCGACCTGTCGTTCAAAGCGCGCACTGGTATCGACGAGATGGAAGCTTCGATAGGCAAATTTAGAGTTTAGTGGCAGGTTTCCGGCAGCTGCATTATGGCTGTTCTAATTAAATTTAATTGATATTTCAGTGTTTTGACAGCAATAATGGTACTGACTATTGTAATACTATAATAAAATATAGCTAATATATTACAATGGTATCAGTTTGGAACGATTGCGATTGACTCTGCGATATTCTCCTTTTGGTGTATATATTAATTTTTTATCAAGTGAAAGAATAACAATGTAACAAATAAATATTGATATTTCTGATTTTATGCAAAAAAACGATGGACAAGCAGGCAAAATTCCGGAATCATATAAAGTACGTATCTGTACTTTTCTGTAGGAGGAAAAGAATGAGCAAACGAAATGTACTGCTTGCTGCTGCTGCCCTGCTTGTGGCATGCGCACTAATCCTGGCCGTTGGGTGTGCCCCCAAGGAAACAACGACCGCCGCTGCACCGGCCGCCGCTGCCCCGACCGAAGTCAGAATCGGCATTGTGGCTCCCATCACCGGTGATGCTGCTACTTTTGGTATATCCACCAAAAATGGCGCACAACTGTACTTCGACCAGGTGAACGCTGCTGGTGGCATAAACGGTATGATGATTCGCACCTTTGTTGAAGACGACAAAGGCCTCACCGATGAAGGGGCAACAGCATTTAGTAAGCTGATAGATCAAAACAAAGTGTCAGTCATCGTTGGTACCGTAATGAGCAAAGTGTCGCTAGCGGGTGCTCCAATTGCCCAGAGCAAGGGTATTCCGATGATAAGCCCGACCTCTACCAATCCGGCCGTGACTCTTGTCGGTGATTATATTTTCCGCGCCTGCTTTATTGACCCCTTCCAGGGGCTGGTAAATGCCAAGTATGCGATAAACACACTTAATATGAAAAAGGCTGCAGTTCTCTACGATGCCGGCAACGACTATACTAAGGGTCTGGCCGAAGTATTCCGCGATGAGTTTACCAAGATGGGTGGACAGATCGTGGCTTTCGAAAGCTATGCCACCGGTACTCCGGATTTTAATGCTCAGCTGGTAAAAATCAAAGCTGTAAATCCCGAAGTATTGTTCCTGCCGAACTACTACAACGATACCGGTCTTATTGCCAAACAGGCCCGCGATATGGGTATCACCGCCCAGTTCCTTGGTGGTGACGGCTGGGATTCTGACGACTTGTATAAAATTGGTGGTGCAGCTATTGAAGGTGGTGTGTTCTCCAATCACTTTACCCATGAGTCTACCCTGCCGGCAGCCCAGAAGTTTGTTAGTGATTATGTAGCAAAGTTCGGTGGTAAACCTGATGCTCTGGCAGCTTTGGCTTATGAAGCAGCAATGATTGTTGTCGATTCCATCAAACGCGCAGGATCGGCCGAACCGAGGGCTATACGCGATGCAATGGCTACTACCAATCTGGATACCATTACCGGTCGCATAACCTTTGATGCCACCCGCAATCCGATCAAAGCTGCTGTGCTCCTTGAGGTCAAGAACGGCGCTGCTGTTTATAAGACTTCGGTCAGCCCGTAAAATCCCAAAAAGGCTATATTCCGGCCGGTTAACACCAACATGTTGACCGGCCGGCTTACTCAAACACCTGAAGGAGCGATGTATGGAGACATTCTTGTCGCAGCTTATCTTCGGTATTCAGCGTGGCACGGTGTATGCCCTGATAGCGCTTGGTTACACGATGGTATACGGGGTTGTCCGGCTGATCAACTTTGCCTATGGCGAAGTATTTATGCTCGGCGCCTTTATTTCGTTTTTTTTGATCCAGATGCTGCAATTGCCTCCAGTGCTGAATATTATTATGGCCCTGTTGGTTCCGATGGCGCTCTGCTCGATATTGGGACTTGCCATGGATTCGCTGGCCTACAAGCCGTTGCGGTCCAAACCCCGTCTGGCCGCCCTGATTACGGCTATCGGTGTTTCCTTTTTTCTGAGCAATCTGGTTTCGTATATTGGTGCCGAATCGGTGCGCACCGTATCTGTGCTCTTTATCATCACAGCGCTTGTCGTAGTGTTGTTTACCTTATCTCAGAAGCTGTTTAATTTTCCGAAGGTCACCAGGTATGGTGGAATTTCGATGATAAAAAGGGTTGTTGTTGTCGGTTCGCTTGGCTTGTTAGGTTTTGTGTTCTGGATTGCCAAGCCTGCACTGGCGGAACTCCGCTGGAAAGGATCAAGCTTTACTGCTTTTCCGGTGGATAAATTATTTACTGTTGTAAAGTATCCGGTTTTCGGATCGGTTTACATAACCAACGTACAGATTATCATAATCATTGTATCTGTAGCATTGATGGTGGGGCTCTCCATTTTGGTTAACCGCACCATGCTGGGCATGGCCATGCGCGCCAGTAAAAATAACAAAGAGGCTGTATCGCTCATGGGCATAAACGTGAATTCAGTTATTGCGTTTACCTTTGCTATTGGTACAGCCCTTGCCGGGGCCGCCGGTGTTTTGAGTGCTGTTACCTATCCGCGCATAACAGCCTTTATGGGCATACAGCCGGGCTTGAAAGCTTTTATCGCCGCCGTTCTGGGCGGTATCGGATCGATCGAAGGTGCCATGGTCGGCGGTATTATCATGGGTCTGGCGGAACAGTTTGCCATCGGC
>JAHIWF010000079.1 GCA_018815555.1 Spirochaetota bacterium | reverse complement strand
TCTGTCCGGCTGGGCCATTCGCTTGCGCAGCAACGAAACCGGTCTGGTTGTGCCGCATTGCGATGAGGCCAAGGCGGTTAAGGTAGCCCGCGCGCTGGTACGCAGTTTTTCGGCCATCCACCTGGAAGATTCGTTGCCGGAATGTGTGTTCCGCTTTAATGCCAGCATCGGTATTGGTTTGTGGCCGCGAGATCAGGCGTCGCTGCGCACTCTGGCCGACCGGACGCATGCCTGTCTGATGGCTGCCTGGCAGGAGGGCGGCAACCGCATCTACCGGCTTTCGACGGCCAAGGATTCTGTTTTGCCTGCCAAGGATTCTGTGCCTCCTGCCAAGACCGCCCGGCTCTCGGCACCTGGCAGTCAGACACCGGCACCTGGTACCCACTCGCCGGCACCTGGCAAGCAGCCCCCGGCCAAGCCCACTCCCTCCGGAAGCACTGCGGGCGGAAACGCAAAAGAGGCCGGTGCATGAAAAACAGTCAGATTATTCTGCAGGCTCTGCAGTCCTGCGATCTTTTTAGCGGTATCGGCGAGGCTCAGCTTAAAGGCATTGTCGACCTGATGCATCTGGCCAATTTTGCTGCCGGTGATATTATTTTTACTCAGGGGCAGCCGGGCACGGCCATGTATATCGTTAAATCCGGGCATATTGTAAGTATGGCCCGTGACTCGGACGGTAACGAGCGTGAGGTGTACGAGTTCGGTCCCGGCCGTTTTTTCGGTGAGATGTCCATCATCGACAACGCGCCGCGTTCGGCCACCTGCGAGGCTCTGGAGGATGCGGAACTGGTGGTGCTGGATGCCATCGATTTTTACCGTATCGTCTGGGAGCATGCCCACATCGGTGTGCAGATGCTGGGCCGTATGGCCAGTATCATGGCCGGCTGGCTGGACGAGGCCTCCTGGTTTTTGCAGGACATTGTGCGCTGGGGCGAGACTGCCCGAAAACGGGCGGTTATCGACGAGGTTTCCGGGCTGTTTAACCGCCGTTTTCTGGAAGAATCGATGCGCAGCCGTCTGTCGCGCCAGTCCGAGCGTCTGCCGCTGTGTTCTTTGCTGATGCTGGATATCGACAATTTTCATGAGATTAACGAGCGCTTCGGCAGTGAAGCCGGCGATGCGGTTATTGCCAGTGTGGGAGCGGCTTACAGCCGGCTGGTGCCGGAGATTTGTGTGGCGGCCCGGTTGGCAGGTGACGAATTTGCTTTCTTCCTGCCGGGGGTGGCCGCCGGGCCGGCTGTGGAGTTTGGCGAGCTGATCTGCCGCGAGAGCCAGCAGCTGTTTTTGGAGTTCCGGCCCGGCCCGGATGCTGCACCGGTGCGAACCGACCTGAGTGTCAGTATCGGCGTGGCCTGCACTCCCGAACATGCCAACTCGGCCAAGGAACTGTACGAGGCCGCCGACCGTGCTCTTTTCCGGGCCAAGGAAACCGGCCGCAACCGGGTGGTGCTCAGTTCTTCCGGCGGCTGAACTGCGGTCCTTGATCACTGGCCCGGCACAGCCAGCAGCCGGGTTTTGTCTGGCAGTCTTCCAGTACTTCGATACAGTCTACCGTCGCAATATCCAGCAGGTCTTCGGGCAGCCACTGTAGGTCCAGCTGGCTGTCTTCGCCTTCGGCTATGGCCCGCGTCCAGGCGCCTGATACCGCTATCAGGTCGGCCAACAGGCGTTCCAGGCCGGGTGCGACCGGTGTTCCCCGCGCTGTGGCCGCAGTGCCGTGCCTTGCCAGCAGCTTCTGCCGCTGTTCCTGCTGTAATTGTTCTATCTCCCGGTGTTCCAGTTTCTCGTGACCCGGGGGGCAGTCAAAATCGGCCAGCACCGCGGTTGGCGCAATGTCCAGGGCGGCACACAGCGGCATAAACCACATTACCGCCCGACCGCGGTTGTAGAATAGCTCTACTGCTGCCGCCAGCCGGGCGGCTTGTTCCAGGTCGGCCGCCGGGAACTGGTCACTTCCTGTAACTACATGCGGAGCAGTTTCGGCAAAGTGCAGCCTGTAGTCGGCGGCCTGCTCGGCCAGGCTGGTGCCCGGCAGCACCGCCAACGGAAACACATCCAGGTGATTGGGGCGCAGTTCCAGCGCGTAGTTCAGGCTTTCCATAAAACCGGACAGGCTGTCGCCGGGCAGGCCGAAGATCAGATCCAGGCCGTAAATAACCCCGGCTTCTTCCAATAGGGCTACTTTTTCGCGGAAACGTTCGGCATCCATGCTGCGGTTCAGTTTTTGCAGAACCTCGCTGTGGATGCTCTGCAGGCCCAGCTGCACCTGACAATTTATACTAGACAGCCACTCTGCCTGTTCGGGGGTAAGCAGCTCGGCACGCAGTTCGAACTGGCAGAACAGTTCCGGAGCTACTGAGCGTATCAACTGTATCAGCTGCTTCATGCGCTTTTTGTCGGCATTGAATACCGGGTCCAGCACAAACAGTTCGCGGGCTCCGTGTTTTACAAAGTAGCGCAGTTCTTTTTCCACTCGTTCGGCCGCAAAGCTGCGAACTTTGCCGGAGCCCCGTGATTCGTAGCAGAAGGCGCAGCGGTAGGGGCAGCCGCGGGTAAGTTCCCAGACTGCACCTCCATAGTTTTCTGCTTGTATGATGCCGTCCAGCCAGGGCGAGGGCAGGTTGGACAGATCAGGCGCGGCTGGCCGGAAAATACGCTGTGCCGCCGGGCTGTCTGTTGCCGGCAGCCTGTTGTCGGCAACTGCCCGCAGGAAATCGGTCATGCCGATTTCGGCTTCGCCGCAGATGACGTAATCGGCCAGACCGCTGTTCAGTGCTGTTTCCGGTGCGCCGCCGGCCTCGGGCCCGCCGGCTACAATCAGTACTTCAGGCAGCGCGGCACGAACCAATCCGGCTATTTCGTGCATGGCCGTGCTGTTCCAGCTGTATACCGACAAGGCCAACACCTGTGGCTGTGCTGCTGCAATCTGCCCGGCCAGCGCGGCGACGGAATCCTCGGCTAGCCCTTCCAGCAGCTGGATTGACCAGGCGGCCCGGATATCCGGCTGCTTGTACAGCCAGGCAATAATTTGCGCCGCACCCAACGGAGCGGCCCGCGGGCCTTCACCGGCGGCCAGGCTTATAAAAAGCAGTGTTCGCCGGGCCATGCCGGTGTTTGCTGTGTTGTCGTCTTTAGGTATCATGTCATATACTCCCTGTGGCCTTGTGCAAGCACAAGCCTGCCGCCCAGTATGCCGCTTTCGAGCGGACGGGACAAGCCGGCCGGGCCGCAATCGCTGCTGCTGCCGCTGATTTTTTTCTAAGGAGCTTTCCGAGTGCAAATCACCGATCTTGCCGCCTTGCTGAACAACCCGGAGCTGCGGCTGATTTTATTTATAGCCCTGGTGCTGGTAATCCTGCTGCTGCTGGCCGCGCTGCTGCTTGGCCGGCAAATCGGCCGCCTGGAATCCGGCCGTTCAGTGGCCCGGCAGGAAAATCTGGCCAGGCAGGATGCGGTAAAGCGCTCCCGGGCGGTGCTTACCGGCCAGATCGGCGAGCAGCTGGCCCCGCTGCTGCCTGATTTTCCCTGTGATTTCGCCGAGCTGCGTTTTCTGGGCAAACCGGTGGACTATATAGCCTTTCCCGGACTGTCGGCCGGTGCCCCCGATTCAGTGGTGTTTATCGAGGTAAAAAGCGGCAAGTCGGCCTTGTCCGGCACAGAAAGGGCCCTGCGTGATGCCATACAGGCAGGGCGGGTATACTGGAAGGAATACCGCATCGAACCCTGAACTGGAACGCGGCACGCTGTGCTCCGGCTCGTACTCCTGAGGCCCCAGCGGCCAACTGGTACCGGTTCCCTTCATCGATCAACCGATACCAAGTATGACGCCCAGCTAATCAAATTGTTCAACTTATTTGAACGTTTAAGCTTGCCCAAATTACTCCAAAAAGTGTAGTATCTGCTATAAAATTACTGGAGGAACAGCGATGAGGCCTACTATGCAGAAAATTGGCGCACCTTCATTGTCGGGCGAGAGCTCTATGGATCTGTACAAGCGCCTGCTCCGGCTGGCCTTGCCCATAATGGCCGGCAACTTTGTGCATACTCTGTATAACCTGGCAGATACCTGGTTCCTCGGCAAGATTGGTCCGGCCGCGGTGGCCGCCCCTTCGATAGCCTTTAACATCATCATGCTGCTTACCGTCTTCGGCGGCAGTTTTTCGATGGCCGGGACTACCCTCATGTCCCAGGCAAAGGGCAAGGGTGATCTTTCCCGGGTCGACTACTATCTTGGCCAGACTACAGCCCTTACCATGGCTGCCGGCTTCATCCTCATGCTGGCTGGCCTTTTTCTGGCTGCGCCACTGCTTTCGTTGATGCAGGTTCCGGCCGATGTGTATCCGGATACGCTTATTTATCTGCGTATCATGATGTTCGAAATCCCGGTTATGTTCATATCGTTCATTCTGGCCAGTGCCCTGCAGGCTATCGGTAACAGTCTACTGCCCTTCCTGATACAGCTCACTACGGTAATCCTGAATATCGCGCTCGATCCGCTGCTCATCTTCGGCCCGGGCATTTTTCCGGCTCTCGGTGTGGCCGGCGCTGCCTGGGCTACGCTAATCAGTCGTTGTGTGGCTGCGGTAATCGCTGTAGTGCTGCTGGTTTCCGGACGTTACGGCATCCGTCTGCGCCGGGTCAACCTGCGGCTTAATAAAGAAACGGTACTGATGCTGGCCAAAATCGGGCTGCCTTCTTCTTTCGGGCATGCCATATCCACCCTGGGTTTTACCGTTATGCAGGGTGCGGTAAACTCCTTCGGCACAGCGGTAATTGCCGCCTTTGGCATTGGCAACCGGGTAATCGGCTTGTTCAACATGCCGGCAATGGGCTTTTCCCAGGCCACCGCCACCCTTGTCGGTCAGAGTCTGGGCGCAAAGGACAAGGCCCGGGCCAAGTTGGTGGTGCACCAGTCGCTGCTTACCATTCTGGCTTTTATAAGCGTCGCCATGACTCTGACCTTTTTCTTTGGTGCTTCGTTTATCCGTTTTTTTGTGGACGACCCGGAAACCATCGCCCATGGTGTGATGCAGTTCCGTATCGTGTCGGTATCGGTTATTTTCTTTGCCCTGTTTAACGTTCTCAACGGCGCGTTTCAGGGTGGCGGCGATACCATCCCGATTATGGCCAACAACATTATCCGCCTGTGGGGGCTGCGCGTGCCGCTTTTGTACCTTATGGCTTTTGGCCTGAGCTGGGGTCCGATCGGTATCTGGTGGTCGATGTTCTGGTCCAATCTGGTGGTTACCCTGATCGCCTTCGTGCTCTACAAAACCGAACGCTGGGCGCACAAGATAAATCCGGATTTATTGTAAGGTGACTAGTGACCAGTTCCCGTCCGGTCATTAAAAAAGCG
>JAHIWF010000005.1 GCA_018815555.1 Spirochaetota bacterium | reverse complement strand
GCGGGTAACCGGCTGGGCCATGCGCTCGTCGATAGCCCGGCGTATCTGCGGGGCCAGTTCCTCCACCGGTACCTTGCCGTTGCGCGGGTCGGGTTTGCAGATGTCAGCTTCGCCCATAGAGGCCAGATACAGGGCGACCCGCCGCACTTCGGATTCGGCCTGGCTGTCCTGGGTGGAGTTATAGCTGGGCGGAATATCGTAAGCCGGCAGCAGCGGCCCCGGCAGCGGAATGTTCAGGTTGACCATTTCGTTGATGAGCAGGGTATTGCTTATGGCCTCGGGCACCTCGCGGAACAAATCCGCCATCTGCTCGGAGGATTTAAAGTAAAACTCGGGCGTAGGAAAACGCATGCGTTTAGGGTCGCTTACCTTGCGATTGGTCCCCACACAGAGCAGGGCGTCGTGGGCAGCCACATCGTCCTGAGCCAGATAATGAATGTCATTGGTGGCTATCAGGCGGATGTCCATCGACCGGGCCAACGGCACCATCTCGCGGTTAACCTGCCGTTCCTCGGGCATGCCGTGGTCTTGAATCTCCAGAAAGTAATTATCGGCACCGAACAGTTCGCGGTAGCGGCCGGCGGTTTTACGGGCGTCTTCGGGTCGACCCATCATCAGCAGCTGCGGTATTTCACCGGCGATACAGGCCGAGGAACAAATCAGACCTTCGTGATAGCGTTCCAGCAGCTCCCAGTCGATACGCGGTTTATAATAGAAGCCTTCGATGTAGGCAAGCGAGGTCAATTTGATAAGATTACGGTAGCCCTGCTCGTTTTTGGCCAGTAATACCAGATGGTAGTACTTGTTGCCACTCTCGGTGCCGGTTTTTTCGGTCCGGGTACTGCCGGCCACGTACATTTCGTTGCCGACAATAGGGTTAATTCCGGCTTTGCGGCAGGCCTTATAGAATTTCAGGGAGCCGAACATGTTGCCGTGGTCGGTAAGAGCCAGACCGGGCTGGCCGAAGGCAACAGCCTGCTGCACCAGCTTGTCGACACTGACGGCACCGTCGAGTAAAGAATAGTCGCTGTGATTGTGGAGGTGGACGAAGGACATGGCGGCATTATAACGCCAGCCGCGGCTTCAGGTAAAGAAGAAGCCGGCTCTTTTTGGCTGGATTCTAAACAAAAAGAAACAGCGCTGCCGGAGAGCATTTACAGGCGGCCACGTCGGTCGACGGTGCCGCCTGTAAAAACTATTATTCCAGTGCCTCCAGGCGTCGGAAAGCGAAAGAGCGGAAGCGGCTCAGAATCAAAACAAGCAACACCAGCGGCAATAGACCGAAAAACAGTAAAAACTGCGGCAACGAAAGCCCGAACTGAAAGACCACGAAACCAGTTCCGCCCATTACCAGCATGGAGCCAAGCACCATGATTATGGAATTAGGATTCTGTTTTAAGGCGGCAATCGGATTATCCCAATTCAGCCGCGGATTTACCATGTCAAGCAGCAGTCCAAGTGTGTTTACCAGCGCAGACAGCACCAGGCCGACTAGAGCGCCGGCGAGCAGATTAAAGGCCGACAAGCGGAACACCAGACCGAATAATAGTACCGAAATAAGAACCCCGGCTATCGCGAAAATCATGGCATGCATCAGTTTGGCTAGAAAGTAATGATCAGCCCGGATCGGCAGACTCTTAAGGTAGGGCAGCAATTTGGCATCGCGGGAAACCGCAGTATAGCTTATGCTGGTAGCAGACCCCAGAAAACCGCCGGCAAGTGCTACTAAAACAGCACCAGCGCCGCCCTGTAGAGAGTTCTGCAGTATGGCCAGCAGCTCCGGGTCCATAAGCGTGTCTTTTTGACTGAACAGCATAACAGCAAGCAGCAGGGGCATCAGAATGATGATAAACGGGCCGTTCAGAAAGTACACCGGCTCGCGGTTCATTTGTACAAACTCGCGCCGGACCAACGAAAAGAAGACTCCGCCGCGACGCAGTTTCCCGGACAAGAAGCCATGAGCGGCACTGCTGGTCATTTTTTTTATGTGCATTTCATTAAAGCCCGGCAGGCTGGCCACATAACTCTTTCCGAGTAGTATAAACAGAAGCAGCGGCAGCCCAATACAGAAAACTGTCAAAAAGCCGACGTTAAGCAAGGCCCGCAGAGTGGCCGGACTGCTCAGAGCACGCCAGCTGAACAAGGCCGGAGGATACAGTTGGCCGATTCTGGCCAGGACCGAATCCGGACCATTGGCAGCGGCAACCCAGGCCGGATTATTGATGTTGCCCATCAGCCGCTGATAGTACACATTAAAACCGATCGCCATAGCCAAGCCCGCAACTCCACCGATAATCAGAATCGTGCGCTTGTTTTTTAGGAAGCGCACAAAACTCATCAGCGGAATCTGCACTAGATACGACAAAGACAGCACCGGTAGCGGAACCAGCAGCGCGGCCAGCACACCCCAGACATAAAACAGAAAATGCGGCTGTTCCCTGATGCCGAATATTACCAGCGCTGAACCGATAACGAACAAAGAAAAAACCGCTTCTGAAACATAGACCGCACAGAATTTTGCCGCCAGGAAGGACCGCGGCGATATCGGCATGGCCAGAAACTGCAGCTCATTGTCGTTCATAAAATAAGAGGAAAGCGCCGTAAGAAAGCCTATGATGAGCGTAAGCAGGCTGGCGGTAATTACTGCATTCAGCAGCAGAAACTGCTGCAGCCCCAGCGGGGCCAGCGCATCGTACTGAATAAGGTTCATGGACACGAACATGAAACCGAAATTGAATATGACAATTATTCCCAGTACTACAATGCCGACCAGCTTAAGCAAAGCCCGGCCGGTGATGCGGCTGCCGCCATCCCCGACGCCATCCCGACCGGCATTCCGGCGCAAATCCGGAAGATTATAAAAACTTCGCAGATACAGCGAAGTCATGCTTAAGAAAACCTTCATGCCTCAACTCCGCTTTCGTCACCCACCAGCTGCAGAAAAAGATTTTCAAGAGAAGAGCCCGCGCCGCGTTCTTCCTGCAGGGCGGCTACCGTACCCAAAAACACGATGCTGCCTTTATTGATGATGGCTATCCGATCACACAATTTTTCGGCAACTTCCATTACATGGGTAGAAAAGAACACCGTCTTGCCGGCCTTGCTGCGCTGGCGCATCAGTTCCTTCAGCTGAAAAGCGGATTTCGGATCCAGACCGACCATGGGCTCGTCCAGAATCCAGTTGGCCGGATCATGCAGCAGGCTGGCGGTAAGCAGCAGTTTTTGCTTCATGCCGTGCGAAAAACTGCCAATACTGCCATGCAGAACATCGCGGATACCGAAAAGTCCGGCGTAATGGCTGATGCGTTCCTGTCGGTCGCTGCTGCTTACCTTATAGACATCGGCCACAAAATTCAGATACTCCCAGGCCTTCAGGCGGGCAAACAATTCCGGATTGTCGCTAACGTAACCAAGGCGCTGTTTAGCCTCAAGCGGATTTGCCCCTAATTCCAGACCATCAATG
>JAHIWF010000078.1 GCA_018815555.1 Spirochaetota bacterium | reverse complement strand
TGCTGCATGACAGCCCGGTACGGCTATCAGTAGAGGAATTGTACCGGGCCGGTCGTGATGTTTCTGATGGCGGTATAGCCTGGGCGGCATCGGGTTTTGTCTGGCCCGAGAATTTTGACCCGGATCACATAGCTAAAACCGTACGCGCCCGTGATGCGGCCGTGCAGGAGCGCATCAACAGTCTGCTGGTTAAACTGGATAGCATGCAGTATGATGTGGCGGTAAGCGAGGTACTTTCGCAAAAAATCCGTTCCAGGCAGCTGATAGACGAAGCCCAGCTTTTGCCGCGGGGCGGGCCGACTGATATTGTGGCCGGAGCTATGGATTATCCGGGCAAGATACGTCTGCTGGAACGCTCGATAAAAGAAAAGCTGCCCGTCGAGTTGGTGTGGACTGACAGTAACGGTTCTAAAAACCGTATTACCTGCCTGGTTCGGACCCTTGCTAAGGATGAAGACGGCATGACAGTTGAGGCGGAAACGCTTGGCCAGGCTGTTGATAAAAAAATGGTGCCGGTTCGGCTGCTTGCCAAGGTGCGGCTGCTGCTTGGGCTCTGACCCCAACTGTTTCCGATACCGGGGTTGACCCCCGAAAAAATCAGCAGGATAGACCTGCAGGAGTGACTATGTCTGTACCTTCCAAGTTTGAGGCCCGCGCCCAACTGAAGCTGGCCGTGCTGATAGATGCCGATAATACGCAGGCCCCCATTACCGAGGGGCTGCTGGCCGAGGTTGCCAAATATGGGGTGGCCAGCGTCAAGCGTATCTATGGCGACTGGACCACTACCAACCTGAAGCATTGGAAAGAACGGCTGCTGTCGTATGCGATTCAGCCGATTCAGCAGTTTTCGTATACCACTGGCAAGAATGCCACCGACAGTGCCATGATTATTGATGCCATGGATCTGCTGTATACCGAAAAACTGGACGGTTTTTGCATTGTGTCCAGTGATTCGGATTTTACCCGCCTGGCCGCCCGCATGCGTGAGGCCGGCAAGCTGGTTATCGGCTTTGGTGAGCGCAAGACACCAAAGCCCTTTGTAGCCGCCTGTGATAAATTTATTTACACCGAGATCCTGCGCGCGCCGGAGGAGGAAACAACTCCGGCCAAGGAACTTACCAAGAAGAAAAACAGCGAGCAGGAATTGAAGCTGGACAAAAAGCTGCGGGTGTTGCTGGTAACGGCAGTGGAGGATTCGGCAGATGACTCCGGTTGGGCCTACCTCGGCTCGGTGGGGCAGTATATCGCCAACCGGCAGCCGGAATTCGATCCGCGTAACTACGGATTCCGCAAGCTGGGCGAATTGATTAAGGCCTGTGTGTGGTTCGATGTTGAAGAGCGCTCCAACCCGGTTGATCCGGGCAAATTAATTTATATCAAGAAACGCTAGCAAAAAAGCGTTTCCAGATTCCTGGAGGGAATACATGAAGAGTATCCGGATTTTTGTATTACTATGTCTGCTTGCTGCAGTCTTGCTGCCGCTTGCCGCCCAGTCGGGGGCGAATGCCGCGCCGGTGCGTGTGCGCATGCAGACCAGTGTCGGCACTGTCGTTCTGGAGCTGTACCCGCAGAAAGCGCCGCTTACTGTGGTAAATTTTTTGTCATATGTAAAGAACGGCGCGTATGACGGTACCATTTTTCACCGGGTAATCCGCAATTTCATGATTCAGGGCGGCGGCATGAACCCCGACCTGAGCCGCCGGCCGACCCTGGCTCCAGTGCGTAACGAAGCCAACAACGGCCTGTCGAATCTTAAGGGTACTATTGCCATGGCGCGCACCAACGACCCGCATTCGGCTACCAGCCAGTTTTTCATCAATACGGTGGACAACAATTTCCTCGATTTTACCTCGGAAACAACCAATGGCTGGGGCTACACGGTTTTCGGCAAAGTGGTAGAAGGTCTGGATGTAGTACTGCAGATCGCCGCTGTGCGCACCGGCAGCCGTTCCGGTTATCAGGATGTTCCGGTGCAGAATGTGGTCATCCAGAAGATGGAAGTGATCACGAACTAACGGATATTTTTTGCTGATATAAAAACAAAACGCCTGCCAGCAGTACCTGCCGGCGGGCGTTTTGTTTTTAGGGACATTTTTGAGAGCCGCTTTCGCTGGTTGTCTGCCGGTAAAGCTGTTCCGCAAGACTCTCCCTTGTCCTGTCGGCCAGGTCAGCGGATTCAGGCATAGCGCTGGGCAAAGGCAGCCGCGCAGCACAGATTGCCCAGCATCAGTTTTTCTATCTGGGCCTCGTCGATATCGAAGCGACTGTTATGGTTGGGGTAGATCAGGCCGCGCTCCGGATTTTGGGTGTTAAGGAACCAGAAGCAGCCCGGCACTTGCTGCAGGTAATAGGCAAAATCCTCACCGCCCATGCTGGGTACGGTAAGGGTCTTTACGCCGTCCGCACCTAAGGCCGCCGCCGCTGCCACCATGGCCAGGGCGGTTGCTTCCGGATCGTTGATTAAGGCCGGGTAACCGTCCATCCACTCGAAGTCGGCCTGCAGTTTGTATACTTCGGCCAAGCCCTTACAGGCTCGTTCCAGGCTCTCGCGTACCAGCTTCTGGTTTTCGGCCGAAAAGGTGCGGGCAGTTCCTTTGAAGGATGCGGTTCCCGGAATGATATTAAAAGCGCTGCCGGCTTCTAGCTGGCAGATACTGACCACTACCGGCTGGCGCTGGTCGGGGAAGCGATTGCGGATGGCCTGGGCGGCCATGACAAACTGGGCCAGCGCCGGAATGGGATCGAGGGTCTGGTGTGGTGCCGAGCCGTGTCCTCCGGCACCGGTAAAGCTGCCGCCGAAGCGGTCGCTGGCCGCCATCATCGGGCCGGCCATAAAGCCGGCCTGGCCGGGAGCCAGTTCTTCGGACAAGTCGCCGGCATGGGCTCCGACTATGGCCTGTACGCCGTCCAGGCAGCCGGCTTCCAGCATATAGCGGGCGCCGAAGAAGCCTTCCTCGCCGGCCTGAAAAATCAGCCGTACTCTGAAAGCTTCTGGCGGCTTGACGGCCAGTTGTTCGGCCACTGCCAGCAGAGCAGCGGTATGCACATCATGGGCGCAGGCATGCATGCGGCCGGGTATGGTGCTGGCAAAGGGCAGCCCGGTTTCTTCGGGCATGGGTAGGGCGTCCATGTCGGCCCTAATGGCGATCAATGGCCCGGTTGTGCCGATATCGGCTACCAGCCCGTAGCCGCAGTGGCGCGGTGCATAGCCGGCCGCCTGCAGTGCCTGTTCGACATAGGCCAGAGTCTGCGGCAGTTCCAGGCCGATTTCCGGTATGGCATGCAGAGCCCGGCGGTGTTTGATTGCCTGCGGCAGCGCTTGTGCGGCTATAGCTTTAAACGCGGCCAGCATGGAGGCGTCCGGCAGGAAGGAGTCAACGGGGCTCTTATTCATGTTCATGTTTGCTCTCGCTGTAGGCGGCTACGATATCCAGTGCATCGGCCTCGCAGTCATCCGGAACCTGCAGAGTAAAGCCGGTAATGTCCACATTGAACAGGGGGTTAACATCCAGTTTACCGCCGGAAAGCAGTTCGGTAGGAATATCCGCCGATTCCAGCATGCTTTTAAGCACCATCGCGTCTTCTTGATACAGCCCTTTGTATACCTGTTTCAAAATGTTCTCCTCAGTTTGTCGTTATCGAAGTTGTGGATGCGGTCGAGCACCAGACTGCGGATATCCTCGTCGACGGACGAAATGGTAAGTTCCAGTCTGGCGGCTACACTCACCGAGTCGAAGAGACCGTCCGGTATCAGGATGGGCGTCATTTTCATGCCCATGCCCTGTTTCTCGCCTTCGTCAATTTTGTTGTGCATGTAGCCTTCGTCGACCATCCAGGTAAGCGAATGCGGATTGTCCACCTTGTCGTAGACCAGTTGGAAGCCGCTAATAATGCCGCCCTTTTTATCGAACCACACATATAAGTCGAAATAATCGTCAAAAAAAAGCCGGCGATAGCCGCTTTCGTGCTGTCGCAGGGACGGGAATTCTTTCAGCATGTTATACTCCACTAAATCCACTTTGTCATATAAGTAATATCTAATTACTTATATGACAAACACTATAATCGGAATTTCTCGACAAAACCGAGTATGTCGAGAAAAAACTCCTTGGCAAGCCCGGCAGGTTTGCCTGAGTGTTAAGAGTAGCTCATAAATGGCGCTTTAGCAAGTTTATGCTCATGGTGACCAGTATAGTCCGGCTGTAAACTGGATTCAGTCCGGCCGCGAACAGGAATCAGTCTGGCTGCAAACAGAATCCGTCCGGCCGCGAACAGGAATCAGTCCGGCTGCAAACAGAATCCGTCCGGCCGCGAACAGAAATCAGTCCGGCTGCAAACAGGAATCCGTCCGGCCGCGAACAGACTCAGGCGGGCTGCAAACAGGAATCCGTCCGGCCGCGAACAGAAATCAGTCCGGCTGCAAACAGGAATCCGTCCGGCTGCAAACAGACTCAGGCGGGCTGCAAACAGGAATCCGTCCGGCTGCAAACAGAATCCGTCCGGCTGCGAACAGACTCAGGCGAGGTTCTTGTCCTGACGCTTGCGCCCGTCGGCCAGGCGATAGGGGTTTTTGGTGTGACGGCACCAGTCGCGATAGGCTGCGCAGGCGGCGTAATAGCCGTCCGGCCCGCGGAAGGTAGACAGTTCGTCGCAGCGGTATAATTCCAGCAGCACCGGAAACAGGGGATGTCGCAATTGCTCTTCTACCCGGTATACCGGCAGCACCGGCAGCGCGGCCGGCATCATGTGGTAGCGTACCAGAAAAAATACGTCCTGAGCCAGACGTTCCGGAAAGCCCAGGCGGCGCAGGAAGCGCAGGGCCTGCTGGCCGCCGATATCGGCATGGCCGTCGAAACGGCGGCCGGCATTGGCACTGGCATCCGGCTTGCCGATGTCGTGCAGCAATAAACCAAGCGACAGCACCAGGTCCTTGGTTTTACGGTGGCTGAAAGTTTCCATGGTGTGGCGCCAGGCATCGCCTTCAGGATGAAAATCCTTGGCGTGATCTACGGTGTCCAGGTCGGCCAGTTCCGGCCAGTAGCGTTCCAGAAAACCGCAGTGGCGAAGGAGCTCAAAGCCGCGCTCTGGATGTGCACTGTCCAGCAACAGCAGCAGCAGGTCCTGCTGGTACTGCCCCGGCAGCTGCTCCGGCAAAGCTTGGGCGGCGGCAATGGCCGCTTGCTGATCCAGGCTTAGCGGATAACGGGCGGCCAGAATTGCTGTTTCAAAAATT
>JAHIWF010000077.1 GCA_018815555.1 Spirochaetota bacterium | reverse complement strand
TGGAGAAGAATAAATATGTACCGTCCCTGGAGATGGCCTTCAAGGCCGCCCGTTTTTTCGGTAAAGGCGTGGAAGAGGTGTTCAGTTACCAAGCCTAGGTTCTGACCTAAGCATGGATGGGGCTCAGGTGAGCCGGAACCTAAGCTGTTTGGTCGGCCAGGATAAGTTCGCCTTTTACCAGCCAGGAAGTCGCGAAGGCGAACAGGGCTATGGTTTCTACCCAGAATACCGGATCCCAGCGCAGGAAGGGTGCGTCGTCTGGCAGAAAGCCGATAATCAGCATACACAGTATGCAGGCAAAAATTACCAGCCCGCAAATCCGGTACACCTGGTTGCGTGTCCGTTTGCGGCCTACAGCCTTAATTTTATTTTTACCCGGCCCTGTTTTAGTAAACAGAAACAGCGAAACAACCGCCAGCGTGGTAAAAAATATCGCCGCACTGATGTAGTGCACAGCATTGGTAAGGCCGCTTACATTCGGTGGTATGTGCACATAGGGGTTGATCGGGCTTTTGATGAACGACGGATTAAAGGCCACTCCGAGGGCTGAAAGGCTGGCGATCTTGAATGCTACAAAATCGTACTTGTCGTAGCCGTGATAGGTAAAAAGGAAAAAAGCCACTGCACACAAAATACCTACAAAAATATCTCGCATATTGGTGCTGTAGTACGAGCTTATGGAATCCAGCAGAAAATGCGACTGTGTGATCAGCACCGACCAGACGAACAGAATTACCGGCAGGGCCATGCCCAGATAGCCGATCATGCGCCGCATGGTGCGGTACGAAACTACAGCCGGATCCTCTGATTTGCCGAATTGTATGCCGAACATGTTGTGCCTCCGATGGTAGCATTGTATTCTGCTGCGCAGATTCGCGCAAGCAGAATCAGATTGACAAGATTGCCGTCCGGTCGCATAGTAAGGGGTCAGGAGTTGCCTGTGAACCGGATGTTCGAGATGTACCAGCAGTATGCCGACCGCTATGACCAACTGGTAAACCATGAAGACTATGCTGGAAACCTGAAGCGGTTTTTGAATGATCTGATAGACTGGCAGGGGAAAACCGTATGCGAATTCGGCTGCGGCACCGGCCGGGTTACAAAAATGTATGCTGAGCGCGCGGCTTCCTGTTTACTCTGCGACAACTCAGCGCAGATGCTGGAACAGGCCGCCCGTAATCTGTCCGGAATAACACGGCCGCTGAACTTGCGCGAACTGGACAATCGCCAGCTGGACACCCTTTCCGGAAACTTCGATATCGTTATCGAAGGCTGGAGTTTTGGTCACCTTGTAGCGGCAGAGCCGGAGCGCATTGAATATTGGACAGATTTTCTGGTACAGCATTGCAGCCGCCTGGCCGGGCAGCTGGTCATCTTTATCGAAACACTGGGGACGGACACCGAACAACCAAAGCCGCCCGGACCTTCACTGGCCGAATTTTACCGACTGCTGGAAGCTTCCGGGTTTGTTCGCAGCGAACTGCGCACCGACTACCGTTTTGAAAATTCCCGGAAGGCGTCAGAAATCATGGGCGCTTTTTTCGGCAATACTATGGCTGACAGCATCATCGCCCGCGATATAAAAGTCATTCCTGAATATACGGGCGTGTGGGTGCTGGACAAAGGTCGCTAAGTTTCCTGGCTTCCTAAAAAAATTGTATCAGTTGTTTATATTCCGCTAAGCCCGTTCGTATTCGTTACGTACTGCCGAAAGAAATTTTCTATCGGCAGATCCTGACCGTAGCGAGTTCGATATGCCGCTTTTACACCTCAAAATCTTCCCCGGGCGACCGCATTTTTTTCTGTATTTTCTACCCCTAATGCTACTATCCTGTAATTTTCCTCCTGAAGCTCCACCGTATGCCTATGGTCGGCCACAACTACTCGTCAGCGAAGACTCTGATGGACTGCAGCGCATTATTCTCACACTGACAGTTCAAAACCTGGCATCTGCGACTACAAGCAAACTTGGTCTTTGTTTTCGGCTGTATGATGCCGACGGAATCGCGCAACCTCCTTTCGGCAGCAACTATTTCGAGCTTGAGCTTAGCTCTACAATCGCTGCCGGCCTCAGCTCCATGGTCGAGCTGGAATTGCATCCCCTGTTTTTTCATCCTTTACAGAATGGGCTGCAGATAATCGGACTGTGCATTAAGGAAATCGATTATCTGGACGGCAGCAGCTGGGTGGATTCTGCTTGTTTATATCAATATCCACAGGCCATTAGGGCAGGAATTGAATAATGGTAATGAATATACGCTTAAAAACTGGATGTCTGATGATTTGCGGCTTAATGGCAGCTGTTTTGCTTTTAGCCTGTACACAAGCTCCAACGCTTAATGCTGGCCAGTTGTTTGAACTGAATATACTTGTGGAAGGTGCCGGAAGCGTGCAGTTAAGTCCGGAAGCCGACCGTTACCGCTCTGGTGCTCTAGTCTCATTGCAAGCTGTTCCGGCTGAGGGCCACTGCTTTATGCGCTGGGAAGGCGACAGTACGGAAAACTCAGACAGCATCGAGCTGGTACTCTGCGGCGATACCAGCCTTACAGCAGTTTTTGCCGGGTTGGTATCCCTGGATATATCGGTGCTGGGGAGCGGCAGCGTGCAGGTGAGTTCATCATCAGATTCATATCCTATTGGTACAAAGCTTACGCTACAGGCTATACCGGACGAAGGCAGCAGTTTTATCCACTGGGAAGGCGACAGCACGGAAACTTCGGACAGCATCGAACTGGAACTTAATGCCAATACTAGCCTTACAGCCGTTTTTAGCGAGCCGGAGATAGTGCGTACCTGGACTATAGCGGTGTACATGTCTGGCGACAACGACCTGGAAGCCGCCATGATGTACGACTTAAACCAGCTGGAATGCCTGGATCTGCCACAGGAAGTCGAGATTCTGGCCCTGGTGGACCGGCATGCCAATTACGACAGTTCTGACGGTAACTGGACTGATACCCGCTACTACCGCCTCCGTCACGATCCGGCTGGGCAGAATTCCAGCCTGATATCCGAGCGTCTGGCAGCTGGTCGGCTGGGCCTGGCTGCCCATACCGAGCTGGAACTGAATATGGGCGACGGCAATCTACTTGCTTCCTTTATTGAGCAGGTGCAGGCCGACTGGCCGGCCGAAAACTATGCCCTGATCATGTGGGGCCACGGCTCTGGCTGGCGTGGCGACAGTGCAGGCGTACCGGTCAGCGGCTGGAAGGGCCTGATGGTGGACGATGCCGCTGACGACATGCTGTTTGTCGCCGAATTCGGCAGGGCTGTGCGCGGTAAAAATATCTCCCTGATCGGACTGGATATCTGCTATGGCGCGCTTATGGAACTGGCCTGGGAACTGCGCAATGATGCGGACTTGTTGGTTGCCTCACAGGAGGCCGTACCGACCAGCGGCTGGGACTACGAAGTGGTTTTCAATACTTTTCTGGCTGCGGAAACACGGAATGTTGAGGCTTTGGCCGAGGCCATTGTCGACAGCTACGCCCGGCAATATGCCGGTCAGAATGGTGCCTGCCTGAGCGTGGTCCGGCTGGACCAACTAGATAGTATGAATGACGCATTGAATGCATTGTGCATCAGCTTCGCCTCGACAATTACCGACGATACTGACCGCGACGCTGTTCTGGATGGGCTTTTAAACGAGACCGAAACTTTCAGCGCTTCGGCCTATCCCTCCGACTTGTTCATCGACATTGGTGATATGGCTCGTTATGCCCTGCAAAGCAAACCGGCGCTGGCTACTGAAGTTCAGGAGTTGCAGGCGACGCTGACTGCCGCAGTGTACCGCAATTGGACTAATCCAGTGGGCAATCCTGCTGCTGCCGGTCTTTCTTTGTATCTCGCCAGCCTGGATGAAAACGGCAATGTCAACCTTAGTCATAGCCCGGCCTATTTCCGCAATGCCATAGTCCAGGAACCACTGGATTTCGTACAGAACTCGAACTGGGTACCAACACAGCCGATAGCGGAAAGCCTGCTGGATGTGTTGTGGTACCAGGTGTTTTAGCTATAAGGAAATAATATGACCAATCGAATGCATAGTTCAGATATCACTAAAGTGATAATAATATCTTTTATGTTCATATTTATACTGCCGTTGTTTGTGTTCGCCAGCGAACCGGTGTGTGGAGTTTGTGGTAAAACTCCTTGCAAATGTCAACCTATTATACATCATTGCAATCTATGTGGCGCAGATTATACAGGTGCCATTCATGTATGTCCGACTGCAGCATGTAGCTTTTGTAAAGAGGTATACTATCTTCATGAAGGCCATACTTGTCCAAAGCCTCCAGAACTTGGTGCTGCCAAAAAGGATGTTGATGCTGCCCTGAAGGAATTAGAACTGATCGAAGATGATCCGCCCCTCCTGGAAGCTGATTTGAATGATCCTGCCGATAATCTTGGTGAGGATGCCAGAGAAGCTGATCTTGCTGCAAATGCAGCCCAGGATGTCGCGGATGACCAGCTGGTAGTCAACGGGGCTAATCAGGAGCAAGCTGGAGCGGCGAACAGCAATATGCAACAGCCGGCTATTGCCGATCCGGTACAACCCGCTTCCGGTACCTATGTGCATAACGAGACAGACTTGCAGCTTGCCAATGGCGCTGC
>JAHIWF010000076.1 GCA_018815555.1 Spirochaetota bacterium | reverse complement strand
TCGCCGGGATTACTGCGGTCGAAAAAGCCCCGGCGCTTGATCTGTACCTCAGCCAGTTCATCATCGAGCCGGACAATAGTCAAGTCAGCCAGAATATCACTTTCTTTGTACAGAAAGCCGGGAGCATCCAGCCTAAGCTGCAGCACTTCCGGCCGAAGCAATATAAGTTCATCTCCGACACTGAGGCCGTGCAGGCGGCCTAGGTTAATAAGTCCACGGTCAGCGCGGCGTTGCAGCAAGCGACCCTGCATCGGCAGAGCAGCCTGAACGCTGTTTACAATATAAGAAGCAGCCTGCTGAACCCGGTCATTGCCAAAACGGCTGGTTTCCATCGACTGTACCAGAGTACCGGTACGGCTTACCCTTAATTCTGCCCGTACATAGATCTCCCGCTCACTCTCGCGTAAATCAAGCAATAGGAAATAATCACTGCCGCTCTCACGGGCCGGGCGGAAAGCATCAGCGAAACTGTACACGCGGGGAGCAGTGGCTGGCAGCTGCAGCTGACTGGAGGCAGCCAGAAGATCGCGCACATAGCGGCTGAAGACCATGTCACTGCCGGAATGCCAGGGGATTCCTCCCGGACCGGTCGAAAAGACCATCAGACTGTAGGGCTGGTTACTGCTTTGCTGAACCGGATTATACGCCCACTCGCGGGCTACACTGCCCTGCAGTAGGCTGGTATAAATTTCCAGTGCGTCATCTACAGCCAGATTAGTTTTACCGATGCTTTTTAGAAAATTCAGTTCGGACAGAAATATCGAAGGCAGACCTTTACTTTTCAGCAACATGGCATAACGCTGACGACCAGAACCGGCATAGGGATCTAGAGCCAGACCACGCTGGTATTCTTCAAGGGCCTTGTCGTAAAGCCAGGATTTTTCGAAGGCGGCAGCGCGTTCGAAGCGCCAGGCCGCATATTCCGCCCGCCGTTCATCCTCAAAGCCGGTAGTCTGCATGATCAGGTTTTCTAAGGCTAACCTGGTAAATTCGTCATCCGGACGAAGCTGCAAAAGATAGGCAAAAGCGTCCTCAGCGTTTCCATACAGCAGGGCTGCCTGTTCGGAATCTCCGGACTCCTGCAGCGCCCGTCCGTAAGCCGCACACACCTGCCCCAGCAAAAACCAGGACTGCACATTATCGGCATCATGCTGCAAAGTCTGATCCAAAGCAGTAAGGGAGGCTTCGTACGCCGCCTGATCGTAATACACTGCGGCCAACAGATTAAGTGCACCAGTATGTTTTGCCTGTTCAGCCAATACTACCCTGGCCAAGCGTACCGCTTCTGTTACATTATTGTTTTCCTGCTCCAGCAAGGCAGCCGAATAATGAATAGTATAATCGGTGCCGGCCCAGCGAAGCGCTTCGGCACGAACGGATAAGGACTCGGCCGTACGGCCTTCGGCATTCAGCACGAGTGCCAGAGCCATAAGCAGGCGGGCATCCCGCGGATGAGAACGCAGGGCTTCATTCAAGCCCTGGCGGGCGGCAGCCGGCCGGCCATTGGCCGTATCCAATAAAGCCAGGCCGAAAATGGCATCACGGTTATTGGATTGTCTTGTCAGCACTTCCTGGAACAAGAGCAGTGCCGCACCAGAATTGCCATTGCTGATATGACAAAAAGCCTCCAGGTTTATCAAATCTGGTGTGCGCGGACCAACAGCATAGGATCTTGCTATATAGGACAGGGCCTGGGTATATTCCTGCAGATAATAGTGACAAAGAGCCAGCTCGTACCAGGCTGGCAGGTATACCGGGTTTTCAGCAACCAGAAGCTGAAGAACATCGATGGCCCTATAATAATCCTGCCTGAAACGCAAATCGCGGGCCTGCTGCAGCCGGACTGGCAATGTAGAAAGCACGCTGCCGCCGCTGGCGGCAGGAACGGACTGAGCCGGAAGCAGCGGGGCAAAACATAGAACCAGCAGCAGCAACAGAAAAGGCAGACTGCGGAAACGGACGGCAACGCCGCGACTGAACGGTACAGGCATCAGGACTCTCCCGGCTTTTCCTTGCGTTCAAGTATCTTTACCGCATTGATCCGGTGGCCGTCCATCTCCTGTATGATAAAATCATAATCACGCCAGGCAACTTTTTCGTAACGTGACGGTATTTTACCAAAAAGATCAAAGACAAAACCGCCCAGTGTGTCGAATTCCTCATCCGGCAATTCCAGACCAAGCTCCTCGTTTAAGTCCTCAATATTCAGCCGGGCATCCACCAGCCAGGCACCTTCACTTATTGTAACAATATCTTCGCGTTCGTTGTCAAACTCGTCCTGAATGTCGCCTACAATTTCCTCGATAATGTCTTCCATGCAGACTATACCGGAAACTCCGCCATATTCATCGATGGCGATGGCAATATGGACATGCCGACGTTTAAACTCCCGAAGCAGTGAATCAATCCGCTTGGAATCGGGTACAAAAAAGGGCTTGCGAATCAGCTCACTGATGCTAATTACATTACCTCGTACTATTGTCCGCAATAAATCTTTTACATACAGTACGCCGACCACATCGTCTATACTCTCACGATAGACCGGAATGCGCGAATGACCGCAGTTCATTACAATATCCAGCAACTCATCGCGTTCAGCATCGACCGGGATAAAAACCGTGTCGATACGAGGCACCATAACCTCTTTGACCATGGTCTCAGATAGTTCCTGCACCCCTTTAATCATTTCTCGTCGCTCGGAACTGGCATCCTCCGAATCGCTGTCACCGCGGGTATACGTTTCCTGTTTTCTAAATCGCGCAAAAAAACCTTTTGCTTTCAAGTATTCCATCCTCCATCAACTATCATCAGTTCAATTCTTTCAGCAACTGTTCCTGCAACTGCAGCATGGCCTCAGCCGGTTCATTGGTGGCATGGTCCATACCATCCAGATGCAGCAGTCCATGCACAATAACCCGCTGCAGTTCTTCGGTAAATGCAACGCCGAATGCCCCGGCGTTGGCCTGAACCGAAGGCAGGGCTATAACAATATCTCCAGCCAGAATCCGCTTTACGCCATCTGCTGAAACATAGCTTTCGCCTTGTTCAAAAGACAGTACATCAGTCGGACCGTCCTTCTGACGGTACATACTATTTAGATCGGCTATAAAAGCATCATCGCACAGGACTATTGATACGTCCAGACCTTCTTTACCCCGGTGTTCCAGCACCCGGGCGGCAAATTGTGTACAGAAATCCGGCAGTTCGGCAGAAAAAGCCTCCAATACCGTACCGGAGAAAGTCTCGCTCTCGCAGGCTTCAGCAGCCGGACCGGTCTGGATACTGACAAAAATCCGGTTCATTTACTGGCCTCTTTAAGCCTGGGATACTCGATACGTGAATGAAAATGACTGGCCAGAATGCGCACGAAGGTATTTTTTATCTGCTCCAGATCATGAAAAGTCAGTTCGGAGCGCGCAAGCTGGCCGCCTTCGGTTTTTGCAGTGATCATTTCCTTTACAAATTGCTCCAGCTTGGCCACCGTAGGCTTTTTTAGTGTGCGCGATGCAGCTTCTACACAGTCCGCCAGCAAAACCACCGCTGATTCCCGTGAGCCGGGCAGAGGACCGGGATAGCGGTAATCCTCGGAACTGGTCTCACTGTCTTCTTTCTGGGCCTGGGCAAAGAAATAGCCGATTATGCTGTTTCCATGATGCTCGGCGATTATATCGCGCACCGGTGCCGGCAACCCCAGACTCTCCGCACGCTCAAGGCCGAATTTGACATGACTGCGCAATACCGTGGCCGAAAGCCGCGGATTTATGTCGTCATGCTTGTTATAGCCGGACTGATTTTCGATAAAATATTCGGGTTGTTCAATTTTGCCAATATCGTGGTAATAAGCGCCAACCCGGGCCAGCAGCGCGGAAGCGCCGATCTCGCGGCAGGCAGATTCGGCCAGATGGGCTACGGTTACCGAATGACTATAGGTGCCGGGCGCAACACTAAGCAAAAGCTTGAGCGCTGGCGCATTCAGGTCGGAAAGTTCCTGCAGGCGGAATATGGTGGCCGCGTTAAGCGCATGCTCCAGTATAGGCAGAAAACCCAGGGTTAGCGTGCCGCAGAAGAAGGCATTAAGGGCAAGCCAGACCGCATTGCCCAGAGAAGTTCGCAGGCTGCTGCCGAACATGGCACTGAGCGCAACGACAACCACAAACTGAACCAATGCAAGCTGGGCTCCGGCGCGCACCAGATCGATGCGCTTGTCGGTACGCCGCACCAAGAAGGCTCCGGCGCTGCCGGCGGCAAAGGTCTGGACGAACAGATAGGTATTAAAACCGCTGAGCGGCAACAGGCTCAGCGAGAGTATCAAAGTGAACAAAATGGCACAACGCTCATTAACCAGAATGGCCAGCAACATGGCAAAAAGCGCGCCGGGCAGCAAAGCTCCCAGGTGGGTCTGCATGGAAAGAGGCAATAAAGCCGATAAAACAGCGGCCAAGACAAAATAAGTGACGGCGAGGGCCAGAACCAGGAAAAAGCTCTTCCCCGTCAGGGTAGTACCGATCATGCGGCGCGAAAAAAAGAACAGCGAAACCAAAAAAAGCAGCATGATATAGGCCGAGCCGCCAAGTACATAGGGAAAACTGATCTGCGAACCGGTTTTCTGCAGGGCCTGCAGCCGCAGCAAATCCTGTTCGGTTACCACAAAACCCTTGCGAATAACCCGTTCTCCCTGCTCCAGCCGCTTCATGACCGGCTCTACGGCAGCGCCGGCAGCTTCCAGCCGTTTCAGGCTGAGTGCTTCATCAAAAAAAGTATTGGCGCTGACAAAAACACCGGCCAGATCGGCGACCAGACTACTGATGACGCCAGTGAGCCCCTGCCGGCGCAGACTGGAGGAAAAATGATCAGGTACCATGTAAATGGTCAATATGGATTCATAATCCAGCTGCTCATATACCAATGATCCGTTTTTCCAGCTGCGCAACTCGATCAACTGCGGATTATAGGGCTCCAGTCCGTGCTCCGGAACAGAAAGTATGCCGCGCAGCAGAGCAGCCTCGAGCAGGGACTCGGCATGACGGAAGACGGCGGCCGGGCTGGAATATTCTATAAGGCGCTGCAAGAGATCTACTGGCAGCAGACCGGGGAAACGTTCATGCAAAAGCGCCTGAAACGCATCATTATCGCTCAGCTTCTCGCGCTGTTCGGTAAAAAAGGCGGCAAAATCACGCAAAGACTGCAATGTGCGCGCAGTAAGCAGATCATCCAGCACGAAAACGGCCGGAACCCGCCGGCGCTCCAGATCGACACGCAACGCGGTGGCAGCCTCATCGACATACACAATATCATGGCTGGCAACTATATCCCGGTCAGCAACCTTGCCGACCTCAAAGACATCGCTAACCGAATAATGGGAAATTCCGGCAAAAACAATAAAAAGGCCGATACACAGCAGAAGAGCGGCTAATATTGAGAGAGAAAGCGCAGCGTTTCCCAGTCCGGCCCGGGAGAGGAAAGAGCGAAACCGGTCAAACAGTTGTTCCCACATATGGCGGAAACTAAAATTACGGTGCTGGCCATTTTTAGGGGCAGATTGACTGCCGCCGCCATTATCGCTCTGATTCATAGGCTTCGATAATCTTTCTGACCAGCGGATTGCGCACAACATCCCGGCCATCAAGGCGGCAGACAAAAATATCGTCCAGCTGTGCAACTATGCCAAGTGCGTGTGCCAGGCCTGAATCAGCTTTTCGCGGCAGGTCTACCTGGGTCATGTCTCCAGTAATTACGGCAACACTGCCCTCGCCCAGCCTGGTAAGGAACATTTTCATCTGTTCTCTGGTAGTATTCTGGGCTTCGTCCAGTATGACCACACAATGATTCAGGCTGCGTCCACGCATATAAGCCAGTGGCGCTATTTCGATAGTATGATTGTCTTCCATGCGGCGGATAGTCTCAAAACTAATTATTGCTTCCATAGCATCGTACAGCGGGCGCAGATACGGGCTGATTTTTTGGCCAAGATCGCCAGGCAGAAAACCGAGGCTTTCGCCGGCTTCGACAACCGGCCGCGTAAGTACCAGCTTGCGGCGGGACTTGGACAAAACTTCTCGCAGGGCCCAGGCAATTGCCAGGTAGGTTTTGCCGGTGCCGGCCGGGCCGACAGCAAAACTGATGTCATGCGAAGAGAGACCACGCAGATAGAGGGCCTGATTGGCAGTACGCGGGAATACTTTGCCAAAGGCACCGGGAACCTGAAGCGATGCTTCCTTGAACAGATCACTGCAGCGGGTGCGCGGCCGGGCAGACGGATGATTCTGGCCGTCCGGCGTCAGTGAGGCATGAATGGCGGTAATCAAGTCCGGCGAGGCCGGCAAGCCGTCAGCCAGAGCCGAAACCAGTTCTTCGACTATTCCCCTGAAAAGATCCTGGATGCAGGCATCAGGACTCTCAATAGACAACTCGTTACCCCGGCTGTAAACCGGAGTTCCCAGCAGACGTTCGAGGATGCGCAGGTTATAGTCATTGACACCACAGATGTCTGCCAGAACCGTGGTATTTTCCAGTACAATTCCCGATGTGCTAGGCAATCAATCCCCTTGCTTGTGCAGAAAAAATATATATCGCTTAATCGTACAATCACTTGCTGAAAAAATCAACAGCGCATATGCCACTTTACCAGGTATACACATCATCCGCTTTTTTGAATTCGGTCTTGATCTCCGGAACAGCCTTCCAGGCCAGAAAAACACTCCAGGAATTACGGAACTCGTAGTCCAGGGTATCCCGATTAAGATAAGGGGCAGAGCTGAGCTCAAAACTCAAATTCCAGTCACTCATATAGTGGACAACTTTCACAGAAAGTGATTTTAGTTTAAAGAGTGATGAGCGGCGCAGGCTGTCGTCTTCGTCAAAAAAACGAAAACCGTTAAGGATGTCTGTAATTGGATTTACCGGCTCCAGCCCGGCGAAATCGTCTGAAAGCTCAAACAGGTTCCTATAATAACGCCATAAAGCGGCGTTTTGTGATTCCGATGAAAAAGTAATATCAATAAATTCATGCACCTGTATCTTGAAGTCGAGTGAGAAACTCAGCGTTGACTCAACAAAGCGCAACAGATTCTGTCTGGCTTCGAGAGAGACACCGAAGCCAAGCTTGATACGATTGTACCAGAAAGCGTCCGGTGAAAATTTCTGGTTCCAGGCAAGGCTTAGTAATGAAGGTTGAAATTTTTCTTCCAGTGCCGTCCAGCCGCTGGTACTGAGCGAGTATGCGCTGGTATAGGCAAATTGAAGATTGGCACTCATGTTGTTCCAGCTTAAGCGATGAGCCAGCGCAGTAACCCGGTTTTCTTCAAGATCGTGGGTATAACTGGTGGTAAGTACCGGCCAGGGGCTGGCTCCCAGCACCAGTGTTGCCGACAGCGGAGCCCAGGTAAAAGCTTCAGCTTCGGCCGGCCTGAAAATTCTGGTTTGTCCGCTCAGATTTACATAAGGCAGCTGTGAACTTACACTCCAGGAATACGACTCCAAAAGCGGCGGCAGGGTAGCCGTCACGGCTATAGTCTGAGACAGGTTTAAGGGGCGGAGCACCAGGGAGGCACGCAGGTTATGCTCTTTTATGCGCTCCTTGGTCCACTCCACCAGTTCGGTGGTGTACAGAGCCGTTCCGTCATCCTGTAGCTGGTCAAATTTATAATTATATAAGGCCGCCCCAAGGGACCAGGACAGGCTGCTTGGAGCCAGCAGCCAAAAATCCTGCAGCGGCGAGCTGGTTAGCCTGAGGCTTCCAGAGACCAGATCATAGCGGGCCTGGGCATCCTGTGTTTTCCAGGCGCTTGCAATTGTTTCGCTAACCTCGGAATCCTGGGTCGGCCGGCGCTGGTAACTGGCGCTGGCGCTAAGCGAGGCGTCGGCTTTAAACAAGGCATCATAGAGCGCAACGGTGAGTGCGGTGCTGCCGCTGAGTTTTGTCGATTGCAGACCATACTGCAGCGACCAGTCTACATCCTCAGGAATCTTCCAATCCTGAGCAAAACGGCCATCCCACTTAAAGGCCGGATTGAATTGCCAGCTTAATGCGGTGGAAAAAGGCTTGCGCTGCGGCCGGGCTGGCTGCTTAAGCGGCGGTTCGGGCCGAAAATCCGGTTCTGCCATTATGACGGAACTGTTTCCGGGACTCTGC
>JAHIWF010000004.1 GCA_018815555.1 Spirochaetota bacterium | reverse complement strand
TATCCACTGCGGTGACGGTGCTGCCGATATTCCTTTTTTACTCGAAGCGATGAACTTGCGTCTGCCCCTGCATCTGGTGCGCGGCAATACTGACAGCAGCCCGGCTTTCCCGCAGCTACGTCCGGTTCATGTGGCCGAGCGGAAACTGCTGCTTGCCCATGGGCATCATTTTCTGAAAGGCGATTCGTATGCGTTGTTCATTGCCGAAGCCGTTCGCCAGCAAGCCTGCGCTTTTTTATACGGGCATACCCATATTCCTTCGATAGATGTGTATTCCAATATTTTGCTCTTAAATCCCGGCAGTCTGTCGCGGCCGCGCGGTTCCTGGGGGCCCAGTTTTGCGGTGATGGATGTTCCCGAGGAAAAAGGCTGCTGGATAGACGTGCGCTTTTTCGAATTACAGACGCGCGGGCGCGCGCTGTTTAAGGCCTTTCGTCCCTGAACCAAAGTGACCAGGGGGCTTTCTGTCTGCGCTTAATTATCCGCCATCGTAAGTACCGATACCGGGCGGCCGGTTCCGTCCCAGGCTACGCTTTTATTCAGCGGATCGCTGATGCGTCTGCCCTGGTGCATGAATACATAGTAATAGGTGCCGCCGGGCAGCTGTAGTTCAAGCTCATATTTTCCTGGTTGTACTTCGTTTAATTCATGCAGGTAGGGATCCCAGCCGTTAAAGCTGCCGGCTACAGTTACGCGCTGTCCGGCCTGACCTTCGAAATAGAACAAGGCGTTTTGACCACTTAGCGACGGATCCCAGACCCCATAGACGCGAACCGAGCGCTCCGGCAGGTCTACGGTAGAAACAGTAACTCCACTGTTCCGGTCTATGGTTCTACTGCTGTTGGTGGCATCGGCTGTCCATAGGCCATCTATTACCAGGCGATAGGACACCGTTCTGGCCGGGCCATAGGGCAGCGGCAGATACAGCACAAAAATTCCGTAGCCGTTTTTCTGGAAGCGATGAATCGTTGACCAGTTCTCGTGGCTGAAAGCCGCTCCAACCGAACGAGAAACTCCCTGCGCGCTCAGAACCAGGTGACCGGAAATAATGGCCGGCGGGGCCGCTTCGGAAAGCATATTAAGATACTGACGCAGTTCCTGTGGAAGCTCCGAGGGTGAATCGCTGGTTTCCGGGCTGGCCGCACCAAGCATTATGTTGGCTGTCATGGCCAGCATGGTCAATATAACAATGTACCTGCGCATGAATACTCCGCAGCTCTGCTGCTGTAAAATTCATTGGTGAACCTGCAGGATATACTATTCCCGCACTGTATTCTTTATCGGCAGTTTGGGGTGAACGGTTCAGTCAAATATGCCTTTTTCAGGCTTCGTGTGCTTGTGCTGCTGTGGCCGCCGCTGTCGGATTCCGGGGCGATTTCTGCCAGCGCTTCCAGTCTGTAATCAGGAAAAACAGGTACAGCGCCAGAAAATTAAGGCTTACCGACACATTGTCCTGATGCCAGAAAGGCAGTCGGGCCAGGAGCAGAGCCAGACCAGCCAGCGCTGTCTGCAGCCCAGAGAAGCCCGGCCCGGCCAGAAATTCTGCCGAGCGCAACAGACTGCCAGCCGGCTTTTTCTGGCGCTGCTTCCAGATGGTAAGCGGTATGACGGCCAGCAGCAGCGGTGATGCCAGGAGAATATTCCAGTTGCCATAGGTAACATCGTGGTCGGAAAAGAACATCATAAAGCAGAGTACCGAGCCGGGAATGGCGGCGGCCGTGTACAGAAGAATGCGGTACCAGTCGAACAGGCGGTACCAGTGTTTTAGATAGAACAGCAGGGCCGGCAGCAACAGTATGGCCAAAAACAAAAATATGAAGAAATTATAGCGCAGCGGACGGACGGTGCCGCCTGTGCCATAGCTGCCTGCGTCATGCAGGATGCGGCTTTCGCCTATCAGGGGCTGTGCCAGGCCATCGCTGGTCAGGTAGCGGAAATCCTTTACGCTATTTTCCAGATACGAGGGAACAAACATCTCATCCCAGACAGTAGCCTGCTGGTCGTTGCTGCCGGCCAGCAGGAAGTTGATTATCCAGTAGCCGGCGATGCTGTGGTCGGCAAAATGCCGCGACATCTGGCGCAGGCTGTATGCAGACGCAGTTTCGGTCTGGGCGCGCAATTGTCCACCTACCAGCTCGTCCAGCAGATCGCGGATACGGGTTGAGCAATTATCGTCATAATGGTGATATAAGTATACCCGGTTCTCGGGCAGGAAATTGTGCTCCAGCTTTTGCAGCAGCAGCGCTTTTTTATCATTTGGCAGATTCAGCCGGTGTACCCGGATATCTCTGTCCAGATTAATGGTATACGGCACATAGGCACTGAAGGGTACGCGCAT
This sequence comes from Spirochaetota bacterium, assembly GCA_018815555.1. Taxonomy (GTDB): domain Bacteria; phylum Spirochaetota; class Spirochaetia; order Treponematales; family UBA12059; genus UBA12059. The sequence goes on along the minus strand of JAHIWF010000004.1, from coordinate 639 downwards.
CATCAGAAACCAGAGCCGGCCCATGGCAAAATTCTGAATGAAATTTTCCGCTTCGAAATCAAAGTTTCCGTAGTCGTACAAGTATTCACGACCGCTGGCCGTGTCGGTCAGAACCAGCCCGATGTGCCCCCACCAGGAGTAAATGGCCGGCCCGGGACCGACTATCATGAGCCAGACTTCCAGATTTTCCGGCTGGGTCCGGCTGAAGCTGGAGCCGGTCTGGGCGGAAAGACTGAAAGCGGCAGCGAAAGTTACGATGAGGAAAAGAATCAGAATTCTGCGAGTGTACAGCATAGTGCAGATGGTAGCACAGCCGGCTGTTTTTGTTAAGGCAAGCGCGGTAGCTGTGCGCGGCTGTTGTGTTGCCGCCGTTTTCTTGCGTGGAATGAAGACATGTTCTATACTTTCAGCCATGAAGCGAATAACCGTAGTAGATGACGATCAGGTATTGCTGGCTCTGGCCAAGAAAGTGCTGGAAACTGCCGGCTATGAAGTTGTGTGTTACAACAACCCCAGCCGCATGCTGCAGGACTTTGTTCCCGGAACGATACATCTGGTGGTATCTGACTTGAATATGCCCGGCCTGAGCGGCCTGGAACTGATTCAGGCGCTGAAGGATAAAGATCCGGGTATTCCGGT
>JAHIWF010000075.1 GCA_018815555.1 Spirochaetota bacterium | reverse complement strand
TCCAGGGCTTTATTGGTCCAGTCCGGATCAGCCAGCAGGCCGCGGCCCACGGCTACCAAATCTGTCTGGTTGCCGTCCAGCAGGGCCTTGGCCTGCTCCGGACGGGTTATGCCGAAAACACAGGCTACCGGAACGCTGTGGCCGGCCGCGGTCAGAGCGGCCTTCATGGCTACACCCATCCAGGTAATTGGTGAAAAAGCGAAGTCGGCCGGCGGAGTAAGGCTGTCGGCTCCAATGCCGGCCGAGACATTGAGCATATCGACGCCGGCTTCTATCAGGCGGCCGGCCAGATCCAGGTCTTCCTGCAGCGACGGGTCATTTACGCCGAAACGGTAGCCCAGGATAAACTCGACCGGCAGGCTGCGGCGCAGCTCGGTTGCCAGTTCCAAAGGCAGGCGCTGGCGCTTGGGCAGGCTGCCGCCGTAATCGTCGCTGCGCTGATTGGTCTGCGCCGAGCTAAATTGACTTAACAGGTAGCCGTGCGCTCCGTGTATCTCGATACCGTCCAGGCCAGCTTCGGCGGCACGCTGGGCGGCACGCAGATAATCCTGCTTGAACTGCTGAATTTCGGCTTCACTCATGGCCCGGGCCGGGCGAACTTCGTCGGCCACAGCTGAAGAGGATACCCGGTCGGGGCCGACAGCTTTGGATCCGGCATGCACCAGCTGCACGATGACCGGCACTCCGTGGGCATGACAGGCCTCGGCGATGCGCCGAAATTGCGGAATATGCTGGTCGGACCAAAGGCCAAGTTCGGTCTGGTGCAGCCGCCCTTCCCGGCTTACCGCGGTGGCCTCCACAATTATCAGACCTACGCCGCCGCGTGCCCGTCGGCCGTAATGTTCGGCCCGGCTGACTGTCTCCATCCCATCGTCATCACCCCAGTTAAAACACACCAGCGGCGGCATGATGATGCGGTTGCGCAGGGTCTTGCCCCGGATGACTAGAGCTTCACTAATTCGTGGCGACATGGGCTCTCCTTGTTTGCTGCCAGTATAATACAGTGGTTCGCCGGGGGCAAGGCATAGGCGCCGGCCTGAAAGCCGGCGGCCGGCCTGAAAGCCGGCGGCCGGGAACCGAAGGCCGCCCTAAGCGAAGGACGGAAACGGCGGCTTTCGCTCAGTCTTCCCAGATAGCCACCCGGAACAGGCCGGAGCTATCGGCTACACCACGGAACATGCCAGCCGAATTGTAGGCCAGCTGCCAGTTACCCTGCCGGTCTACCGCGATAAGGCCACCATCGCCCGGCTGCAGGGTGTGCTGCACCATGGTTTGGCATGCCTTCTCCAGACTCTGTTGGCCATACACCACAGCACTGTGTATGGCGTGGGCGGCCACATGGCGGATAAACTGTTCGCCGGTACCGGTACAGGACACGGCACAGCCGGCATTATTGGCATAGGTACCACAGCCCACCAGCGGAGTATCGCCCACCCGGCCGTACTGTTTGTTGGTCATGCCACCAGTGCTGGTGGCTGCGGCCAGGTTACCCGCTGCGTCCAGTGCCACCGCCCCGACTGTACCCTTGGCGTCATCATGGTCACGCTGCACCAGGCCGGATTCTTTGGCCTTCAGCCATTGTTGGTGGCGGAACTCGTCGTCAAAATAGCCGTTGTTGACCAGCTCCAGACCGGCCTGCTCCGCCCAGGTATCGGCGCCATGGCCGGCCAGTAATATATGCGGCGAGGTTTCCATCAGACGGCGGGCGGCTTTTATAGGATTACGGATGGTGCTTACACCGGCCAGCGCACCGCAGGCCAAGTGGTATCCATCCATAATGCAGGAGTCCAGCTCGTGCTGCCCTGCGGCGTTGTACACTGCACCGCGGCCGGCATTAAAGCAGGGATTGTCTTCCATGCAAACAACGGCAGCTTCAACAGCGTCGAGAGCTGTTCCACCGGATCTTAAGATGTCCAGTCCGGCCTGCAGCGCGGCAGATAATCCGGCCCGATATAAGGCTACCCGTGCAGGATCAGTGTCGCGGCTGATGGTTCCGGCGCCGCCATGGATGCATAACACAAAATCAGCTGTTTTCATGAGTTCAGTATGGCATGATTTTTACCGTTTGGCGAAGGGGAATATTATTTTCAAGCGGCTAAAATCTGTTCAATAATTAAAACGGCTTGACTGATTTGCGGCCATAGGCCACACTTGCGGTCATGAAAACACCAAAAATATACCTCGGCACCGATTCAGGTGCTACAACTTCCAAAATTGCCGCCATCCGCGAAGACGGCAGTATCGTTTCCACCAAACTGCTGCAGTATCCGACCGACGCCCATAAGGGTCCGGCAGCCATTACGGCCGCCTGGGTACGCGCGGCCGACGAGTACATGACGGCCAATGGACTGGACTGGGACCAGGTTAACGGCGTCGGGCTGGCCATACCCGGTCCCTTTCTGGGACGAGGCATCCTGGGCAAGACCGCCAACCTGCCGGCGGAGCTGGACGGCTGGAATGTGGGCAAAGATTATGCCGCGGCCCTGTCGGCGCGCGCCGGAAGGCCGATACAGCTGACGGTGGGCAATGACGGCAACTACGGCGGCGTCGGCGAAGCCAGTGTAGTGCAGAAACTGGGTCCCGGTTCGGTGCTGCTGCTGGCGCCCGGCTCCGGTCTGGGCGCGGCTTACATCGACGCCAACGGCCTACCGCTGGACGGTGACACCTTTACCGCCATGGAAGCCGGCCACATGCCAGCACCGCTGCAATTGCTGAATATGCCGGTGCTGAACTGCGGCTGCGGCCGGGCCTGGGGCTGCGTGGAAGCCTATACCACCATTTCCGGGCTGCCACAACTGCTGCGCGAGTTCCTGAAAAAGTTCCCCGACCATCCGCTGGCTGCGTCTACTGCCCCGGACAAGGAAAAAGTATTGAGTCTGCGCGGTCTAGCCCAAAAAGGTGACGAACTGGCTCTGGCTATTTTCGACTTTCAGGGGAAGGTGCTGGGTCTGCACGTGGCCAATCTGGTACAGGCGCTGGATCCCACCTGGATTATTATCGGTGGCGGCCTGATGGACCTGGAAAGCACCACCGAAGAGTTCCGTCAGCGCTACCTGAATATCGTGCGCGATAACGCCCTGCCCTTCTGCTGGCCCACCCAGCGCGAAAAGCTGCGCTTCAGCGCCGCCAGTCTGGGCGAGCTGTCGCAGGCTATCGGCGCGGCCCAGGTTGCCAGGATTACAGCGCTGGCCTAAAGCCAGTGGCCAGGCCCGAGCCGGCCAGCTATGCGGCTCAGGGCTCGAAGCGGTAACCGAAGCCGCGCACCGTAATGATGTGGGCCGGATGGGCCGGTTCGTCCTCCACTTTCTGGCGCAGCGACGACACATGCACGTCGATGGTGCGGCTGGCGGCGTTGGATCCGTAGCCCCACACCTCCTCCAGCAAGCGCTCGCGCGAGAGCGTCTTGCCGGGGTGGGTTACCATAAAGATAAGCAGGCGGTATTCCTGCAGGGTAAGCGGCAGCACCTGCCCGGCGCGGCTGACCTCCGAACGCTCCGGGTTAATAGTAATGTCGCCAAAACCAAGTATGCTGCCGCCGCCATTGGCCAGCCCGTGGCCCTCACTGCGCCGCAAAAGCGCTTCTATACGCGCCAGCAGTTCCAGCGAATCGAAGGGTTTAGGCAGATAGTCATCGGCCCCCAGTTTCAGGCCGACCACCCGCTCCGGCGGCGTGGCCCGGGCCGTAAGCATCAGCACCGGGATGGTGTTGCCGGCTGAGCGCAGCGAACGCAGCAGGTCCAGGCCGGACTTGCCGGGCAGCATTACATCCAGCAATATAAGATCGGGATTAGCCGAAGCCAGTTTAAGTTCGGCCGCTTCGGCGTCAGCGCAGGCTATAACTTCATAACCTTCGGCCTTGAGCAGGTCGGTAAGAGTAAATACCAGGCCGGCCTCGTCTTCGACCAACAGTATGCGGTTGTTGCGCTGTATCATGGATAGGCCCTAAAACTAAGTTCCATAATGGTTCCTCCCCCGGGATTATTGACCAGGCGGGCATCGCCGCCATGCAGCCTGGCAACCCGCCGCGCCAGGTACAAGCCGATGCCGGTGCCGTTCTGCCTAGACTGCCGGGCGGCCGAGCCGCGATAAAAGGGCTCGAACAGTTTGTGCCGCTCCTTGCGCGGTATACCGCCGCCGTGGTCGAGGCAGCGGAAGATTGCGTAGCGGCGGCCGCCTCTTTTAACTTCAAAGATACTCAATTCTATCGGTGGTCGGCCATATTTGACGGCATTTGAAAGGACACTGTCCACAGCGGCCTCAAGAAGCAGCGCTGAGCCAGATACCAGTGGCTCTGCGGCGGAGCCAGAAACAAGCGGCTCCGCGGCAGAGCCAGAAACAAGCGGCTCCGCGGCAGAGCCAGAAACAAGTGGCTCCGCGGCAGAGCCAGAAACAAGCGGCTCCGCGGCAGAGCCAGAAACAAGCGGCTCCGCGGCAGAGCCAGAAACAAGCGGCTCCGCGGCAGAGCCAGAAACGAGCGGCTCCGCGGCGGAGCCTGATACGAGCGGCTCCGCGGCGGAGCCTGATACGAGCGGCTCCGCGGCCGGTGCGGTGCTGACTGCCGGAGTGATGGTTATGCAGTCTTCGGGACTGTAGCGGGCGGCTACCGTCTGTACCAGACGGACAAGGCTCTGCGGCTCTTCATGATGCATGCGCCCACCGGCTTGCAGTCCGGCAACCAGTAATAAGCGTTCTACCGTAGAACCAAGCCGCCGGGCTTCTTTGGCCAGCACCTCGCCGTAATCGGGAATCCGCCCGCTGTCTACTATGCCTTTGGCCAGATTGTCGCCGGCCGACTGAATAACCGCTATCGGTGTTTTCAGCTCATGGCTGACGCTGGCAAAAAAGGAGCGCTCGCGCTCGGCCAGGGCGGCGGTGCGGCGCAGTGAAACATACAGCACCACAACGGCCGCATAGATAATGGCCAGTAATAGATACGCGCCAAAGCCGTTCAGGCGCGCGGTACGGATGGCTTGCTGGGGTATACTCAGGCCTTCGCGATACACAGTCAGCTGCCAGGCATTCTGCACAGTACGGGTAAAAAAGCGGTATTGTTCTATGTAATCGGGTATCAGGCGGGTTGCGGCTATACGCAACAGCCTCTCCTGCAGGCCGGTCAGGCTGTCTTCTGCCGGATGGGCTGTTTCAGCATCAGGGCTGCCGGCCGGTCGAATCGGTCTGGCCTGGGCTGCAGCAGTACGAATGTAGAAACTGGAAAGGTCGAAGCGTCCGGGATCGCGGAACAGAGGCCGGCTGAAATCCGGTGCGGGCAAGGCGGCCTGGATCGGTTCCGGTGTATTCGCATCCGGCAAACTGCTCAGCTGCCGGGGCAGATCCTGCTGCTCGCCATACGAAAAAGCCAGCGAGCCATCGGGCCGGTATACTGCCAATGTATACATGTCGAAGCCGCTCTCCCGACCGAAATAGCGGTCGGAGAGTTCCGGAAGCATGCGACTCAATAAGGCGGTTTCGTCAAAAAGCGTGACCATAAAGCGCAGTGCCGGGCCGGGGCCGAGCGAATTAACCCGGAACAGCAGGCTGTTGCCACGGGAATCCAGGATGGTACTCGCCTCTGCCGAAATTCCGGCACTGGCATAGGGTTCTACCAGCTCCAGGATTTTTATACTGCTGCTTAGTGGAGTGGCAGTACCGAACACCTGCTGCACGGTCCAGCGCTTGGCATTCTGTTCCACGATATAGGCGGCCTGCAATACCTCCGGCCAACGGGCGTTCAGCTGGTAGGCGGCTACATCAAGATGGCCGCCGCCGAGTCCGTACTGGTCACCCTGGTCAATCTGTTCAGCCAGGGCCTCACCCAGCAGGGTATCGATAAAAGACAGCTCCAGATCGATATCCAGCACCAGTCGGTCCGACTGATACTGTACGGCCGACAGGCTGCGCTGTATCTCCTGCACCGCACCATCGCGAAAATTGCGCTGCAGGCTTATGGCAAAGGCCAGGAGGGCCGGAAACAGTAAAAGAATAAATATTGCTGATATGGTCGAAGCTCCGATGCGGGCCGGGCGTGAATACTTGGTCATGCCACAAGTATAGCATCAAGCAGACCGGGGCACAAAGCTTTGCGGCTGGTTATTTTACACTGTTTACATGCCCCTTACAGTGTTTTCAATCCTTTTACACCAGCTTCACCAAGCATTCATCAAACCAGCATATAGTCTTGACATACGATACATGCAGCGAAAGGCAGGACTAATGGAAAAGGACCACGATAAACCGATTGTAAATACCTACCGCCCCAAGCCGCCGGGAGCCGGCCGCGACCGACGCCGGGCTATTATTTCTATCGTTGTAGTAGCCGGCATGGCAGCTCTCGTCTGGATACTGCTGGGCAGCAATAAAGAATTTACCCTGCTGGACTATACGCAGGCAACGGTAGAAGCGCAAACCCTGAACGAAGTGCTGCAGGTTAGCGGCAGTATCGAAACCCCGCTGCGCCGCAGTGTTCTGGCCCCGGAAGAAGGCACGCTGGCGCAGAAACTGGCGGCCACCGGCGACTGGATCGGCGCTGAGGCCGGGCTTGCTGTGCTGGAAGCTCCCGGCCTGGATGACAGCCTGGCGGTACTGACCAAAAACCTGGCTGATGCCGAGCGTAACCTGAGCAAAATGGAAGCCGAGCGCAAATTCAGTGCTGAACGCACGGCCATTGAACTGGCCAAGAAAGAACGGGCTTTAGCAGATGCCGTAGCAGCACTGGAACGGGCCGAACAGCTGGAAGCCAGTGGTGCCGGCACCGCCAAAGAAACCACAGATAAACGCAGCGCTCTGCAGGAAGCTGAAGAAAGCCTGCAACTGGCCCGCATCTCGGCGGAAGAAAGCCTGTTTAACTACGAATTTTCACACGAGTCCACACTGGACAGTATCAGTGAGCTGATAGCCGATATTGCCGAGCTGGAGGAACGTATTGCCGGGCTGACGGTAAGTTCGCCGATAGCCGGACGGGTGCTCTCCTGGCAGGCGGAAGAAGGTGACCGCATCAGCCGCTACAGCGCTCTGGCTATAGTAGCCGACACCACCAGGCCGCAGGCGGTGTTTCAGGTGCCGGAAAGCTCGGCCGACCGGTTGAGCACCGGAATGGCTGTGGCCATCACCGTTAACGGCAGCGTCTGGCCGGGTACCATCGTCAACATAGGACGCGAAGCCACTGCCAGCGACACCTACGGCACCACGGTGGACATAACCGTAGACTTTAGCGGCGACCATCCGGAGTTTACGGCCGGGGTATCGGCTTCCGGCGAAATACTGCTTGGAACCAAGACCGAAGCACTGGTTCTGCCGCGTGGTCCTTACTTAAGCTCCGGCGGCAACCGCTACGTCTATGTTCTGCGCGACGGTTTTGCCGAAAAAACTATGGTCAGCTTCGGCATTAGCTACGGCAGCACTATAGAAATACTGGCCGGCCTAAATTCCGGCGACCAGATAATTACGTCCGATTACACCGCCTTCATTCAGGAAGAGCGCATCAAACTGGGAGGAAAACAATGATAGAACTGAAAAACATACAGAAGGCCTATGGCGACAAGGACAATGCGGTGTATGCACTCTCCGACGTTTCGCTGAGCATTACCCGCGGCGACTTTGTTACCATTATGGGCCCCTCCGGCTCCGGCAAATCAACCCTGCTGCACATACTCGGGCTGCTGGATGATTCTACCGCCGGCGAGTACCTCCTGGAAAAGCATCCGGTGCACGGCCTGCCCGACCGGGAGCTTTCACGCATCCGCAATGAGCATTACGGCTTTGTCTTCCAGAGTTTTAATCTGATCCCAGAGCTTACCGCCATCGAGAATGTGGCGCTGCCGCTGCGCTATGCCGGAAC
>JAHIWF010000074.1 GCA_018815555.1 Spirochaetota bacterium | reverse complement strand
TCGGCATAACCCACCGCAGCGGCTATCTCCTCTACACTCTGCGCACTGGTCTGCAGTAGATGCACGGCTTTCTGGATACGGATATCCTGCACCAGGGCCAGCGGCGTCTTGCCGGTCAGAGCGTGTATGCGTCTGGCCAGCGTACGCTGGCTAGTAGCCAAAACTGAGGCGGCCGAAGGCAGGCTGAAACCGGCAGACAAGGTATCGCGCACATACTGGTCAAAACGCAAGAGCAAAGGATCGGCGTGGGCCAGATGGTCAACCATGGCATAGGCAACCTGCGAAGGACGGGTATCCACCACCAGATAATTGGCGGTCAGCTGCCCCAGCCGGGGATTAACATCCCGGATTAGCCTGAGCATAAGATCCATATGCGCCAAGGCGGCCCCGGCGGTAAGTACCGCGCCGGAGGCAATCACCATGGTATCCATGTCCAGCTGTACTTTTGGATACAACTTGCGAAACAGCGGACTCAGCCACCAGGTAGTGGTCGCACTCTTGCCGTCCAGCAAACCGCTTTTGGCCAGAATAAAGGTGCCGATACAGGCCGCGGCAATCCGGGCACCGGCCGCAGCCCAGCCGCGAAGCAATTCTGCAGCCGCCGCTACCTGTGGTCTGGCCAGATAGGCTTGCAGCTGCTCGGGCTGTTTGCAGGCCACAGCCGGAATCACCACCAGATCAGGCTGTTCCAAGGCTGAAGCGCCCGGGGCCGGCGTCAACGGAAGGCAAAACCCCTGCCCGCTGCGTGCCGCAGCCTGTATGCCGACCAGAGTCAGCTCAAAGCGCGGCGCATCCAATGAGAAAAGAGCGGCAAGCTCGTTTGCGGTGGAAAAAGCATCCAGCACCAGGGAAAGGCCACTGTCAAATACTTCATCCAGAACCAAAACATATACACGCATGGCATAATCTATATCAAAATAGTCAATTTTGCCAATAGTTCGCTGCGCCAGACATCATTATACTCCAACATACCAAATATATGATTTTCAAGGAGACCATACATGAACACCGGAATACTGAAGGCCATCGGCAACACCACCATGATCGAGCTCAAAAAAGTTGTACCAGCGGACTGCGCGCGGATTCTAGTCAAACTGGAATGGGAAAATCCCAGCGGTAGCATGAAAGACCGGGCCGCCCTGGCCATGATCGAGGCCGCCGAAAAAGCCGGCACCCTGCAGCCCGGCTATACCGTGGTCGAATACACCGGCGGCAGCACCGGCATCGCCCTCGCCCTGGTCTGCAAAGGCAAAGGCTACCCGCTGCGCATCGTCACTTCGGACGCCTTCAGCCTGGACAAACGCCGGCACATGGCCGCTTTCGGCGCAGAGCTGCACCTGGTGCCCAGCGAAGGCGGTATGACGACAAAAAAACTCATCCTCGACATGATAGCCAAAGCCCGTGAACTGGCGGCCACACCCCGAACTTTCTGGCCCGACCAGCTGAGCAATGCCGACAGTGTGCTGGGGTATAGAGCGCTGGGCGAAGAAATCTGGAATCAGAGTAGAGGCCAGGTTGACGCCTTTGTGCACTGCGTAGGTACTGCTGCCTCGTTCCGTGGAGTCAGCGAACTGCTAAAAAGCCGCAAACCCAAGCTGTTTGCTGCGGCGGTCGAACCGGCCGAGTCGGCGGTGCTCTCCGGAGGACAGCCTAATCCGCACAAGATCGAAGGTGTGGGCATCGGCTACCTGCCGCCGCTATGGAAACCGGAATTGGCGGATGAGGTCATAGCCATACCGACGGCCGAAGCCAAGGCCATGACCCGCCGACTGGCCGCCGAGGAAGGCATTTTTGCCGGTACTTCCTCGGGAGCCAATGTACTTGCCGCCATACAGCTGGCCAGGCGACTGGGTCTCGGCGCGACCGTAGTCACCCTGATGGCGGATTCCGGACTCAAATACCTTAGCACCGATGTTTTTCAGGTTTAAGCCCGGCAGTATCCTCAAGCTTGAAACAGCATAACACGGTTTTTTCCGGCGGCCTTGGCCCGGTACATGGCAATGTCAGCCTGCTTCAGCAGCTCTTCCCATTCCGGATTTCCTTTGTCGGCACAGGATACTCCGCAACTGATACTCAGATTCATCGAACCTTGCGGCGTGGGAAAATGCATGCCGGCAATGCTATTGCGGCATTTCTCGGCAACAACGCCGGCTTGGTCCCAGCCGCATTCCGGACACAGTATGATAAATTCTTCACCACCCCAACGGGCACAACTATCGCTGCGGCGCAGATTTTCCTGCAGCAGCCGCGCGACGGTTTTCAGGACCTGATCGCCGATATCATGGCCGTGACTGTCGTTGACATTCTTGAAATCGTCAATATCTACTAAAATAGCCGCCATCGAAGATCCGGCGCGAAGAGCGCGCGCGTTTTCTATTTCGAGTTTTTCTATCATACCCCTGCGGTTGGTCAACCCGGTCAGCGCGTCGGTTTTGGCCACTAATTCCAGACGCAGGCTGGCATCGCGCAATTCCTTGAGGTAACCATCGCTGATCATCATTATTTTGCGCATTTGGCGCAACAGCCTGGCATGATGGTTAGCCAGATTGCGTACTTCTGCCTCCGGGTGCTCGAGCAGAGAATCCAGCGCGATATCGGCATCGTGCCCGATTCCTTTTCCGGCCATGCCTGGAACATTCTGGTCCGGATGAGCGGACGGACGGTGCTTAACCCCGGTCAGTAATTCCTGGTACTTGTCACTGATGGCCAATACCTTGCCGAAGCGGCTCAATAACTTCAGGTAGGCCCGCAGGTCGGTCTCGTATTGCCGGCTTAATGCGTCATCGCGATTTTCCAGTTCAGTCAGCCGCTGCTGCAGGGCTTGTATAAGCTGTTCGTTGTCGGCCTCGCCGGTGGCATGCATGGCTTAGCCTTCCTCGTTGCGAAACGGAATCGTTTCGAAAGGCAGGGGCAGGTCCTCGCTGAATTCGTTGGCCAGCTCCAGAGCCCGGTCATTGCCCTCTTCGTAATACCAACAGATTGTTACTTCATTGCCCTGCCCGGCGTGCTCGGCCAGCAGATCAAAAATATCGAGTATGCATTTGGTGCTGCTCGAGTTCATGTACGGAATATTGATCTCCAGCCGCAGTTTCTTCAGCCGCGGCAAATCTGACTCCAGCCAGGAAAAAAGCGGTGCAAAAAACTCGAAGGAATTTTCCGGATAGGATTCGCCCTTCAGCGCAAGGCAGGAAGTGTCCTGATCAAAACTCACTTCCGGAGAGGAAATTGTTGCAGGTATACATAACATCTCAGGCCTCCGCGATCGTGACGTTCAGGGTAAAAAACACAAAGGAGTCATCCAGTTCTTCGAAACTGTAGCTGAGCGGTCCGCACGACCGGCGAGCCATGTCTATCAGGCCCAAACCGGCTCCGAGTGCGCTGTCATCCTTCGGCTTGCGCAATTGCTGCTTGTACAGTTGTTTCAGAGCATCCTTGTCCTGCCGGTTTAGAAAATCGAGACGCTCCTGCAGTTCCGCCTTGTCAGCCTGCCTGACCGGGTTGCCGGAAGCTACAAAATACTGTTCTGCATTGCTGCTTATGATTACAATGGCCGAATCGTATACGCCGCCGCCGAGCCCCTGGCGGAGCATATAGTTGCGTACATTCTGGGTTTGCTCGATGTATACGGCAAACACGTCGGTAATGATGTTCCTGGTCAGCTGGCGGTGTTCCATATGCCGCTTGGCGGCATTGCCGATTTCCTCTATAATGTTGTGCGTAAAGGCTCCGTTAAAGGCAATAAGTATTCCTTCACGCACAAACTGCTCTTTCAGACTCCGTAATGAATTCATCGCTACCTCTCTATTGCTTTTTTCGGCGTAAAGATGAACAGACTGCAATCATCGCGCTGGGCCAGGCTGTTCTGCCATGCTTTAAGTTTTTCCAGAATCTGCCCACCCAGCGCCTGGGCATCCGCCGATTTATCCTTACGCTCGGTCATTTCCTCCAGCAGGCTGCCGAAGCGCTGCATGCCCAGACCGAAGCCGCGCTCGCCGCCCGGCTGGTCAAAGATACCGTCACTGACACTGACAAAGACACAGGTTGAGGCATCAGCGACAGAATGTTGTCTGAAGGACAGGTGCTTGCCGCTGCGGCTGAATCCCAGATGCAACTGGTCGCCATCCAGCCGGCGCATTCCGGCTGAAGCCCTGTTTTCCAAAACGAACAGCGGTAAGCCCGCGCCGCAATACTGCAAGCTGTCCTGTTCCCGCTGGTAGCGGCAAAGCCCTATATCCATGCCATTCTCGAAATGGTCGGTATCCTGGGCGGCCCGCAAATTTCGGCACAAAAGCCGGTGCAGCTCGGCCAGCAAGTCCGAAGGACCGGCATCCGGAAGGGTATCAACGACGCGGTTCAGCAGGCTGGCACCGAGCATGCTCATAATTGCCCCCGGCACGCCGTGTCCGGTGCAGTCGGCCAGGGCGGCAACAAAACCGTCGCGGGTCGGCTGAAAGAATACAAAATCACCGCCAACCGTATCCAGCGGCTGCAAATGCATGAAATGGCCGCGTACATTGGAGGCCAGGTCGGCGGCTGACGGCATTATGGAGGTCTGGACCAGCTTCCCGTAACGGATAGATTCCAAAATATGGTCTCTGGAACGGGCCAGCTCTTTGGTTCGCTCGTCAACCATAGATTCCAGCTGTCCGGTATAATGCCGGATTTGGGCGCTCATCTCGGTAAAGGCATGTGCCAGCAAGCCTGTTTCATACTGCCGCGGCACTTCCAGTGTTATATTGTAATCGCCGTCCGAGATCCGTCTTGAAGCCTCGGTCAGCAAACCGATCGGAAGCAGTACCAGGCGATTCAGCAGGGTTAATACCAGCAGTATCAGCAAGGTAAGCGAGATCAGCGGGGCCAGCAGGAAGGGAACATACTCCAGGCTGCTGGCAAACAAGGCTGATTCAACCAGAACAAAGGTATACCATGTCAGCTCGGGGATAGAGGAAACAGCCAGGGTAAGCGGCCGGCCGGCCTGCTTAAGGTCCAGAATTACCGGCCTGGAATCCATGGCGAAATCAGCCGGCTGGTGAGCCCGCACATAGCTCATGGCCTCTTCAAGCTGGGTCTTGCTGAACTTGTCGGGAAACAGACTGGTAATGGATATACGGTCTTCGTCCCGCTGTACCCGGGCATTAAATTCGGTTATGGCCTGATCCGGGTGGGCCAGAATCTGGCCTTCAAAGTTGCTGATAATGGTAGTAACCCTGGTTTCGTCATGCTGGACCAAGTCGGCCAGGAAAGCCGTAAGCTCCATCCCGGTTCCGGCAACTCCAAGCACCTGTCCGCTGCTGTCACGCACGATAGTATTGATCCAGACCCGCACCTCATCCAGCAGGCGGTCGTAGTTTACGTTGATCCAGTAATCTTCCTGCCGTGAAAAAGTTTCGTAAAACCAGCGGTCGGCCGGATTTTCCGGATCTAATCGCGAGGGTTGGCCGAAAAAACTGTCCGGGAGGGCCAGATGGTAATCCTGCAGACCGGGTGTGGCGATAAAAATTGTACGATCACGGAAGAGCCGCTGATAGCTGCTCAGCTGGGCGAAGGCCTGCTCACGCAGTGTCGGCTCGGTCTCATCTGCCAACCAGTTTTTGATTGCCGGGTCGTCGGCCAGCTTCAGGCAGAGTGCGGCTTCGCGGCCGATCAGCGCCTTGATCCGGTTCTGGTCCAACAGGCTGCGCGATTCAGCCACCCGCTGTACATAGCTGTCTGTCAAGCGCCTGGCTGAAGCTATAAAGACCAGTGTACTGGCAAGTGCCGAAACTGCGTAAGCGCTTATCAGTGCGATGATGAAGGTACGGCGTAGTGAAACGTGTTTTTGACGAGCCATACACCAAGTGTATTGCCTGACAGGCGAACACGCAAGCCCTGGCAGTGGGGTCAGACCCCACAAAGGGTTTCGGTCGGGGTCTGACCCCACAGCCGGCTTCGGTCGGGGTCTGACCCCACTGGCCTTGGACCTGGGGTCTGACCCCCAAAAGAGCCCCCCGCCCTTGACCCCGCCTGCCCTTCCTTGGCATACTGGCTGTACCCGTAGGGTCTTCCGCAACAGCGGAAGCAATACGGACGGGGTTCTGCCCCGGCAGACCGGATTATCCGGCAGCCGGTAAAGAACTAGTCGGGGGAATCCGGTTTAATTCCGGAGCTAGCCCGTAACTGTAAGGCAGCTGTAGGCGGCACCCGCCGGTCTACAGCGCTAAGCCAGGATACCCGACCCGTCCGGACATATCGCAGGAACGCTTCGTGGTACAGGCGTCGAGCGGTAGACCGGCTGCCCGGCCGGTCCATCGATCAACAAACCATCACCAGAACCGTTTCTCCAGGCGTCCTGCAAACCGGACTGCTGGCCTGTATCGTCCCCGCAGGGGATGTCGATCCCGCCTGCAGACTGTTGCAGTACGCCCGCCCCACGCGGGGCAGAAGGAGAAGGTCCATGAGAAGGACACTTGTTTTTATTCTGACAGTCTTGCTGGCTGTCGCTCCCCTCTTCGGCCAGTCGCTAACGATCACCGATGCCCGTAACAAAAGCTTTACGCTGCCGGCAAAGGCAACACGCATCGTATCGCTCAGTCCGGCCATGACCGAGATCATCTACGCCGCCGGTGCGGGTAATACGCTGGTAGGCAACACCAGCTGGTGCAACTACCCGGCCGAAGCGCTAAACGTAGCCAAGGTCGGTGGCTATTCGGCCCAGTCTATCAGCGTGGAGACCATCGTCGCCCTGAAACCGGATCTGGTTTTCGGCGAGCTGGGCTCGAGCACCGACCTGGCAGCAGCAATGGACAACGCCGGGCTGCGCTTCGTCGCGGTCAACCTAAAAAATTTCGAAGACATCTTCAAGGCTATCGAGCTGGTCGGCCGTACGGCCGGCGACCAGACTAAAGCCGCCGCTCAAGTAAGCGAAATGCGTGCCCGGCTGGCAGTCGTTGCCGACAAAATATCCGGCATTCCGGTAGCCGCCCGTCAGCGCATCTTCTACGAAATCTGGCACGAACCGCTGATGACTGCCGGCCCCAATACCTTCATCAGCCAGATCATCGTGGCCGGCGGCGGCATCAACATATTCGACGATGTGGACAGCGATTGGCCCATCGTAAGTTTCGAATCCATCATCATGCGCAATCCGGACTACATTGTGGCCTCGGATACCCACGGCGAAAATATCACCAATGACAAGTTGGTGCTACGTCCGGGCTGGGCCAGCCTGCGGGCCGTACAGCAAAACCGGGTTGCCCTCTTCGACGGCGACATCATCTCGCGCCCCGGTCCGCGCTTCGTGGACGCGGTGGAAATGGTGGCCAAGCGCCTTAATCCGCGGCTGTTCTGATGACTGCCGCCCTGCGTCCGCGCCGCTATCCGCTTATCTACCTCATGCTGGCACTGGCACTGCTGTTGTCGTTCCTGACGGCAGTGGGGCTGGGAGCGGTGCGCTGGACGCCCTGGGCGGTTGCCCGCGCCTTGGCCGAACTTGTACTCGGCCGGGGCGGCGACAGCATTCATGTTATAGTAAAATTACGGCTGGTGCGCTCGCTGCTGGCTGCCGTAATCGGCGCTTCGCTGGCTGGCTCCGGGGCAGTTCTGCAGGGCCTCTTCCGTAATCCCCTGGCCGACCCGTATGTGATAGGCAGTTCCTCCGGCGCGGCTTTCGGAGCTGTTGTAGTGCTCAGCCTGGGCCTGGAAGTTTCATTCTTCGGTTTTTCTTCTATTGGCGGAGCGGCCTTCCTGGGCGGTATCGCGGCCACGCTGATCGTATATCTGGTGGCCGGCGCTTCGCGTATCCGCTCCGATGCGGCCAGTCTGCTGCTGGCCGGTACCGCGCTCAGCTCATTTTTCTCGGCCCTGGTGTCGGTTATCCTGGCCATTAAAGACAAAAATCTGCATCAGGTTTTTTTCTGGCTGATGGGCGGTTTTTCCGGCCGCGGCATGTCGCACCTGCTGGCCGCCCTGCCGGCTCTGCTGGTCGGCTTTATCGCCGCCATGGCTTCGGCCCGGGTACTGGATATCCTTAGCTCGGGTGACGAGTCAGCCGCCAGTTTCGGCATGCGCCCGGCCCGGGTACGGCTTATTGTCGGCGGCTTCGCGGCACTGGCCGTTTCGGCCGCGGTTTCGGTGGCTGGCGCCATCGGCTTTGTAGGCCTGGTGGCTCCGCATCTGGCCCGCCGCTTTGTCGGACCGGTGCACCGCCGTCTGATTCCGGCCTCGGCTCTGATCGGTGCAATCATGCTGCTCCTGTCCGATGCGGTGGCCCGCACCGCCTTCGCCCCCATCGAGATGCCAGTAGGCGCCATCACCGCCCTGATCGGCGCTCCCTTCTTCCTGTATAAAATCGCCCGGCGCGGTCTGGATGGTGTACGATGAATCAACCCCGCATACTGCTCCGGCTGCAGGATTTAAGCGCAGGCTATGAGCGCAAAGCCATAGTCAAAGCTGCCTCACTCGAAGTTCCCTCCGGATCGGTAGTTGCCCTGCTGGGCGCAAACGGCGCTGGTAAAACCACCTTGCTTAAGACAGCTATCGGTCTGCTGCCGCGCCTGGGCGGTTCATGCTGGATTGGCGATAACGAGTTAAGCCAGCTTTCCAACCATGAACGCGCCCGTCGGGTGTCCTGGGTGCCACAGGCTGCTGAAAGCGTCTGGCGCTACACCGTGCGCGAAGTTATAACCCAGGCCCGCTACGCTCATCGCGGACCTTTTGCCTCGCTTTCCGGTGAAGACGAATTGGCTGTACAACAAGCCATGGCTGCCATGGATGTGGATCAATTTTCCTGGCGTTCGCTGCAGGAACTCTCTGGCGGCGAGGCTCGCCGGGTGCTTATCGCCCGAGCGCTGGCCCAGGACACACCCCTCTTGGCGTTGGACGAGCCAGCCGCCCATTTGGACCCCGGCCGGCAGATCGAGCTGATGCAGCTATTGCGCCGCATTGCCGACAGCGGCAAAGGCGTGTTGGTTAGTGTGCACGATGTGAACGCCGCCCGCCGCTATGCCGACCATATCGTACTTATCTATCCCGACGGCTCGGTGGTTTTCGGCGACACTGAATCCACTCTTACTGTGAATAAGCTGGACGAAGCCATGGACACCCGTTTTATCGAAGGCTACGACCAGCATTACGGGAAATTCCTGCTGCCCATGGAGCGCCTGCACAAGCCACCGGAAGCAGGCAATGAGAATATTACATGAATTATAAATATGCACAGAGTTACTCTAGCAGCCCGGCCAGCGCTAACCGAAACAGCGCTGACGGCCATGCCGCCCACGGCGGCAATCTGCGCTCCCTGGCCGAAACAGCCGGCTGCACTCGCGATCAGCTGCTGGATGCCAGCGCCAACCTTAATCCGCTGGGTCCGCCCGACTGGCTGGACGCTGCACTGTACGAAGGCCGTAAAGCTATAAGCGAATATCCCGATCCGCAGGCACTACGGCTGCGCGGACTGGCCGCCACTGCGCTTGGGCTTGATGCGGCCGCTCTGGTTTTCGGCAACGGCGCGGACGAGCTAATGTTCGCGCTTGGTCGCAGCCTGGCCGAAAAAACTCTGCCAGGAGCCGGCTCTGTTCATTACATCTGTGAACCCTGCTATGCCAGCTATCGCGAAGCAGCTGCGTCGGCTGGTTTTCCGGTACAATCAATACAGCTGGACAAGCTGGAAAGCACGCTGGCAGCTGCACCGGCAGGCTCCGCAGTCTGGCTGGGCGCACCCAATAATCCGGATGGCCAATTCCCCACCCACTACCCTCAGGGTATTGCGGACCTGGCGGCAAAACATCCTGATGTGTTTTTTGTTCTCGACGAAGCCTTCATCGACTTTTGCGCTGACGAAACACCGGGCAGCGCCTTACCCCTGCAGCACACCCATGATACTATTATAATCATACGTTCACTCACCAAATTCTGGTGTGTGCCAGGCTTGCGTATCGGCTATGTCTGCTGGCCGGCCGGCGCTACTGCCTTGCGGGCTCAAATACCCAACTGGCCGCTCAACTGCCTGGCCGAAGCCTTTGCCTGCCGGGTTTTCGAAGAGCTGGCAGCCCAAAATGCCGAACCGCAAACAGCATCAAAACTAACCGGGCAGACTTACTCCGGGCGGACACCCCCTGGCCGGTCATCAAAGCAAAGCTCCGTGCTGGCCCTGCGCCGTACGGCCACCCTTCAGCTGCTGCAAGCCGAGCGCGACTGGCTGGCCGCGGAATATGCCAAGCTGCCTGGCCTAAAATTCATACCCGGCCAGGCCAACTTCTACCTGTTGCATTATGATCCTGCGCTGTACGGCGAACTGCACGAACAACTACTACAACATGCTATAGCCGTGCGCTGCTGCGACAACTTCAGCGGCCTGGCCGGCAATCATGTGCGCATAGCCATCCGTACACACCAAGAAAACATCACAATAATCGAAGCCCTGCACGCCATCGCCGAAAAACCGGAGACCAACAATCTGGACTCTGTTTGCTGCGCCGTCAGCCAGCAGCCTGGCACCCCCACCAGCTTCCTCTCCACCGCCTACCTGACTGGCAGTCCCTTGCAGCCGGCCCTCCAGTCCCGCAGGCGTGCCAAAGCCCTCATGATCCAGGGCTGCAGTTCGGACGCCGGCAAGAGTCTGGTTACCGCCGCGCTCTGCCGCATATTCCGCAACAAGGGCTACGATGTGGCCCCCTTCAAGGCGCAGAACATGTCGTTGAATTCGGCTGTTACCGCCGATGGACTGGAACTGGGCCGGGCCCAGGCAGTACAAGCCGCAGCCTGCGGTCTGCCTCCCGAAGCCCGCATGAATCCAGTATTACTAAAGCCAGAGAGCGACAGCGGCTCGCAAGTAGTGCTGATGGGCAAACCCTATGCCAGCTACCAGGCCAAGCGCTACTATGAGCTGCACGAGACGATGAAGGCCACCGCCCGCGCCGCCTATGATTCTTTGGCGGCTGATCATCAACTTATACTGATGGAAGGCGCCGGCAGTCCGGCAGAAATAAACTTAAAGTCACGCGACTTTGTAAACATGGGGGCTGCCCTGCATGCCGGCGCACGTGTGTTGCTGGTTGGCGACATCGACCGCGGTGGCGTTTTCGCTTCTTTTATCGGTACGGTCAGTACCTTCAGCCCGGCGGAGTTAAAACTGTTCGCCGGCTTTTTAGTAAACAAATTCCGTGGCGACCCCGATCTGCTGGGCGACGCCTTTGCCATGACCCGCGAGCGCAGCGGTTTCCCGGTGCTGGGCTGCATACCCATGCTGTCAGGCCTGAATATCCCCGATGAAGATCAACCCTTGATTAAAGCCGGCAGCAATCCGGACGCTGATATGCGCATCGTAGTGCCAAAGCTGCGCCGGGTTTCCAATTTTACCGACCTGGATGCCTTTGCCGCCGACCCGGATGTAGCCGTTATTGCGGTGGACAACCCGGCACAGTTCCGCGCGGCCAGACCGGACATCGTGATAATTCCCGGCAGCAAAGCCACCGTAGCCGACCTGCACTGGCTGTACGAAACCGGACTGGCCGAAGCAATCCAGGCTTTCGCAAAATCCGGCGGTACGGTAATCGGTATCTGCGGCGGCTACCAGATGCTGGGCAGCCTGATCCTCGATCGGCAACATACCGAAAGCAGCGAAAGCCGCTCCGAGGGTCTCGGTCTGCTGCCCCTGATAACTGAATTCCATCCGGATAAAACCCTGGTACAGACAGAGGCGGTCTGGCTGCAAGGCGGTTACAAGTTAAACGGCTACGAAATACATCACGGGCGCACCCGGCTGGTTTCCGACAACACCGCAGCCGACGGCAAGGGCAGCAGCCCCGACAGCGCCGCTGGCATAGCTACTACAGCCGCCGCTTCCACACCGGCCGCTTCTACAGCCAATACCGGAATCGCATATCCTATTATGAAAACCGCAGACGGCGAAATCATCGGCTATGCCCAGGCTTGCTGCTGGGGCTCCTATCTGCACGGACTGTTCGACAATGACGAGTTTAGAAGATATATTCTTAACAAAGCCAGAGAGCTTAAAGGACTGCAGGCGCTTCCGGTATTCCACCATGCGGACCTGGATGCCGAACTGGACCGCCTGGCCGCGGCGGTCGAACAAAATATCGACTTTGCCGCAATCGAGAGCCTGGTAAGATGAAAAAACACCATGCTCGCTGAAAACTTCCTGCCCGGCGGCGGCCTGCCTGCAGATTGGCTGTTTCTTGCGCTAGCCGTGCTTGGCGGCCTGCTGCTCGACGCCATAATAGGTGACCCGCAGTTCCGCTGGCATCCAGTACGCCTGCTCGGGTTGTTCGCCGATAAAGCCGAAAAACTATGCCGGAAGATTTTCCGCACTGCCAACGCCGGACCTGGAGTTCTGCGTGCCGCCGGAGCCTGCACCTGGCTGCTAGTCGCAGGACTTGCCGCAAGCAGCGCAATACTCTTCAGTCTGTATGCCCACCGGCTGCATGCCCTGGCCGGTCTGGCTGCCGATGTCCTGATAATCTGGGCCTCAGTAGCACCGGCCGATCTTGCCCGCCATGCGCTGCGGGTCCGCCGGGTTTTACAGCAAGACAGTGCTGCTCCATAGGGTATACTGCACCCGCGAAATGGTCGGACAGCTGTCGCCATGATAGTCGGCCGGGAGGTCAGCAAACTGGACAGTACCGGCTGCTGCCGTGCAGCCATTGAGAGTGTAGCCGAAAGCTCTATAGACGGTGCGGCAGCGCCTTTATTCTGGGCGGCTGTGCTTGGCCCCTGGGGGGCCTTTCTGTATCGGGCAATCAACACCATGGATTCTCTGTTCGGCCACAAAAACGAACGCTATCGCTGGTTTGGTTTTACTGCAGCCAAAATGGATGATTTCTTCAATGTAATACCGGCCCGCCTGTCTTCGCTGCTGGCCATTTTGCTGGCCCCTGCCGTGTGCGGATCCTCGACCAAAGGGTTGCGAATTTTCAAAAAGGAACGCCTGCACCATGCCAGCCCAAACGCTGGCCACCCAGAGGCAGCGTATGCCGGTATTTTAGGCATTCGTCTGGGAGGCCCCATCCGCTATGCCGAGGGACCACTCGAAAAGCCCTGGTTTAATGCTGCCGGCAACGCCTGCGAGCCAGCAGATATAACCCGTTCAGTCCGCCTCATGTTTGTCCAGACAGGCTGTTCAGCCTTGCTCTTTCTCCTGCTGCGGCTCGGTCTGCCAATATAACAAAAACATTACAATTTACTAGCGCACTATTAAAACTCGACAAAATCCTCATCAGACCTAGTCGCGGTGATATCATCGGCCCGT
>JAHIWF010000073.1 GCA_018815555.1 Spirochaetota bacterium | reverse complement strand
TGCGGCGCAACACCGTTACCAGCATATAAGCCAGCACGATGCACATAATGGTGCCAAGCAGGCTGAACACCGCGGTTGCGCCGGCCAGCGCGCCAATCTCGCCGATCCGGGCGAACAGCTCGCGCGAATTGCCCAGCCTGAACCCCATTACAGCCAGCAGCACCCACAGTACAATTTTAATCAGCAAGTCAGTAATGCGGGGTTTAGGAGACAGCTTGATGATATGCAGCAAAGCGCCGGCTATCATGAATGCTATTAAAACCAGGATCTGCAGTAATGCTGCCATGGGGGAACCTCTTTTCAACGCTGCGTTGACAGATGCAATCTGCCGTCCTATACTTTTACTCTGCTGCGTTGCCCGGGTCAACCCGTGGTCAATATAAAAAGGAGAGCAAGGTGGCCGACCAGTTAAAAACGCTTATACAACACATCCTGCTGGTCGAAGATGATGTCGCTGCTGCCCGCGTGCAGGGTCGGCAGCTGGAGCAGCTCGGCTACAAGGTCAGTCTGGCCCATAGCGGCAAAGCAGCACTGGCCTTTATGGATGCCGGGGGAGCTCTGGTCAATCTGGTACTTATTAATATCGACCTTGGTCCGGGAATTGACGGACCGCAGACGGTTAAGCTGATGCTGGCCAAATTTGATGTGCCGGTGGTGTTTCTGTCGTCGCACACCGAAAGCCACATCATCGAGATGACCGAGCAGCTTACTTCGTACGGTTATGTGCTTAAAAGCTCGGGGATTGCCGTTTTGCAGTCTTCGATTAAAATGGCGCTGCGCCTGTTCGAAACCCGCTGCCGCGAGCGTGAGCAGGCCAGAAAGATTCAGGAAAGCGAAGAAAAATACCGTACCATTTTTGAATATTCGCCGCTTGGCCTCTTTCATTTTGACAGTACCGGCATCATCACCCATTGCAACGACAGTTTTGTGCATATCATCGGGTCTACCCGCGAAAAACTGATCGGCCTTAACCTGCTGGTGCTGCCCGACCATAATATTACCGATCGGGCAGCTGCCGCACTGCGGGGACTAAAAAGTGACTATACCGGGGTATACAAGCCGGTTACTTCCGACCGCGCTGTTCCGGTCAGGATTTTTTTTGCACCGGTTTTTGGGGCGGACGGCTGCAACCAGGGTGGCACCGCCATAATCGAAGACATCAGCGAAAGTTTTAAGGCCGAAGAAGCCCTGCGTGCCAGCGAAACCCGATACCGCGAGATAATTACCATGGCGGTGGACGGTATCCTTATCGGGTCGCCGGAAGGCATTATGATCGACGCCAACGAAGCCTTCTGCAGCATGGTCGGCCTCTCCATGGATGAGGTTATCGGCAAGCACATCAGCAGCCTGCCCTTCGACAAAGAAGAGATTCAGACCAATCAGCTACGTTTCGACCTGCTCAATGACGGGCATATCATAAAACGGCAGCGCACCATCATCATGCCGGATGGCACCCGTAAGCCGGTGGAGATGCATTCACGGAAGCTGCCCCATGGCGGTTATCAGTCCTTTTTTCGCGATATCAGCGAGCAAAAAAAAGCCGAAGCCGAGATTATCCAGCAGCTGCACGAAAAAGAAATTCTGCTGAAAGAAGTGCATCACCGCATAAAAAACAATATAGCTACCATCCGCAGTACGCTCAGTGTGCAGATGGACGCAACGAACAACCCCGAGGCCCAGGCTGCCCTGCAAAAGGCAATCAACCGTATCGAAAGTTATGCCGTTGTATACGAAATGCTGTTGATGACCGGAGAATATCAACGTATCTCTGCTACCGAGTATCTTGAAGAGCTTCTGGACATACTGGTAGCAAGCTATCCGGAGGCTGGCGACATCAAAATAATTCGTTCCATCGAAGCAGCCGATCTGAGTTTGAAGGAACTGTCCTCACTGGGTACGATTGCCAACGAGCTGATTACCAATGCCCTTAAATATGCATATTCCGAACGCAAACAAGGCATGCTGGAACTTAGCCTTCGCAAGGAAGGCGACCTGGTATGTTTTACGGTTAGGGACGATGGCATCGGTCTGCCGGCCGATTTTGACATGACAAATATCAATGGCCTGGGTATGCTGTTGGTACAGATGCTCAGCAAACAGTTGGGCGGAACCATCACACTGGACGGTAGCAACGGCACCAGCTGTACAATACAATTCAAACCGTCCAGCGCCGGTTAAGGCAGTATCCTGCAGATTTACCTGAATCTTACCTGGCAAGGTTGTCACGGCCACCGAAAACAGATATTATAGTCACGCTACATATTGACCAGCAACGCGGCGTCGATGCTTCGTACCTTGTCAAAATTCACATGCACATTGGAAGGTTTATGCGCAAATTATTCTATGCCCTGCTTGTTTTGGCAGCTATTGCCATGGTTGCCTGTACCTCAGAAGCCAAACCCGGCTCCACCTCTTTCCCCGAGAATGCGGATGCGGATGCCCAGACCAGCTATGCCTTTGGTGTAGCCCTCGGCTACAGCCTCCAGGAAACCAAGCTGCAGTTTAGCTATAACGAACTCATGCGCGGTATTTCCGACGTACTCGAAGGAAACGAAACCGAGATCACCCAGGAAGAAGCCTATCAGGTAATTCAGACTGCTGTAGAAGCCGAAATGGCCAAAGTGGGTGAAGCCAGTGCCGCCGCCGAAGCTGAATACCTGGCCGAAAATGGCAAGCGCGCCGGTGTTGTAACTACCGCCAGCGGCCTGCAGTACGAAGTTATTTCCGAAGGCACTGGTCCCAAACCGGCGGTAAGCGATTTGGTCAAAATCCACTACGAAGGAACCCTGCCCAATGGCACTGTTTTTGACAGTTCCATCGAGCGCGGCGAGCCGGTGGTATTCCCGCTGGACCAGGTTATCGAAGGCTTCAGCGAAGGCGTGCAGCTCATGACAGTCGGCAGCAAGTACCGCCTGTACATGCCCTCCACCCTGGCCTATGGCCCGGAAGGCGCCGGTGGCGACATCGGTCCCAACCAGACCCTGATTTTCGAGGTTGAGCTGATCAGCATCGAAAGCGCTGCAGTCAGCGAATAAGGCTAGCGCTTACTTCTACATCCTCTGAGAAAGCTGCCCGGTTTTAGCCGCGGCAGCTTTTTTTTGCGCACCGCCAAGCCGGTTGCCGTGCCAGCGGTTGCGGCTGACGACCAGGCTGCCGACCGGGCCGGGGACCATACCGGCGGCTTAAGGTCAGAGGCTTGCAGCCGGCGGCCGGCCGGCTTAAATAATATTCGGAGTTATGTGCCGCTTGATCTGCCAGCGATAAAATATATTAATCGACAGATAAAACAAGGCCCGCAACGGATGCAACAAGGCCTGGCGGCGCAGCAGGGTCCGGCGGATTATACTGCGCAGGGTAAACACCTGCTTGTACAGATCCCAGTAGGCTTCGGTTAATTCTTCCGGGCTCATGTTGGCCGGAATATGTACGGCTTCGCTGCCGTTATACTGATACATGTCGTGTTTGTACAGCCGGCCGGCTTTTTTAAGCTGGGCATGGTACAGGGTGCCCGGAATAGGGGTCAGGATATAAAAGCGCGGCACCACGATGCGGTTCTGTTCGATAAAAGCGGCGGTGGCCCGGATGGACTCCAGGGTGTCGCCGTCTGCACCTACAACCATTTCGCTGGACAGATCGATTCCGGCCATACGGATGCGCGACAGCAACTCGGCATATTCGGCCGGCTTGGCCCAGGCCTTGTTCATGTCCAAGAGGCTTTGCTCGCTGATGCTCTCCAGTCCGAAGCTTAATCCGATACAGCCGCTGGCGGCAACGGCAGCCAGCAGTTCCGCATCCTTGGCTATTTCGATGCTGCACTGCGAGAACCACTGCATATGCAGGGGCTGTATCTGCCGGCATAAAGCAATAAAATATGTACGGTCGGCGGCAATATTGTCGTCCAGCAGCAGAAATTTGCGGAAGCCCAGCGCCTTTACCTGCAGTATATCGCGCAGTACGGCCTCTATCGGCCGCTTCAGGTAGCGGCCATGATACAGGCAGAAGACCGAACAGAAACTGCAGCTGTTGGGGCAGCCCCTGCCGGCCTGCACCGGCAGAAAATCACCCAGCGGTTTTTTCAGTATAAGATCGAAACGCGGCGGCGGTGGGTCCAGCACCAACAGCTCCTCCTGGTACAGCGGGGCCAGCTTTCCGGCTTCGAAATCGGCCAGCAGCCGCGGCCAGACCGCTTCGGCATCTCCTACCACCACGGCATCGGCGTATTTTTGAGCTTCTTCCGGCATCAGGCTTACCATATAGCCGCCCAAAACCACCGTTTTGCCGCGACGCCGGAACTCGGCCGCAATATCCAGACTACGGATTACCGCATGTCCCATGCTGCCGATGGCCACCAGGTCTGCGTCGGAATCAAAAGGAATTTCCTCGATGGTCTCCAGCACGATCTGTATATCCCAGTCGGCCGGACTAAGGGCGGCCAGCAGGGGCAGGCCCAGGCCGACAAAGTACAGCCGCTTTTTTTTAACCAGGCTTCCGTCTGGCGCATAGGGGGTGCTCTGTATCAGTAATAATTTTTTCATTGCTTGTTCCCCCGCAGGGCCTTTTGTATGTACTGCCAGCTAACGCGGGCAGAACCGAACCACAGTTTCAGAACCTGGGCCGGACCGTAGCGCCGTATCAAAGACCAGGCGTGTGCCGGCCTGGCTACAATGCGGTAATACAGCCAGAGAATCTGCAGGTAGTAGGCGCGTATACTCATCTGCTCCGGCTTTAGTACCAGATGGGCAAGATCCCATTTGGCATACTCTTCACGGCCGATGATCAGGCGGTTGGCATACTGGTCGAACAGGGGGGTGCCGGGCAGCGGTGTCAGGGGCTGCAGGTTTATGAAATTGATGTGGTTTGCCCGCAGCCAGCGGTACAGGTGGCTGAAGTCGGCCCGGCCAAAATCCGGCCCCAGGATAAGGGTGCCGTACAACTCTACCCCGTGGCGCTGCACGATGGCTGCGGCGGCTTCGTTCTGCTGCAGGCTGCTGCGCTTGTTATAATTGTCCAGATCGCCGGGGCGCGAGGATTCCAGGCCAATAATTACCGCCCGCAGCCCGCAGGCGGCAAAACGGCGGATTACTTCTTCGTTTTCGGCTACAAAATCCGAGCGGCCGTACACCAGGAACTTCTTGTGCAGCCCGGCCTTTTCCAGCGCT
>JAHIWF010000072.1 GCA_018815555.1 Spirochaetota bacterium | reverse complement strand
TGGAATGATGATTTTTTGGACCAGGATTTGGCAGGGAACCCGACTGTAATAAAATCAGTGGCTGCGGCGGCGGGAACAGCGGTCAATCCGGTAGCCACGTTGGTATTCAGGCAATATAGCGGCGATTCATATCTGGATAATTGCCGGGTGGAAGCGCCGATTTCAGGTGGCGGCGATACCCCGTTGCATACCGCTGCGGTTATAATTACCAGTACCGGCACGGTGAGGCTGGAGAGAAACGAGCTTGTCGGCATGGCCGACTCAGGGCAGGTGCTCAATGCCGGTCTGTATGTTAGTAATTCTTCGCCTGTTGTTGAGGATTGTGTTTTGCGGGGCGGCGAAACGAGCCTAGCGGATCCTGATACTGTCTCGGGTAGTATTGGTGCTGTGTTATTAGGTGCTGCCGCTGGTGCAGGTGCCGCAGATAATGGGGCAATTATAGTTGAAGACTGCAGAATAAGTGCCGGAGCCAGCAATGCCGGCAGTTATGGTGTCTACGTACGCGATGTGGCCAGCCTGAAGCTGCGCCGTAACATGATATATGGTTCTGAGAACGGTTCGAGGGTTGGGGTGTACCTTGATGCGGCCACAGTGCCGCTGGATGGTGTACTGCTAATGGCTAATATTATAATGCCAACCGGGACAGCTGCTGGCGGTGGGCATTATGGCATCCATCATATCGCCGGTGATGACATAGTTTCGAAGCCTTTGATTGTTAATAATACGGTGTACGCCGGCGGGCAATTAAACAGTGCATTTAACAATGCAGTTGCCGCCACCGGTGCGTCGCGGCCGATTCTTATAAACAATATTTTCCAGGCTCCACTTGGCGGTTATGCCGTGCAGGAGCAGACTCTTGATCCCAGTACTGATCCCCAAGTGCTGCGCAATAATAACCTTTTTGGGGATGGGGCTCATTATTATAATGGTGGGGTGTCAAGTTCAATAATTACAGAAATTGAAAATATGGCTTTTATTGGTGATGCCAACTATGGTGGCAACCAGCTTGTCGATTGTACTACCGGCTTTGTCGGGGGTGCTTTGCCCGCTACCCTTACGCAATTCCTGTCCTTCGACTGGAATCTTGTGGACGCTGATCTGAAAACTACCGGCTACAACCTGTCTCTGGATCCGGCCTCCCTGCTTGGAACAGCCCTGGATGCCGATGATCTTTTTGATTTTGCCGGCAATCCGCTCAGTGCCGGCGGAGACTGGCCGATCGGTGCCCTGGCCACTCCCTGAACTGCAGTAATACCCGACCAGACTGGCCGAGCCCGTCGCATCAATCCAGCCAGAAACCAAGCCGCAGGTACGGCCGAAGCAGGTGCACGGTTGAGGCAACATAGAATATTCCCTGCCAGTCGGCTCCCGCTTCAATCAGCAAGCTGCCTATCTGGTAGCGCAGGCTGAGTCCGGCCGTAAGGCTGCTGTCCTGGCTGAGAATTGTCTCCTCGGCCAGCTCTGTACTGCGGTAAAAGGCGCTAATGGCCAGGCCATAGCCGGCTTTTAGTACCAGGCCGAGGTCGATCGGCAAAGGCAGCAGCTCGAAGCTGAGACTGGTGCTGGCGCCGATGCCTGTAAGGTGGGTTATAGCCGCATCATCCGGAATGCTGTCTGGAGTATATGACGGGTCCAGGCGCAATTCGAAGCCGAGGGCTCCAAGGGGATTAGCCGCGTCGAAGAGCGATCGGAAGGAAATACCCAGGGTAAGGTCTCCGCCGATGGCCGTACTACCGAACAGGTCCAGGAATGGCGGCGTCAGGCTGATGGTTGGGCGGTATCCGCCACCAAGCCAAACCCGGCGGCCCCGCGGTCTTGTTGTCTGTGGCTCTGGCTGAGTGATGTCGGTTTCCGGAATCTTGTTACCGTCCGGCTGCACTGTCTCGGTGTCCGAAAAATAGTTGGCTTCCGGCTGTACTGCAATGAGCTCTGTCTGATCCGAAACAGGCTGCTGTGCCTCGTCGGCTGTTGCGTCCTGCTTATTGTTCTCTGGACCTGCACTTATTTCAGCTGCATTTACGGTATAGGTGTAGTCTTCACTAGCGATTGCGTCATACAGTCGTACCGGAAAAGGCAATACAGCCTGTAGTCCGCCGGGATTAACCGCTATCAGTTCATAGTCTCCCCCCGGCTGCTCCGCTACATTGAACTGTATTATGGCCTCTGTCTCAGCCGCCCTGACTGTACGAGTATGTGAAATTATCTGACCGTCCGGTCCGCGCAGAATAAACACCGTCTGCTCACTGAGGTTGCGTCCGCTAACGGCCAGGTCGGGATACACCCGGTCGTTAGCCAGTGTCTTCTGATCCAGATCCAGCAGTTCCGGCTGCAGGCGTGGCCGCAGTGCTACCGCGCCTTTAAGCACCGAAACTTCTTTGCCCGGATTTTGTATATGCAGGTCGTAGTTGCCGGGTTGTGCCGCGCTGAGATCGAAATCCGCCAGGATTGTCTGTCCGTCTTGTTCGACTTTGACTCTGCCACTGATCCGGGATCGGCCGTTTTCGAGTTGGATCGACGTATCGGACAGGAAGCCTGACCCGTATAAAGTCAGCTGTCCCGAACTTGCTCCGGCGTACAGTTCACTCTCGCCAAGCCGGTAATTCCCCAGTTCTGCAGTCTTGATAATGAAAAAATCAGTCCAGGGGCTGGTCGAAAAAACCCGGCGGAACACATTGACGGCGCTGATGCTTACCTGGTAATGTCCGGGCGGCAGTATCAGTTCGACCATGTTCTGGTCGCTAGTAGTAGTAATGATAATATCACCATTGATTGGTCTGACCTGTATTTCGTAGCTGCGGGCACCGTCGACCACTGCCCATTCCAGACGGGCCGACATAGGCTCGTCGGCCGGCTGATCAGGGGTCTGGGCTTGCGCATCAAGGAGTAGAATCAGGATAAGGATGATGATGCAGAACGAGTTACGGCGTTTCGACATATATTTCCTTCGGGGTGGTCAGCACCGGTGCGCCGCCGGTTTTTATGGTGATGCCGAACGTCACCGAGCGCAGCGACCCGGAGCGTTCGATGGTTCCGTCGCGGGTCAGCAGTAGGGCGCGGATCCGGAAGCTGTATTGGCCGATATCCAGTTGGTCAAGTTCGCGGAACAGGAATTCCAGCCCCGTTTCCACAATGCGGCTAAAAATTAGTCTGCTTCCGGTACTGCTGCTCAGGCTGATCTCATAGGCATTTGCGTCGGTAACCTCCGCCCAGCCGAATTTGATGAAATCGGCATTGGTTAGGTCCAGGGTTTCAGCGTTGCGCGGGGTTTGGACCGTCGGGGTCGGCAGGGCCGGAATCAGATTAATCTGAAAACTGTTCTCCTGGAGGGCCAAGCTGGCACCGTCTGCGGCAGCTCCGCCCAGGCTCCAGCGGTAGACTCCTGGCCCGGGATTAGCCAGGCGTACTTCTGTGGCCTTGGTGCTTTGTTCCAGCAGCACTGTTCCGTCGGCCCGCCAAATTTTCACCAGATAGGTCATTCCGGGTTCGGAGGGGGACCAGCTCAGCGTTAGTCCGCTTCGCGTGGCCGTCAGGCCTTCCAGCTGGGCTCCCGGACGTGGTGCCAGTATCGCCGGTGCAGGGGGAACGCGTATGGTGTTGATGCGCAGGTCCGACCTCGCTTCCGGACTTACATGTTTGTTCCCTGCCGGAGTTGTGACTACGCTCTGAACAGTCCAGGTGTAGCTGCCGCTGGGAATTATGCCGGCAGAGAGACGCAGCCTGGTTTCAGTTGTTTCTGTTTGATGAACAAGCTGCCTGGTTTCATTG
>JAHIWF010000071.1 GCA_018815555.1 Spirochaetota bacterium | reverse complement strand
TGCGTTTGAGTGTCCAGTGTTACCGATTTCATGCCCAATCACCTGGATGTATCGCTTCCAGAGAGCTGATGGCCTTTGTGAACTGGTCATATTCTTCTGCCGACCAGGTTCCGGCCAGATGGTCAAGATCGGTATACTTCCTGCGCTTGGCCGGGCCGATAAAACGCTCGGCAAGGGTTTCCAGAACAAGTTGATTTACACTTTCCTTGCGTTCGAAACTGGCACGCTTGAGTGCTTTTGCCAAATCTTCGTCGGAAGTACGGATGGTAAGGGTACTCATAATGCCTCCATGTACTGCTATCACACTGAAAGCATACTGAGACAGCATTAATAGGTCAAGTTTTGATATAAAGCTGTGGGACAGTATGCAGAAAAACAGGTGCGTCTTTAATCTGTACAACCTGGTTCATTCCTGGCAGGGGAGTGGGCTTCTTCAGGGGAAGGGGCAGACCAAATAGCCGACAGGCTATTTGGCTGCCCCCGGGGGACGCGTCTGGCATAGCTGACTGACCCGGGTTAACCTGGCGTCCCCCGATCCCTGATTTTAGTTTTACATGGCGATTTACTACTAAGCCTTAGCCCGGGAGTAAGCCTGCAGCGCGGCCGCGAAAAGCCGGAAATCATCCAGTCGCGTGGTAATAATTGTATATACAACAGACCAATCCAGATTCTCGTATTCATGAACCGCCAGATTGCGGAAGCTGACTGCCCGCGCCAGCCGCTCGGCCAGAACTCTATCCAAAACTTGAACCTTGCCCAACGCCAGCAATGCACCGGCCATGGTTTCTGGAGCAGGGATCGAAAAATCAGGCAAAAGGTGCGTTGCAAGGTCAACGCACAACTGCACGGCCCGTTCAAGATTCAGTACAATTATGTCCTGCGCATCCAAATCAGACGCGAGAAGGTCGGCGTCAGCGGGAGTCTTGCTTTCTATTCGGGTTACACAAAGCGCCAGCGATTCGAGCTTCCGGCGCAGTATATCAGGATCCATCGGTAAAACTCCTAATTCTGGCATCCTGCATGGTACGCAGCAGCGGCAGGTAATCTTCCACAAAAACCAGCATCGAATTCAGGTAGCGCACGTACAAGTCCCGGTCAAATTTAATCCTGAACCCCTGAGTAAGCGCTTCACGTGCGACCAAGCCACCGCAGTTGCCAAGATCGACCAGATCAACCGGCCGTTCCAGCATCAGGGCTAGATCGCTGTTCATGGCAAAAAGAAGCTCCGGCGAAAAGGCTCGTTTCGCGCCAATAGCAATGTCGACATCACTGTCCGGCCGGAACTTGGCCTTGGCCAGAGACCCGAAGACCAGCACCAAGGGAACCTCCGGGCGCTGGCCAAAATACTCGCGGACCTTTTCGAGAATCTGCTCTTTCTTTTCTCTTGCCTGATCCGGTTTGTACATATTGCCTCTAGTCTCATTATACCATATATATCCTCATTGACAATGAGCCGCAGAGCATAGTCAAGCACGCCGCCAGCCTCTACCCCCGATAGACAGCCGACCTTGCTCTGTATACGATAGCCGCGGCGCGATCCGGCGCAAGGGGTCGAACATGCTTACTTCCATCATCATTTTTGCCATTACCTATGTGCTCATTTCCGGGCGGCGGCTGCGCCTGATCCGCATCGGCCGGCCGGCTGGCGTTCTGCTGGGCACGGTGCTGATGGTGTTCGCCGGGGTTATCGGGCCGCAGCAGGCTTTTACCCTGGTAAACTGGGACACCATTATCCTGCTTTTGGGCATGATGGTAATTACCGAGCATCTGGCCGAGACCGGCTTTTTCGACCTGGCTGTCGGCGCGCTGGAGCGGCGCAAACTTGGGCCAAAGGCTCTGCTGAGCATTCTGGTGTTCGGCTCGGGCATCCTGTCGGCTTTTCTGGTCAACGATATCGTATGTGTGTTTTTTACGCCGCTCTTGGTGCTGCTGCTGCGCCGGCGCAACTTGCCGCCGCTGCCTTTTCTGGTTGCTCTGGCCACTTCGTCCAATATCGGCAGCGCGATGGCCCTGACCGGCAATCCGCAGAATATGATTATCGGGGCGCTTTCCGGCCTGGCCTACGGGCGTTTTTTTCTGTTGATGCTGCCGATAGGGCTGCTGGGTCTGGGCTTGAATTACGGCCTGCTTTTGCTGTTATACCGGCGGCACTTGAGTCGGCCGGGGCTGGTGCAGGTTGACCAGGGTGACCAGTTGCCGGCAGAAGCGATGGCTCTGGCGGCGGCCGACAGGCTGGGCCCTGCCAGCAACGGTCTGGCCCGGCCGAAATACCGCCGCCGTACTCTGGCTGTCAGCATTTTGGTAGTGCTCGGGTTTTTTGTGCTTCCCAATCTGCCCTGGACCGCCCTGGCCGGAGCGGTGCTGCTACTATTCCTTTGCAACCGCGACGAAGCCGCAGTGCTGCGCCGGGTCGACTGGAACCTACTCTTGTTTTTTGCCGGCCTGTTCGTGGTTACAGGGGCTCTGCAGGTGTCAGGCGCAACTGCCGCACTCAGTGACTACGCTGTGTGTTTTCTCGGCAACTCGGGCCGCCACATCTGGCTGTTCGGCGGCATCAGCGTGCTGGCGTCCAACATTTTTTCCAATGTACCGTATGTGCTGATCATCGCCGAGTCACTGCGCCAGATGCCCGAGTCGGAACTGATGTGGTACACGCTGGCCTTTGCCAGCACGGTGGCCGGCAACCTTACACTCATCGGCTCGGTGGCCAACATCATTGTGGCCGAGAAGGCGCGCGGCCTGCACGAGCTGGGGTTTTTCGAATTTCTGCGCTTCAGCCTGCCGTCCACCCTGCTGGTAACGGGGCTCGGGCTAGGTATCCTGCAGCTGTATTCGCTGCTGGGGTGGCTGTAATGCCAACTTGACCAGTTCCCGGCCAGCCATTACTCTTTTGGGCATGAGAACTGTTCAACCCATTAACCGCGACTGGCTGTACACACCGGCTTTCAGTGAAGCATATACCGCCCCCGGCTTCGCGCCCGAGGCCGCCGGCTGGCAGCAAATCTGCCTGCCGCATACCAATCTGGAGCTGCCCTTTAACGGCTTCGACGAGACAGTCAGCCACTTTGTATCCTCCTACTGGCGGCAGCTGACACTGCCGGCCGGCTATAGCCGCTTTTTCCTCGACTTTGAAGGGGTAATGACAGCGGCCGAGGTCTGGGTTAACGGCCGGCACGCCGGCGGCCACAAGGGCGGCTACACGCCTTTTTCCATAGAGCTGACCAGTATCGGCCGGGCCGGCGAAACGCTGAATATTCTGGTGCAGGTGGATTCCACCGAACGAGCCGACATCCCGCCTTTCGGCCATGTAGTGGACTACCTCTGCTACGGCGGCATCTACCGCGAAGTACAGCTGCGCTGCCAGAATGATATTATTATAACCGATGTATATGCCCGCCCCGAAAATGTCCTGGCCGACCGCAAGACTCTGGCGCTGGAGCTTTCGCTGGATTGGACCAAACAAGCGGCAGCCGGTGTGGTACATACAGCGGCGTCGAACAAATCGGCCGCTGACAGCGCTGCCGCAGCGGGGGCAGTCACCATCTTCAGCCTGGATATCAGCCTCCTGCACGCCGACAGCGGAGCGATCATGGCCGAGCTGCAGCTGCCGGTAGCCCCGGACAACAG
Source organism: Spirochaetota bacterium (assembly GCA_018815555.1). Taxonomy (GTDB): domain Bacteria; phylum Spirochaetota; class Spirochaetia; order Treponematales; family UBA12059; genus UBA12059. The sequence continues at coordinate 1,198 of JAHIWF010000071.1, read as the reverse complement.
CAGCCTGAAACTGTCGCTCAACGATATCGAAAACCTGCAGCTGTGGGACATCGACACGCCGGTACTCTACGATCTGCGGGTACGCCTGCTGCACGGCATCGCGCCGGTAGACGAATACCGCAGCCGCGTCGGCTTCCGCCAGGCCGAGTTCCGCGCTGACGGTTTCTGGCTGAACGGCCGCCGCCTGCCCATCCGCGGGCTAAACCGGCACCAGAGCTGGCCCTATGTCGGTTATGCCATGCCCGAACGCGCCCAGCGCCGCGACGCCCACATCCTTAAAAACGAGCTGCAGGTAAACCTGGTGCGCTGCAGCCACTACCCGCAGTCGCGTCACTTTCTGGACGCCTGCGACGAGCTGGGCCTGCTGGTGTTCGAAGAGATACCGGGCTGGCAGCATATTGGCAACCAGGAATGGCAGGACAACAGCTGCGCCGACCTGCAAGCCATGATCATGCGCGACCGCAACCGACCGTCCATAATACTGTGGGGCGTGCGCATCAACGAATCGGCTGACAACCATGACTACTTTGCGCGCACCAACGCTTTGGCGCGCAGCCTGGATCCGGGGCGGCAGACCGGCGGCGTGCGCTGCATCGAAGGCAGCGAGCTGCTGGAAGACGTGTATACCTTTAACGACTTTAGCCACTCCGGCGGCAAGACGGTGCTGCGCACGCCACGCCAGGTTACCAGATTATCACGCCCGGTTCCTTACCTCGTCACCGAACACAATGGTCACATGTATCCCACCAAGCGCTTCGACAACGAGGAACGGCTTACCGAACACGCCCTGCGCCACGCCCGGGTGCTTGATACCGCCCTGGGCATGCCGGGCTGCGCCGGTGCCATCGGCTGGTGTGCCTTCGACTACAACACCCACAAAGATTTCGGTTCGGGCGACCGCATCTGCTACCACGGCGTGTCCGACATGTTCCGCCATCCCAAATACGCTGCCCAACTATATGCCAGCCAGGTCGACCCCAAGCGCCGCATCGTGCTGGAAGCCGGCAGCCTCTTCGCCAAAGGCGAACGCTGTGCCGCCCGCCTCCTGCCCATCGAAATCTACACCAACTGCGACAGCATCGTACTATACCGCTCCGGCAAACGCATCGGCGAATACCACCCCGAGCGCAAAACCTTCCCCAACCTGGGCCACCCGCCGGTAATAATCCGCGATGTTATTGGTGACCAGCTGACAGAC
>JAHIWF010000070.1 GCA_018815555.1 Spirochaetota bacterium | reverse complement strand
TCCCCCTCGCATCTGTACAGCGATACCTACAACGAATGGCTGGCTTCCATCCCGGAGCGAGTAAAGGCCCTGGTCTTTCTGGTAAAGCGCTTTTACCGGCCGGAGTGGGGCGAAGACTGGATGAGTCATTTCGACACCGATGTGGTCAATGGAGCTCAAGGTAATGTCATCAAATATGAAGGAAGACCCATTCAGGCTTCCTACCTGCGGGTCGGCTTTACCCCGGAAGGAGCCCGCTCCATACATAAACTGCGCCAGGATTACATGCCGGCCGACAAAATCCAGTGGGAAGACGATATCACCGCCAGTGTGGTGGTTCCCACCGCCCGGCTGCAAGGGCTGGCCGAAGGCCCGCACGGCCCGGGCATCAAATTCGCCAAAAACTGCGAAGCCCGCTTCTTCCAGCGCCCCGACGATGCCATCCATCGCGGCTACGACAAGCAGGCCGAAGCCGATATGGCACGTATGGACAACTTCATCTCCAACTTTGAACCACTTTCACGCAGCCGCGCCGGCGCAATGGTAGAGAAAACGGTCGAACTGACCGAATACACAGCCCCCATGCAGAAGATGATAAGCGAGGCCGAAGCCGACGACCGCTTCCGTTGGTTCGTTATATCTTCACACCCGCGTATCGTGGATGGCAAACCGTCCAAGAACCCGCGCTACCTGCAGATGGACCGCAACTATCAGCAGCCGATAGATCGCTACCTGGCCGATGTCGGCTCGCGCCTGTACCGCATGATCCCGGCCGACCAGCCGATTCATCACCCGGTGGCCGCGCTTTTGCCCGGAAGACGCAATAATCCGCCGGACAAGGAAGCCGGCATCCGGCCATTGGCAGTGTACAACCCGATTCATTATCAGGAGCTGCCCGAACTATTTATGGATTTTGTCTGTTCGCTTACCGGGAAAAGCCCTTCAACCACCGGAGCAGGCTCGGAAGGCGCTCTTACCAAAGGCCCCTTCAACGCTCTGGTTCCTACGACCGACCTGAACAACGCCTTGCTGGGTTACATTTTGTGCGGCTATGACGGCTTTACCAGTGCAGCCGGTTACATCGGCCATAAATATAAGGTTGACCATGATATCTCGCTCATCATGCCGGAGCTGTGGTCACGCATGGATCCGGAAGAACGCAGTGCCCGCTACATGATTGAAAACGGCTATCTGGAAAAAATAAGCGATTTCGAATATGAGGGTAAAACTATTCCGGCAGCCCGCCTCGGCTACCGCATCACCCCGCTGTTTGCCTCGCATATGCTGGGACGGCTCTTTGATGCCCCTTCGGCAGTATTCCCCGAAGAAGTACTGAAGCCCGAGCTGCAGAGCATGGAAAACTATGTCGACGGCATACTCAATATCGCCGAAGCCCAGGAAAAAGCCGCCCACCAGTACCTGGAAGATGGTTCCATCGAAGCGGCCATCCCGCCGCTCAAGGCCATTCTGCATATAATGGCCGAAGGCCATTATAAAGGTAAACAACTGGATGATCCGTCGGTCCGCCACCTCTTTGATTTGGACTATGTGCTGGGTTCCACCTGGTATATCAGCCGCCTGACCGCCTATGCCATCAGCGAAAAACAACGGCTAGAGCACGGCAAGGTGCACATGGAAAAATTCCTGGCCACCGCCAGTAGCTACAGCGAAAAGGAACTCCAGCCGGTGCGCCGCAATTTGCAGGCAGTTGAAGAATTGCTTTCCGAGGTTAACCGACCCGACTATGCCGAAACCCTGATCGGTACTATAGGAAAGGATCCGCTGTACCATGTATAACCCAAACGATTCCGCTATTAAAGCCACCCTGCTTATAAGCAATATCGGCGAACTGGCTACTCCAAACGGCCAGGACGCCCGTTTCGGAGCAGATGCTGCCCAACTGAGCATACTGCGCAATGCGGTAATTGCTGTGGATGTAGAGCGGATCGTATGGATTGGACCAGCCGAAGAACTGCCGCCAATACAAGGCCCAGCTCCGGAGGTGATAGATGCCCGGGGCCAGGCAGTAATACCGGGTTTTGTAGATTCCCATACTCATTTTGTTTTCGGCGGCTACCGGGACGAAGAATTTTTGTGGCGCGCTCAGGGCGTTCCTTACATGGAAATCCACCAGCGCGGTGGCGGCATTGCCAATTCAGTGCGCGCCACCAGGGCCGCCGGCCTCGACGGCCTGATGCCGATCGGGCTCAAGCGGCTCGACACCATGCTGGAACTGGGAGTAACCACCGTCGAAGGCAAATCAGGCTATGGCCTGGATCTGCAAACCGAGCTCCTGCAGCTGGAAGTAATGCGCCAGCTCGACGGCCACCAGCCAGTAGACATCATTCCAACCTTCATGGGGGCCCACTCCACCCCGGCCGAATATAAAGGCCGCCCTTCAGAGTACATCGACTATCTGATAGCTGATGTGCTGCCAGCGGTTAAAAAACAGGGAATCGCCCGTTTCTGCGACATTTTCTGTGAAAAAAACGTATTCGAACTGGAAGACAGCCGCCGTTACCTGCAGGCAGCCCGCAGTCTGGGCTTCGAACTGAAGCTGCATGCCGACGAAATTGAGCGCATCGGCGGAGCCGGCCTGGCAGCCGAGCTGAAAGCCGCCAGCGCCGACCATCTGTTAAAAGCCTCTATCGACGACCTTAAGGCCATGGCCGCTGCCGGCACTATCGCAACCTGCCTGCCGCTTACCGCTTTTGTACTGCGCGAACCCTATGCCGACGCCCGCGCCATGCTCGACAACGGCTGTGCGGTAGCCCTTGCCAGTGACTTTAATCCAGGCTCCTGCTACAGCCAGTCCATTCCGCTGGCTATTGCCCTGGCAGTTCTGTATATGAAAATGAGCACCGAAGAAGT
>JAHIWF010000069.1 GCA_018815555.1 Spirochaetota bacterium | reverse complement strand
TTATCTGCTCCCGGTTTTTATAATCCGGAATCTAATTATGAGGGGCTTCTGTACGCTTTTTTTGAGTTTCAGAACGATGGCAGCAAATATACGCAGATAAGTTACCAATGGAAATTTATTGAAGAAGAGAGCCTGCGAAATGCCGCTGCGACTGGAATAAACCTTATGGTCTCTGAGGCACACTCTGAATTTGCCGACGTGTATCCCGTATATGTATTTGATATTGATTCAGCAAATTCGGGTGCTGTTCTAAATATTTCTGCCAGCAATATTTAGCTTGCCGATTTTTCGGGTCCTGGTGCCAAGCTGGTCGATAAAGCTGGAAATAAGTGCCAGTTTTGGTATCTGTAATTGATGATAAAGTGTTGATAATTGCAGGGTGATTGGCCTAAAGCCTGTACTGCAGTGCAAATTCCGGCAACAGGCCTGTTTTGTTGCGCCAGCCGGAGTCGGCCTGGTATTCGAACATGAGCAATACTCTAGTTTTCAGGCCTTTAGCGTCGGTAATATATTGGGGCTTGATAATAGCGGCTGCTAGAATGCCATCCTTGTATACCAACTATAATACCAAAAATTCGTTTTGATAAAGTTACCTAATGTTTCTAGTAACTTATCGAATATCTATAAGGATTTTGACGTGTCCGGCAACTGGGTAAGCGTTGGCTAGTGACCTAACCTGATCATCAGCATTATTAGTGATGTCAAGGTATTTGCATGCCTGATTTTTCGTCAAGTGTAGTCTATGTTGACAAAGAAGATCCTGCTTACAGATGACTTTGACAGTAGGGCGTGAATCGATTGGATTGTTGATTTTTACTTAGAAGTTGCAGTATAATGAAAGCAATATATTTCTAAGGAGCGTGTATGCGCAAAGTAGCGGCAATTTTTGGAGTTTTAGTTTTGCTTGTAGTGTTAGGCGGATGTGAAATGCCTATCAATTACAGTGAGCAGCCTTTGGAAGGTTTGGGTGGGGCTGAAGGTTGGACTCTCGTCTCTGGCACCATCAGTAGCAGTGGCTTTGTCTCTATGGAAGGGAGTATCGCAGACACGAGCATCACATTCACTGTTGATCCACTGGTAGTAGGTGAAGTCCGCCTGGACTTCAACTTGTTCGACTTAGCCAATGCCAAAACCGTTACGTACTACGATGGCACCACCAATTACATTATGGCCGAAGGCGGTTACGAGATCACTGCCATTACTGATACCACTGTGTCCGGCCAGATGTACGTCTATGATAGTAACCAAACCTTTAGCGGTACCTTTACCTTGACCATCCAGAACTGATTCTGTGCTTTCTGGCGTCAGCAACCTGCATTCCAGGCGTGCTGGCGCCGCGTTTTAGAATTTCTCCTTCTGGCTAGTCGTAGCCCAGAAGGATGCTGCCTTTCTTGATTCCGCCGTAGTTATGATTGCTATCCAGGATACTGAAGGTATCGGCCGACGATAGGATGACGTAGCTGAATGAACCTGTCATTTCGAAATTTTCTTTAGTTTACTGGAATCTGGTTTTAAACCGAACGGTAATTGATTTCCTCTCTCAATCAACTCATCAACTTTATAACCTCAGGAAGACGCACTTGTTTGGTTGAATCATATACTTTCTAGGTATAAATTGTTTCATTTTTGCTTACTGTTCTTTGGACATGGTGAAGGGAGCTGTAAAAATTTGGAGATAGGGAATTTTTCTTCCGCCATTGCCCTTAACTCCTTTAATCAAGATAAATAGCCTCGTTGTGTATTCAATGCAGACTGCGGACGGCACATAGTATATCCGTTTTATTTCTGCTCGTAGAGCTAGTGCCGCAGAAAGCAGGCAGTATGAAACAGATCAGTAGCTTTAGTCTAATAGCAAAAGGAGTCCCAAAGCTCATGACTGATTTCGCTGCTATGTTCGAAGATATTATTGACTTACGTGATATCCTTGAGTGGATAGTAAAGCCATTAGATAAGCCGTCCTTTTAATTTCGTTTCGTAAGCCATGTAAGGATCAAATTACTGTGCACGAAGATCACGAACCGAGTGGGAGTAAGCACTTTCGTATGCCATATGAACTACTCTCCCCACAAGCTTTCAAGTTTCTGCCTTTATCAAACTCCCAAATGCTCCAGCCGCTGCAAGAGGGGCGGGTGCGAGTAATTGAAGAAGACATAGGCCGGGTGCGGGTACAGGTAGGACAGGTTGTCGGCGCTGAGGCGGATGAGGGCGCTGGACATGGCGGCTGCGCTGGTGGTGCGGGCGGCGAAGGCGTCGGCCTGGTACTCGTAGCGGCGGCTGGTGACCATGGAAAACAGGCTGCTGAAGCTGGTTATGGGGCCGGCCAGGATGGCGAAGGCCAGCAGATTCAGGTGGAGCGCGTAGTGGTCGGCACCGAGGGCGAGGGATAGTGCGGGGGCGGCGGCGAAGAGCGAGAAGACCCACAGGATCAGGCTGATTTGCATGGCGGAGGCTATGAAGCTTTTGATGATGTGCTTGTGGCGGTAGTGGCCGACTTCGTGGGCCAGGACGGCTACGAGTTCTTCTATGCTGTGTTTTTCGATGAGGGTATCGTAGAGGACGATTTTCTTTTTGGGGCCGATGCCGGAGAAGTAGGCATTGGATTTACTTGAGCGCTTGGAGGCGTCGATGACGTAGATGCCGGTGAGGCGGAAATTCTGGGTTTGTGCGTAGGCTTCTATGGCGTTGCGCAGCTCGCCTTCGGGCAGGGGCCGCAATTTGTTGAACAGGGGAACGATGAGGCTGGTGTAGAACATGTTCATCAGCAGGATGAACAGGATGGCGGCGGCGGCGAACCAGATCCAGAAATTGGGCCCCATTTTCTGCACCAGGGTAACCAGGCCGCTGATGGCGGCCGCTCCCAGCAAGGCGCTCAGGATGAGGCTTTTGATTTTGTCGGCGATAAAGAGCTTGGGGGTGGTGCGGTTGAAGCCATAGCGGGCTTCGAGGCGGAAGGTGGCGTAGATTTGTACGGGCAGGGTGGCCAGGTCCATGGCCAGGTACAAGATGCCGTAAAAGGCCAGCGCGCGCCGCAACTGGCTGCCAATGGAGGCTGCCAGCTGGTTTTCCAGCCAACCAAAAGTACCGAAGGCCAGCAGCAGCAGGTTTGCGGCTGTGAAGAGGCTGGCGGTGATTAGTGCCAGGCGGGTTTTGTCTTTCTGGTAGCTGACGGTTTTGGCATAGCGTTCGGGGTCGAAGTACTCGCGCACCCGCGGGTCTATGTCCTGGCGTGGTCTGGCGATGTTCAGCCAGGCCAGGCTTTGCTCGAAGAAGTAGCTGAAGGCGGTGGCGGCCAGCAGGATGGCCAGGATGGTTTGCGGGCTCATGGGTTGCTCCTTTTGTGGCCGCCAGGCAGTGGGGCGCGGTCAACCGGCAGCGGCCGACAGTGGCTCGTGTACCGGTTACCGACCGCTGCCTGCAGTGTTAGCTGTGCGGTTGCGGGTGCCTGGCTAGCCCCGGTGTTTGTTCCAGCACCGGGGCGCCCGGTTTTATATCGTGAATTTACCTTTGCTGATGATGGGAATTACCCGGCCGTCGTGGGCGGTGCCGCTTACTTCCACTTCGGGTGAGCCGATCATGAAATCTGTGTGCACCGAGGAGGTGTTGGCGCCGGCGGCACGCAGTTGTTCTTCGTTCATGGTGCTGCCGCCTTTCATGCAGCCGGGGTAGGCCGAGCCCAGGGCGATGTGGCAGGAGGCGTTTTCGTCGAACAGGATGTTATAAAAGGTTTTGCGCGACAGGAAGATCGGCGAGCTGGTATCCACCAGGGCTACTTCGCCCAGGAAACGGGCGCCTTCGTCCATACTGAAATAGGTATCCAGTACGTCTTTTCCTTCGTCCGCGCCGTGGGAGACCACTTTGCCGTCTTTAAACTGCAGCCAGCCGCCTTTGATGGTGCGGCCGATGGTGGGCACGAAAACCGGGCAGGTGAAGGCGGCGCGGCCGTTGGCGGTACGGTAGTCGGGGCTGGTAAACACTTCTTCGGTGGGGATATTGGGGCTGAAGCGTACGCCGCCTTTGGTGTTGCTTGGACCACCCTGCCATAGGGATACATCCATCAGGCCGATAGTCAGATCGGTGCCCGGACCCTTGAAGGAGATTTCTTTAAGGCGCAGGGCATTCAGTTTGTCGGCACGGGCGGCCAGGGCATCGCCGTGCTCCACCCAGAATTTGGCGGGGTCGGCTTTGTCGAGGCGCAAGATCGGGATGAGTATCTGCCAGAGGGCTTCGACCGCGGCCGGGCCGGCCGGC
>JAHIWF010000003.1 GCA_018815555.1 Spirochaetota bacterium | reverse complement strand
TCATAGACAGGAACAAGCAAATCCTGGTGGATATAACCATAGCGCGCAACATTGAGATCGGGGGTAAATCTGGCAAGTATTTTTTCGAGTCGGGAAAGTTCCTCAATAAGTTGTGCCACCTCATGCCGGGACAGTTGTTCTACTCTGGAAAAATGGTCGTCTATGAAATTTCTGTAGGTGAACTGTTCCCGGAAATCAACGTTCAGTTCCAGGAGCAGGGAGCGTATGGAATCGTTAAAACTGAATACTGTGCCAAGTTCAATGGTCTCCTTATTGACAATAAGACTGCGACAGTGGCCGCCCAGGAACTCTTCCTTTTCATAAACTGTTACCTGTATGCCCTTTTTTTTCAGAAGGTATCCTGCGAGCAGGCCGCTGAATCCTCCGCCGATTATTGCAACGTGCACAGTGCGACTCCTAATATTCTCGTTCCATGTAGGCCCATACCGGAAGGATTGTTTCGCCCCTGGTCATGCTGGCATGATAAGACAGGGGCGACAGAAAGCTTCCATTATAATTTTGCCGGATGCTCATATTGTATTCACGAAGCTGATTCTGCAATTGGACCTTTAAGGTGCGAAAATCTGCAGGCTCCTGTATCAGCGGCATTAAGGTTGTCAGCGCCTGCTTGGTGTAGGCCTGCATTGAGGCATGTATCTGGTTTAGAAATTTGTCCTTGCTGTTTTTCAGTGCGTGGATCTGTACATCAAAACCGTTTCTATAGGCGATGTCGTACAGCTGCCGGTAGCCGCGCTCTGGTTTTTGGGTTTCTGCACGGCTGTCGTCAAACACGCACCAGCACTTCGTATCGAGTTTCAGGGATTGAGCCACCGGTATGGCGACCGCTGTCAAAAGGTCGATAAAGTGGTCAAAATTCATGCTGCTATACAGCCGGCTGCAGGCTATGCGGCTTTTGAGATCATAGATGGTGTATTCGTACAGTGTTCCGGTTTCTGCAAAATCTCCGTAGAAATGGCTCCAGAAAAGCCAGCATTCACCGCTGGAGTAGGTACTGAACCGGGGAACCGCATGCAAAGGTCTATGTTCTTTTTGGGTGGAGAACCTTACGCGTTGAGCTTTTGTAGAAAGATTTTCCCGGCGCATAACGTTGTACACACCGGATTCGCTGATACGGTACCCCATTGCTTGCAGCCGGTAGGATATTTCCCGCGGACCAAAGGCCGGATTGTTGCTGATAATGTTAAGGATGACCCGTACCAGTCCAGGGTTCGTTTTATTTTCCGGTGTGAACTGTTTTTGTACTGCTTCCAGGCCTTTCATGCCCTGGCTCCTGTAGCGGTTCAGCCAGCGGTAATAAAGGGTTCTGGATATACCATGTTTTGTACAGGTTGCTGAAACCCCGCAGCTTTGCCCGGCCAGGAGTATCTTTAGTTTTGCGGCGCTGTCTATAGTTCATCCTCCATAAGTAAAGACTGTTTATGCATTTTTTGAATGCAAAGCTAAGCCGCTAGATTATTTTACTTTGGGTATCTGTTTGCACCTTATGCCGTATCCTGCCGCAAAGTCAAGCTATCGGCAGCCTGGGAAGCTTATAGCGGCCTGTAAACACCTTGCTAAAGTATTTAAATTCAATTCGGGTAAAAAATATCGGTATTGTCTTAGTTTTTTTCACTTCATATACTGCAATCGTTTGGCACTATGGAGGTTCTGTAAATGAATGAACTGAAGGTGTTTACCATCAAGAAAAATATTCATGAAGACAATAAAAAGACCGCCGATGAAACAAGAGCTTTTCTTAAAAAGCACAATACCTGTTTCATAAATGTGATGTCTTCCCCCGGCAGCGGTAAAACTACAACCCTGGCGCGTACTGTTTCGGTGTTGAAGTCAGTCCTGCGCATTGGCGTCATTGAAGCGGATGTAGATTCCGATGTGGACGCACAAGCTATTGTTCGTGCCGGAGGCAAGGCGGTGCAGATGCATACCGGCGGCCTGTGTCATCTGGACGCTACCATGGCCAGAGGCGGGCTGGACGAGTTGGGTATCGAGGATCTGGATCTAGTCTTCTTGGAAAACATCGGAAATCTGATTTGTCCGGTTGCCTATGATACCGGAGCCGTTAAAAATATCGCTATTTTGAGTGTCCCCGAAGGCGATGACAAGCCGCTTAAGTATCCCATGATCTTTGAAAAAGTGGATGTTTTACTGG